>SHLP01000029.1 GCA_004283055.1 Deltaproteobacteria bacterium
GGCACTGACACTGGCGCTGGCACTGGCTTGTTCATCTTTGACTATCGCTTTGTCCTTGGATTGGGTTTGGGCTCGCACTTGGGGTGAGAGCCCAAGCCCAATCCAAGGAGTCGCTGATGCTGAAGATGAATGTTTACGACCGAGCGCGGAACGTGGTGCGCGAGCTTGCTCCGCTCGTTCACACGATTCGCGAGCATGACAAGTCGTTGGCCGAACAGCTCAAAAGAGCTGCACAAAGCGTGGTCCTCAACATTGCGGAGGGACGGGGAAATGATGCCGGCAATGCGCGGGCCAGATTTTCGACCGCTTGCGGCTCCGCCAAAGAGGTTCGAGCCGCCCTCAACGTCGCAAGTGACTGGGGCTACATCGAGAGTCACACGGCAACGCACCTCGACGAGAAGCTCGACGAGGTGTGCGCCATCACGTGGTGTTTGGGGCGGAGGCCCTAGCGGCCCGAAAGCCTCCAGGACATCGCGCAAACCTCATCGAGCGCGATGTCCACCGCTGCCACCTTCGTGCCCCGGACGTAGCCGTACGCGATCGCGAGCTGGAGCCCTGCACGAACTTCTTTGGCGGACCCGCACGCGGACGCGAACCGTGCTTTCGCCGTTCCGGGGTCGTTCCCATCCGCCTCTGCGATATTGAGCACGACGCTATTCATGGCCCGATGGATCTGGTCGAAGAGCGACCGGTCCCGCTTCCGAACCACCGGAAGCACCTGTCGCAAGCCACCTGCCGCCTGAAGCGCCCGTTGCTGAATGATGAGTCCCATGAGTGATCTCCTTTTTGCGTGTGAGTGGGGTTCACCGAAAGGGCGCCAGCCCGGCCCCACTCACACGCAAAAAGGAGATCACGATGACCCAGTAGTGCCACAGGAGCAGGTAGCACTGGCGCTGGCACTGACGCTGGCACTGGCACTGGCACTGCCACTGCCACTGGCACTGACGCTGGCACTGGCACTGGCACTGCCACTGGCACTGACACTGACGCTGGCACTGACACTGTCACTGTCACTGGCGCTGAAGCTGACGCTGACGCTGACGCTGTCGCTGTCGCGCTCACCCCCGCAAGATGCTATGGGCCACACATGATCATCGAGCATTTCTCCGTCGCTCCGCTCGGGTGCAACTGCGTGATTGTTGGCGACGAGGAGCGCGGGACGGGGATTGTCGTCGATCCTGGAGGCGAAGCGCCTCGGATTCTTGCACGCCTGGAAGCGCTCGGCCTCAAATGCGAGGGGATCGTCCACACGCACACGCACTTCGACCACATCGGCGCCACCAAGGAGGTCCAAGACGGGACCGATGCGCCGATCATGATTCATGAGGGAGATCTCTTCCTCTACGAAGGCGTGCAGATGCAGCTCGATGGATTCGGCGCCCCGTTCCGCGCGCCAGAAATGGCCGCGGTCGACCGCTTTCTTTCTCATGGTGACACCGTCTTGGCAGGCGGCCTCGAGGCCGATGTCGTTCACACGCCCGGGCACTCGCCGGGCAGCATTTGCCTCACCGTGGAAGGGGACCGACCCATCGTGATTGCAGGCGACACCCTCTTCGCGCGAAGCGTCGGTCGCAGCGACCTTTGGGGCGGCAACACGTCGCAGCTCGTCGATTCGATCAAACGCAAGCTTTTCGCGTTGCCGGACGAAACCCTAGTGATCTGCGGACACGGCCCGAACACGACGATCGGCGAAGAGCGCCACCTGAACCCGTTCGTCGGCGGCGCCTAGGCGTCGTCCCATAGCCTCAGCGCACCGCGAAGCCCCTCGGCGAGGGTGAAGACGCGCACGTTCCCGGGGAGGTCGGATTGAATGTTCAGCGAATTGCCTCCGCCTAGGTGGAGCCGGTCGTAGTTGAAGATCGGCTCGATTTGCTGGATCGCGTCGAGAACGCGCTTCGTCCATTCGACCCGACCGATGCGCTTGAGCTCACTGTCGCGCACGAGGTCTTCATACGTTTGCCCGTCCCGAAACGGGTGGTGGCCAAGCTCCAGGTTTGGAACCAACGCCCCGTCGGTGAACAGCGCTGCTCCCATTCCGGTTCCAAGCGTCAAGACCAGCTCGACGCCATCACCTCGGACGACACCGAGCCCCTGCAGATCGACGTCGTTGACCGCGCGAACGGGACGTCCGAGTCGGTCACTCAGCCTCTCACTCAACGGGACGCGATTCCAGAGCGCGTCGCCGAGATTTGGCGCGTTCCATGTTACACCGCCCTTGACCACTCCTGGGAAGCCGACCGAAACCCGCTGATGGGGCGGCAGAGTGTCGGCGATGTCGTGAACCAAGGCGATGACCGCATCGGGAGTCGGCGGCACCGGCGTTGGTCTGGCCGAGGTCTCCGACAAGGGCTCGCCCTGTTCGTCGAGCACGAGCAGCTTGATGCTCATTCCACCGATGTCGACCGCGAGGGTGGTCATTGGTTCGGATTCTTGTGGTTTCGGTAGTACGAAATCAACTGATTGGTAGAGCCATCATGCTCTCCGTCGGCCCCACCAAGCTCTGGCAGAATGACCTTGGCCAGCTGCTTTCCGAGCTCGACTCCGAACTGGTCGAAGCTGTAGATGTTCCAAATGACCCCTTGCACGAAGATCTTGTGCTCGTAGAGCGCGATCAGTCGGCCTAGCGCTCGGGGCGTGAGCCGCTCCAGCATGAAGGTATTGCTCGGGCGATTGCCTGCAAAGCTCTTGTGCGGAACGAGCTCCGCGACCCGCTCCGCAGACGCACCCGACGCCTCGAGCTCCGCGCGGGCCTCGCCGGACGTCTTCCCGCGCATCATCGCCTCTGCTTGAGCGATGCAATTGGCTACCAGGATGTCCTGGTGTTCGCCGATCGGGTTCTGGCTCTGTGCGGCTACGATGAAATCGCAGGGCACCAGATGCGTCCCCTGGTGTAGCAGCTGAAAGAACGCGTGCTGGCCGTTCGTTCCCGGCTCACCCCAGACGATGGGGCCCGTGGTGTAGCCGTCGATGATTGCCCCGTCACGCGACGCGCTCTTGCCATTGCTCTCCATGTCGGCCTGCTGAAGGTACGCCGGAAAGCGATGAAGGTACTGATCGTACGGCAGCACCGCATGCGAGGGTGCGCCAAAAAAATTGTGATACCAGACGCCGAGCATAGCCATGACGACTGGGATGTTCTCCCGGAGCGGCGCGGTACGGAAGTGCTCGTCGACCTCGTACGCTCCGGCGAGCAGCTCTTCAAAGTTGTCCATGCCCACGACGGTCGCAATCGAAAGACCTATTGCCGACCAGAGCGAGTACCGTCCGCCGACCCAATCCCAGAACTCGAACATGTTCTCTGGGTCGATTCCAAACTTCACGACCGCTTCGCGATTTGTCGACAGCGCGACGAAATGCTTGGCTACGGCGTCCTCGGTGCCCAGTCGGTCGACGAGCCATCGGCGTGCAGAGCGAGCGTTCGTGAGCGTCTCTTGCGTGGTGAACGTCTTCGAGGCCACGATGAACAGCGTGGTGTCAGGCTGCACCCGGCGAAGCACCTCGCTCAGATGACTGCTATCCACATTCGAAACGAAATGCGCGCGCAGCCCCTGCTTCCAGTAGGGGCGCAGCGCCTCGGTGACCATCACTGGACCGAGATCGGAGCCACCGATCCCGATGTTGACGACATCCGTGATGGCGCGCCCGGTGTGCCCCAGCCAGGCGCCTTCTCGAACCGAATCGGCGAACCTGCGCATCTGCGAGAGCACACGCCGCACGTCGGGCATCACGTCGGAGCCTTCGACGAGCACCGGGCGCTCGCCACGGTTGCGAAGGGCGGTATGGAGAACCGCTCTTCCCTCGGTTTCGTTGATCGCCTCGCCTGCGAACATTCGGGCGATCCAATCTCGCACGCCGCACTGCTCGAAGAGCTCGGTGAGCAAAGTCATCGTTTGATCGGTGACGCGATTCTTGGAGTAATCGAACAAGAGGTCGCCGAGGATGAGCGAGAAACGCGAAGCTCGTTCCGAATCGTCGCCGAAGAGCTGACGCATCTGGAGGTCGGCGATCTCTTCATGATGGGTGCGAAGTGCCATCCAGGCAGAGGTTCGGCTTGGGTCAACCATTGGGCAATCCTAACCCCGGGAGGCCGCAAAGAAAAACCCCGCGAGCCAAACGGCGGCGGGGTCCTCTCAGTCGTCCAAGGGGGAGGTAAGCCCCCTGGCCCACTCCACGCATCGGCTGTCGGCGTTAGACGAGCAGCGGCGCGAGAACCAGAGCTACGATGCTCATCAGCTTCACCAAGATGTTGAGCGACGGACCTGCGGTGTCCTTGAAGGGGTCACCGACGGTGTCACCGACGACGGCGGCGTTGTGAGCCTCGCTGCCCTTGGGGTGAACCGAGCCATCCTTCATCTTGTATCCGCCGCTTTCGAAGGATTTCTTGGCGTTGTCCCAGGCGCCGCCAGCATTGGACATGAAGAGCGCCATCGTCACGCCCGAGACGGTCACACCAGCGAGCAGGCCGCCAAGCGGCTCAGCTCCCATCGCGAAGCCCACGACGACCGGGGTGAGAATGGCAAGCGCACCCGGAGCGATCATGCGCTTGAGCGACGCCTCGGTGGAGATCTTCACGCAGCGAGCCGTGTCCGGCTTGGCGTTGCCCTCGAGCAGCCCCGGAATCTCACGGAACTGACGACGAACCTCCTCGATCATGTCCATCGCCGCGACACCGACAGCCTTCATGGCCATCGAAGAGAAGAGGAAGGGCAGCATTCCGCCGAGGAATAGGCCCGCCATGACGAGAGGCTTCGAGATGTCGATCCCGGTGATCCCTGCCGTCTGAGCGAACGCGGCGAAGAGCGCAAGCGCGGTCATCGCGGCAGACCCGATGGCGAAGCCCTTTCCGATGGCCGCGGTCGTATTGCCCACGGCGTCGAGCTTGTCGGTGCGCTCACGAACTTGAGGCTCCTGATGGCTCATCTCGGCGATGCCGCCCGCGTTGTCCGCGATGGGGCCGTAAGCGTCGACCGCGAGCTGAATGCCGGTGGTCGAGAGCATGCCAAGGGCCGCGATTGCGACGCCGTAGAGGCCAGCGACCTCTGCCGCGACGACCACACCGGCCGCGATGACGAGAATCGGCATGGCGGTCGACTGCATGCCAACGCCGAGGCCCGCGATGATGTTCGTAGCGGTGCCGGTCTTGCTCTGCTCGGCAATGCTATCGACTGGGGCCTTCTCCATCGACGTGTAGTACGAGGTGATGAGGCCTACGAGAACGCCCGCTGCGAGGCCGGCCACGGTCGCCCAACCGACGTTGCTCCAGGTCACGACCTTGCCCGCTGCGTTCGCCGTGCCGCCCTGCGGCCACATGTAGTAGGCGATGCCGAAGGTCGCGAGGGCCATGACACCCGCGGCACCGAATGCGCCCATGTCGAGGGCGTGCTGAGGGTTGCCGCCCTCTTTGGTGCGCACGAAGAAGGTGCCCACCATCGAGCAGAGGATGCCCGCGCCCGCGATGACCAGCGGCATGATGACCGGGCCGATGCTCTGTCCGTCTTTCACCGCGACGAAACCCAGCGCCAAGACCATCGCGCCGATGATCGCACCGACGAACGATTCGAAGAGGTCGGCGCCCATCCCGGCGACGTCACCGACGTTGTCACCGACGTTGTCCGCGATGACCGCAGGGTTGCGAGGGTCATCCTCGGGGAGGCCCGATTCGACCTTGCCCACGAGGTCGGCGCCGACGTCGGCGGCCTTGGTGTAAATGCCACCCCCGACACGCGCGAAGAGTGCGATCGAGGAGGCGCCCATCGAGAAACCCGTGATGACGTTGACGGTACGGGTGAGCTCCCAGCCGAGCACATTCATGAAGACGATGTAGAGCACACCGAGCCCGAGGGTCGCTAGACCGACGACGGTCATGCCCATGACGGTGCCGCCGGAGAACGCCACGTCGAGCGCGGGGGAGAGCCCGGTTCGAGCTGCCGCCGTCGTTCGGACGTTGGCGTTGGTCGCCACCTTCATGCCGGCCCAGCCGGCTAGCGCCGAGGATGCGGCGCCGAAGACGAATGCCCCCGCGATTTGCCAACCGCGCTGCGGGTCGCCGAAGTAGGCAACACCGAGAATCGCGCCGACGACGAGCACGAACATTGAAAGGACGCGGTACTCCGCCCGAAGGAAAGCCAGGGCGCCTTCCTGAATCAGACCCGCGATCTCGACCATGGTGGAGTCGCCGGGATCCTGCCGAGCAACCCAACTCGCCTTCACCCAGGCGAAGATCAGAGCAAGCACGCCCGCTGCTGGGGCTGCATAAATCAGATTTTCCATATCCGCTGAACCTCTATTCGAGCCCGACCCCGTTTGGAAGCTGGCGGGCGGCGCGTTTCTACAAGATTTGGAAATTAGGTCAAACCCAGCGGGGCGGTTTCCGCATGGGGCCCGAAATTACTGAGAAATCAGCCGCCGCGGACTTCCGCGATGGCGTCTTTGGCCGCAGCGAAGTCCGACGGGCCTTGGACGCTGACCCGACCGGCGCGCTTGTCGATCCGGACCAAAAGCCCGCTCAGGACCCGACCCGGGCCCACTTCGACGAAAAGCGAAACCCCGTCGTCAATCATTTTACGGACCGTCGCCTCCCACAGAACCGGTCGGCTCACCTGCCGGATCAGCGCGTCTTTTGCCGAGGCGGAATCGCGAATGGGCTTGGCGTCTACATTGACATACACCGGCACCCGCGGATCCGAGAACGCGATCTGTTCGATGTCGGCACGGAGCCGCAGCTCGGCGGGCTCCATCAAGCTGGAGTGAAACGGTGCGCTCACCGGAAGGGTGCTCGCCCGCGCGCCGGCGGCTTTGAGCTTCGTCCCCGCCTCGCTCACTGCAGACGTCTCCCCGGCAATCACGATCTGCTGAGGCGAGTTGTAGTTGACGGCCTCGACCAGGCCGGGGACCTCGGCACAGATGCGTTCAACGAGCCCGCGGTCGGCTTTGAGCACCGCCGCCATCGAACCCTCACCGTAAGGCACGGCTTCCTGCATGTGCTCACCGCGCTTTCGAACGAGTCGCACCGCGTCGGCGAGCCGGAGGGTGCCTGCTGCAACGTGCGCGGAGTACTCACCGAGGCTGTGTCCGGCGACCAGATCGAACGAAGCGTCGAGCGCTCGCAGAACTGCGATGGAGGCGGTCAGAACTGCAGGCTGCGTATTCGAGGTGAGCCTCAGGGCGTCCTCGGGGCCTTCGAAACAGAGCTGCGAGAGCCTTTCGCCCAGCGCCTCATCGGCCTCTTCGAACACTCTGCGCGCGGCACCGGACGCTTCGAAGGCTTCACGCCCCATGCCGACTTTTTGGCTGCCTTGACCTGGGAAAACGAATGCGACCTTGCCCATCGAGTGGGGGCATAGCACGATCTCAAAAGGGGATCGCTTGGAAGAAGAGCCAAACGCAGAAGACCGCGAGCATCTGAGCGCGCTTTCAATCGGTCATTTCATCTTGGCGGGGGTCGCACTGCTCGGGGGGGTTCCGACACTGATCTTCGGGGTCGCCGGCGCGAAGCTCATCGATGAGGTAGGAAGCGATATCGGGATGGCGATGGGTGACGTCCCAGGACAAGCCGTCACCGACACATTTGGAGGCAGCCCCGAGGCGATGGCGCAGGACCTCAACACCCTGATCATCACGATGATCGTCGGCGGGCTCCTGATCGCCGTGATCACCGCCGTGCACCTCGCAGTCGTCGGAATGCAAATCCGCAAGCGCCGCTGGTGGACGTTCTGCTACCTCACGGGCTGGGGTGAATGCCTGATGTTTCCCTTTGGGACCGTCCTCGGCATCTTCACGATCATCGTCCTCGCGCGCCCCTCGGTGAAGCGGCTCTTTGGTGTGCATTGACCACCGTGGAGATTGACAAGCGCCCTGCCCGGCCGTAGCCACAGCTGGAGGAGAAGCGCTGCGATGCTCGAAGCCGAGGTCTTGGAAAAGCGAATTCGTGACGCACTGGGGGAAGTCTCCCATTTGGTGATCACCGACCTGACGGGCACCAGGGACCATTGGGAAGCCACCGTCGTCTCGGCGGCGTTCGTGGGGAAAACACCCATTGAACAGCACCAAATGGTCTACGCCGCTCTGGGCGAGCTGATGGCCGGGCCGGTCCACGCACTTGCACTCAAGACCTACTCGCCCGAGAGTTGGGCTAAGGCAGAGGGATAAACGATGGACGATACGCTGCGGGACCGAATTCAGGGCATCATCGACGCCAACGAAGTCGTGCTCTTCATGAAGGGGAACAAGAACTTCCCACAATGTGGCTTCTCCGCGACCGTGGTCGAGGTTCTCCGGCGGTCCGGCGCTGAGTTCCAGGATGTGAACGTGCTCGAAGACCCGTCCATCCGGCAGGGAATCAAGGAGTTCGCCAACTGGCCAACGATCCCGCAGCTTTACGTCCGGGGCAAGTTCGTGGGTGGATCGGACATCATTCGAGAGATGTACGAGAAGGGTGAACTCGAAGCCCTGCTTTCTGCTAAAGAGAACTGAGGGTTCAGCCACCCTCTAATGGTGGAACTGCTTGGTGGAAAATACGAGGTCCTAGAGCTCGCCGGCGAAGGCGGGATGGCAAAGGTGTATCGCGGGCAGACGCACGGGGCCGCGGGCTTCACCCGCCCGGTCGCCATCAAGCGCGTCTTAGCTCCGCTCAGCCAGAACCCGGAGTTCCTCAAGATGTTCGTCGAAGAGGCGCGCGTGGTCTCCGAGCTCGATCACCCGAACATCGCGCAGATCCACGACTTCGATCGAGATCACACCGGCGAATACTATCTAGTTCTGGAGTGGGTCGACGGCCTCACGCTCTTGGAGTGGCGTCGAGGCTATCGAGCACACGGGCACCACACGCCCTGGAGCCTGACTGCCGCGATCGGCATCGAAGTCCTCGACGCTCTCCACGCGGCGCATGCGCGCTTGGACGCAGACGGGCGCCCGGCCCCTGTCTTTCATCGTGATGTCACTCCTCAAAACGTGATGCTCAGCAACTGCGGCGTCGTGAAGCTGACGGATTTCGGCCTCGCCCGTGCGATGGACCGGAGCTCGATTACCAAGCCTGGTTTCGTGAAGGGCAAGATTTCGTATCTCGCGCCCGAGCTGACCTACGAAGCGGAACCGAGCGCGCAGACCGATGTCTTCAGCGTAGGCGTCGTCCTTTGGGAGATTCTCGCCGGTGAGAAGCTTTTCAAGGGCGAAGACCCGCTCGAAGTCGTCGGAACAATCCGCGCGTCCGACGCACCGGACCTCACGGAGATCCGCGACGACCTCCCTGCTCGCCTTCTCGAAATCATCGACAAGGCACTGCGGCGGAACCCGATCGAACGCTACGCCTCGACGCACGACATGGCGCGCGAGCTCGCGATGCTCCTGCGCGCGACCGACGAGGTCACCGACTCCCACGTGATCGCGCAAAGTGTGCGATGGGCCTCCGCGCAGCTAGAGCGCGCTCCGCTCAGCGAGCCGCCAACCAAACCTTTCGCGGCGCAGAGCGCGCGAGCCGATGCCGAGTCGGCCGAGCAGACGCTCCCCGACACCAGCATCCCGCTAACCCGTCGGAAATAGCGACTACAAGAGATTGAAGCCCAAGCCTGCCGCCACCGAGAGCGTGACGAAAGGCGGGGTCATGCCGATGAGCGCTGCAACCATGTAGTCGCGGAAAGTCACGCCAGACATGGCCAAGGTGTAGTTCACCGGTGGGATCGCCCAGAGGAAGAGGCGGATGACGATCATCGAGCGAATGGGCTGCTGCTCCAAGCGGTCGAGTGGCTTTTGGAGAAACGGCCGCTTGATGTGGATGCTCTTGAGTGGCTGACCGCCAATCGTACGAACGATGAAGAATGAAACCGCAACGGAGACGTTGGCTGCGATCACCGAGGCCAGAGAGCCCCAGAGCGGACCGTAGGCCAGCCCCGACACCATGACGAAAACGAAGCCGGGGATGTAGAGCAGCTGGCCAACGCAAAAAACCGCGACGAACACCGCAAAGCCAGCGACCCCAGCCGCCCGCATCGACTCGCGAATGCCATCCACCGTGAGCTGATCGGTCAAGCCCGTAGCCCTGCCAATGAAGTAGACGCCAACCAAGAACGCAGCCAGAAGCGCGAGACGAACCCAGGTGTTGCTCACCGCGGGCAGTAAGCCACAGCACCGCCTACAAGACCAGGGCGAAGCCCTGTGGTCGGCGCAAAGCGTCGACTTTACGGGGTCGACTTCACGGTGCAAGGAGCATGTCGAGCGGATTGCGCGTGACCCGATTGGAGCCATCGAGGGAATTGATGTCTATGCGACTCAGGTCGACGCGAGGCGAAAAAATGGACGAGTGAAACGAGTCGACAATCCGCTGCGCATAGCTCTCGGCCGATTCGGCCTCTTCAATCGCGGTTTCACCGCAACCCCAGGCCGTGCCGGTGCGCCCGAACAAGCAAATTCGCGCGCCTTCGATTTGAATACGAAGCCCATTGCTCGACCGCTCGAAACGCGGAGACCGCATGATTGCTCTCGCTAGAGCTCGATCGATCTCCGCCTCTCCCGACTGGACTTCGACAGGAAGCGCCCAGCCCAATCGCCGGAATAAGCCTGGGTCGGTCCCCAGGACCTCCTCGTAGAGCGAGGTCGTTTCACGGGGGTCGGGCAGCGCCTTGCCCATGACTGCCCTGACGCGTTCCCGCAGCAGGGCGTCTCCCGGCGGCAGCTGACGCAGCGCCTGCTCAGCCTGTAGGATTGCTTCGTCGTACTCGCCTTGTGTCAACGAAACCTCGGCCAGCACGGCGTCATAGTAGGGGGCAGCGCCTTGTCTTTGGTCTTCACGGCGCATCTCAATGACCGCGGCCCTGACCACTCCAGGACCAAGAGCTCGGTTGAGCTCGCCTAGGAGCCAAGCCGGCATGACTGCGCTCCGTGCAGTCCCAAGCGCAAAGGTGCCGACCAGCCGCACTTCGTCGTCGAGGAAGCGCGCGACCTGCCGCGCGCTCATCCATGCCTGAAACCGCAGCCACAGCGCTTTGCCGTGCGCCCAGCAACGGGAGTGAAAGGGTTTGGCCGCGGCGCGCTCCAGGGTCATCTCCGCCAGCATCAAGCGCGCTTGCCGGTCGAGCAGCGCGACGATGCTCCGATCTTGCTCGGGATCTCGGCTATTGTGTGCTCGTCGGTCCGGAAGTACGGCAGCCTTGTCGGTGATGCGCAGCGCTTCATCGGGCCGGCCCATCAACACCAGGAAGGCCGCCAGCGATCGACGTGCTTCGTTACGGTCCGAGTCCCGAACGTGCGCTGGCCGGGCGGCACGATGGCGCGGGACCTCCCGGAGCGCAGACAAGGCTTCGGCGAATCGCCCGGCTCGCATGTAAAGATCGGCGAGCTCGAGCCAGGGATTTCCGTACCAGGACAGGCCGCCTTTCGATGCGTCCATCAAGAGCCGCTCTGCCTCGTCGAAGCGAAAAACCGACCTAGCGGCCTCGGCAAAATTCCCGAGGTCAACCGCCGTGGCGCTCCCAAAATGCGTGCGCCCATACTCTACCGCGTCGGCGCAGACTTCGTAGGCCTTCTCGTCGTCGCCCGCCTCGTACTCGATGGCGCACAGCGCGTTCTTTGCGCGCTCGATCTGATATGGATCGCCAGTGTCGAGCCCATCTTGCGCTGCGAGTCTCGCCTTTTCGAAGTCTCGTTTCTTCATCAAGGGCCAGGCGAGCTCTGCTTTGAGCTGAGGCGTGTACAGCTCGTTGTACCGATACATGAAGCCGAGCTGCTCGTCGTAGTGCTCGAGGTCCCCATGTGTCCGCGTCAGCGCGACCAAGATCCTCGCATGCCATCTCCAGGGCTGACTGGGCGTCGGCTGCAAGCCTTCAACCGCCTCGAAAAGATCGAGGGCGCGAGCTTCGTGAAAAAGCGCCTTGGGGAAATTCGCCTCACCGTAGTGCTGCGCCACGCCGAGAACGAGATGCGCAACGTAGGAGCTCGGGTGCGCTAGCAGGTACTTCTCCGCCTCCTCGCGAGCCCTGACATAGCGCTCGCGTTCGATGAGCTCCCACAGAGCAAGCTCCTCGACATTGGCCTCTTCGCCTTCGAGCAGCAGCGGCGCGATCATATCGTCAGCGCCGGCCCGAGACGGAGAGCCGAATGCGAGTACGATCGCCGTCAGGAGAGCTGTCAGCGTCACCTGCACGATGCGCACTAGATTGGGAGAGCTCATCGTCAACCGCGGCGCAGGCTCGCGCGCGCGAGCTTCTCCACCTCGACGCCGGTCGCCTCTTCGATGAGCTTGTTCACATCTTCCACACCCGGCGCACACTCGAGCCGGTGTTTGAACACGTATGGCGCCAGCGCGGCGATGTCTTCAGGGGAGACGAAATCTCTTCCATGGATGACCGCACGGGCCTGAAGCGCGGGTAGCATCAAGACCAGCGCTCGGGTCGACGCCCCCTGGAGGACGCGAGAATCGCTCCGAAGGAGACGCGCCAGGTCGACCAGAGCTTCTTTGACGACCGGAGCTACGTGAACAGCGACGCGGGTCTGGCGTCGCGCGGCTAAAATTTCACTACGCGTCACGCCTGGGTGGTCGCGCGCGACCTCGAGGCTTGCTCGTGGATACTGCTCCAGCACCTCGAGCTCCGAGGCGCGATCGATGTGCTTCATTTCGATCTTAAAAAGAAAGCGGTCGAGCTGCGGCGTTGGAAGCGGATAGGTGCCCGCCAAGTCGAGCGGGTTTTGCGTTGCGATGACGAAAAACAAGTCGTCGAGCAGGTAGGACTGATTATCGACCGTTACTTGTTTCTCGGCCATTGCTTCGAGCATTGCCGCCTGTACCTTCGGGGAGGTGCGGTTGATCTCGTCGGCAAGCACGATGTGCGCGAACACCGGGCCGCGACGAAACGCGAAGCGGCTGGTTTCTACGTCGAAGATGTTCGTGCCCGTGATGTCGCTCGGTAGCAGGTCGGGGGTGAACTGAATGCGGCGGAACGCAGCAATGCCTGGGGTGCCGTGTTCTTCTTCGAGCGCGTTGCCAAGCGCTCGGGCAAGCGTCGTCTTCCCCGAGCCTGGATAGTCTTCGAGAAGCACGTGACCGTCAGAGAGCAGCGCGACGAGCACCAGCTCGACCACCTCGTCTCGGCCTCGAACCGCTGCTCTCAGGCGGTCGCCCAGGCGCTCAGCGACCTCGCGTGCGCCGCTGAGGCTATCGTCGATGGGTGTTTGCATGGCTTGCTGCATCTCAGCTCCGGGCTCGCTTTGGGAAGGATGGCATCATTTTGAACGTAACCAAGACCAGGGCGTAAGGAGCCCCAAAAACCGCTTCCAAAGGGGGAATCTACTGCGAACTTCGCGCCGCACCTCCGCGGCCTGATCGCGCAGCTGGCCCGGGTCGGCCTGGTGCCCGCCGAACGCAGCCGCGAGGTGCGCCTTCGTCAAGGGCTCGAACGCAGGGACTCTGTCGTGTACACGTCGCGCGAACGCCTCTCTCGACTCGCCCGGACGTCTGCGAACCTCGAGCTCGCCGATGCGATCGAGCTCTGCGCGATAGATGACTCGAGGCAGCGAAGATGGCGGCGACAGGCTGGGAGCCATTCGGCGCCAGAGCTTCACCAAGTAGAGCAGGAACAGCACGAAGACGCAGAGTGCCAAGAGCCAGGTTCCAAAGGTCAAAGAGATGCGACGGGCCAACTCTCTGAGCTTCGGTAAGTCCGTCGCGGAGAGCGGGATCGGAGACGCGCCGCGGGCAAGCTCTCCGAGGAGCCTCTGCAAGTCGGCATCCATCGGCTGCTCGGGGGGATCGAGCGCGCGCTCCGGATACACGTCCAAGACCACCCAGCCGAAGCCATCGAGGAATACTTCCGGCCAGGCATGGGACGCGGAGCCGGACAGCAGCAACGAAGAGCCGCCCTGGCGCGCCGATTCGCTCAGCGCATAGCCTGTCGCCACCCGCGCGGGCACCCCGAGGCTTCGCATCAAATAGGTCGCGGCATGTGCGAAGTGCACGCAGTAGCCGGTTCGATCGCCGAACAAGAAGCTCGCCGTGGGGTCCTCCGCTCCGCTGTGCTGGTTTTTGAGGCTGTAGATGCCTTCGCGCCCGAGCCAGCCGGTCACCGCAAAGGCCTCGGCAACCGGGTTGTCTGCAAGCCTTGCCGGCAGCTCGGCGGTGAGCTCGGCAGCAAGCTCGGAGTAGCGGGGATCGGTCGGAGTCTCGGTGTAGTGCGCCCACTGTTCTTTGGACCAGTCGGACGAGCCCGGGCTCGCGTCGAGCATGGACGTGTAGTCGGCCGTGAGCACCGCTGACATCGCGCGGTATACGCGACGAAAACGATTCGGCGAGGGGTTCTGCATCGGCTCGACCTCGACCGGCGACTCGAGGGCAAACGGCTGGGTATGGTCGGCCATGAGGGCGATCGTCGTCTCGAGGGGTCCGCGGTTTTCGTTGACCTCGGGCGCGTTAGCGATCTGCGAGAGCCGCGCTGGAAAATGCGGGATGAGATCGCCGTCGATGTCCTGGCGTCCCGAGACTACCAGCTTTCGCCCATTGTACTGACTGAATGCGCCCTGTCGGAAATAGTAGACTCCGCTCGGCGGGGAGTAGTCGTCGTGGAAGAGAACGACCGCAACGGGAACCCGCGCTCCTCCAGGATTGTACTTGTCGCGAAACTCGAGCTCGCTGGCGGAAGCCCCTCCGCGCTCCTCGCGTTGCCCCTTGCCCTCTTTGGTATCGGACTGCTCGGGACGAAGACCGAGTCCGCCTCCTCCGTCGGGCGGAGGCGGCATTCCGACCAGAGGCGTAGCCAAGACGATCAGCGCGAGCAGGAGCCCGATCATGCCAAGATTGAGAACTGCGCGTCCGAATCGCTGCTCGCGAAGCAAAAGGACGAGGCCAAAGACGGTCGCCGTCCCGCCCATGAACAGGAAGAGCCAGGTCGGGTCCCATCCGAGGGCGATGATTCGGTCAGCCAAATAGAACGGTCGGTTGATCGAGCCGTGCCGGTGCGCGACGAAGAGCTGCCCAAACGCAACGGCCACGAGGAGCAGCTCGAACACCGAAAAGATCGCCCGGCGCGTCGAACCTGCGCGCGTTGCGGCGCTGGCGATCGCCGTGACCAGAAGCGCCGTCAGCATGCTCGCCAGGCGAAGGGCGCCGACGGGACCGAAAGAGGCTGCCAAGAACGAGCCGTGCGTAAGCGACGCGCGCAACCAGGCGACCAGGGCGATTAAAACGGCCGCTCCTGCGAAGATCGCCGAGGTGCGGATTCGCGACCCCCCGAGCTGGGAGCCTACGAGGCATCCGCCGAACCCGCCGGCAAACGCAACGAGCACCGAGCTCGGCGGAGCGATCGTAGAAACCAGGACAGCCCAGGCAAGGCCATGAATCATGGCCCGGCCTAGCTCGGCCAGCGCCACGGCGACGCCACTCGTTTTCCGATCTGCGTCAGCCGTCATGCAGCGTTTCTCCACGGTGAGCTGAGATGTGTCCCATCTCCGAGGATGCGCCCGCTGACGCGGTCGATGATGACGACTTCACATCGGAGCCGACCAAGCGCCCGCCCGACTTTCTCGAGATCCGTTCGGTCGACGCCCGATACCTTCGCGGGCCGGAGCAAGACGCGACGCCAACCGGGCTGACGATCGGGCTCGTGCACGGCGTCGACTGCGATGACGACGCGCACACGGCCGTAACGCCGCATCGTCAGCACGCGCATCTCGTCGAGCCACAAACCCATGGTCGGAGGAGCAAACACCACGAGCGCAGCGGGGCCGCGAGGGTCGACCTCCGCCAAGAAGCGCTTCATGCCGCTACCGCTCGCGACAGCATGTCGTGAGGACGTCATCACCTTGTGCAGGGCCTCGGTACGATCGGAAGTGGCCTCGGGCGAGCCGTCGGCTCCGAACTGCCATTCGCTGCCGAGCGCCTCTTCTTCGATGGCCGCCCGCGCCGCAGCGGCGGCGGCTTCGTCGTGCGCGCCCGCGACGAGGTAGGCGACTGTTCTTCGAGCACGGCTCAAGGCCCTCTCTGGAACACGGACCATGAGCTTCCTAGTTCGGCCGAACACTTTCCAGTGAATGAAGCGTGCCGAGTCCCCGGGGACATATCTGCGAAGCTCGACTCGGTCGCCGTCCTCGAGCCCCATCGGGTGCGGGAACTCTTCACCGCCGCTGAGCGAGGTCAAGATCGGCAGCCGCCGGATGCCGCCGAGGTGGGGGAGCACCTGGAACGGCCCGAGCTGGCGATGCGTCAACACGATCCGCGCCAAGCCGAAGGCATCCTGAACCACCAGTCGACGCGTGACTGATTCGAAGATTCCGCGCTGATGAAAGATGACCGTTTCTCTGAGGCGCCCGGCTTCCGATGAAGACTCGACGGGCAGCGCGTCCGGCACCTCCCAGGACCAGCGCAACTGCACTAGGGGCAACCACCACATCGACGGAAGCGAGAAACCGGTACGCACCGGCACTCCGGTTTCGAATGTCGAGCTGCGCCAAGTAAACGATGCCCGCCTGAGCCAGAGCCCGAGCCCGAGCGCGCTCCCAACGACGAGCAGGGTAGAGCTCAGCAGCAGCCCTGCGCCGCCGTACCCAAGAACCAGGAGGACCAGATCGAGCCTCTTGAAGCCAAAGCTGACCAGAGCCACCGACGCAACGAGGGCGAGCGCCAGCCCGAGCCAGGTGAACGGCCAGAAATCCGCGACCCGGCGCGCGACGGCGCGGGCTCGCACGATCGGCTTCGCTTTGCCCGGGGAATCGGCCTCCAGCGGGGGAATCATGAGGCGAATCGTGCCACGGGCGTCTTCAGGCTCAACCATTGGAATAAGGCCCCAGCCGCCCCGGTTGGGACTTCGGGAGGTGTCTTGACAGGCTTAGAGCCAGGGGTAACCTCCGCCAGCCCTGGAAAAAGCAGCGGATCACGCGCGAGGGAGTTTATGAGCGATGTGATGATCGATGCGCGGGACTTGACCAAACACTACGGGAGGGTCGCCGCGCTACGGAACGCCAGTTTTCAAGTGAATCGCGGAGAAGTCGTCGGATTCCTCGGACCCAACGGAGCCGGGAAAACGACCACCATGAAGATCCTGACCTGCTTCATCGCGCCCTCTGGTGGTACAGCCCAGGTCGGGGGCGTCGATATTTTCGACGACCCCCTCGCCGTCCGAGAGCTGATTGGCTATCTGCCGGAGAGCACCCCGCTCTACACGGAGATGTTGGTGCTCGAGTATTTGCAGTTCGCCGGCAAGATGCGTGGGCTTCGGGGGGCAGGTCTCGAGGCGAGGCTCCGCCAGGTCGTCGAGGAAACCAGCCTCGGCGAGGTCCTTGGAAAGAGCATCGGCGAGCTTTCAAAGGGCTTTCGTCAGCGCGTAGGCCTTGCGCAGGCGCTCATCCACGAGCCTCCGGTGCTCATCCTCGATGAGCCGATGAGCGGTCTCGACCCAAATCAGGCTTCCGAGATTCGTGAGCTGATTCGGGATATCGGTCGCGAGCGCACTGTGATTCTATCGACCCACAACCTTGCAGAGGTACGGCTGACCTGTGGGCGCGTCCTGATCATCTCGCAGGGCCAACTCGTGGCCGACGACACACCGGACGAGCTCGCCGCGCGCGCCGGGAAACCACGATTCATCGCGACCGTAAAGCAGAACGGGCACAGCTCCAGCGAGATCCGAGAGGTGTTTTCGCTCATCGGCGACGCGGCGAGCGTGAAAGAGCAATCGGGCGGAGCGCCCGGAGAGCTGAAAGTCGAAGTCGTCCCCGAGGGCAACCAAGACCTGCGCGCCGAGATCTTCCGGGCGGCGGTGTCCGCCGAGCTCGTGCTGCTGGGCCTCGAGCAGCGCGGCGAAAACCTCGAAGACATCTTTCGACAGCTCACGACGGGCAACGGAGGAGCCTCATCATGAGATCGGTTCTCACCATCGCTGGGCGGCAGTTCCGGAGCTACTTCAACGGCCCGGTCGCCTACATCGTCATTTGTATCATCCTGTTGACGCTAGGGTTCTTCTTCTGGAAGACGTTCTTCTTGTTCGGCCGCGCGAGCGCTCGAGAAATGTTCCGCTGGCTAGGCTTGATCCTCGTTTTCTCGCTCCCTGCTCTCACGATGGGCCTGCTCGCCGAAGAGAAGCGGACCGGCACGATCGAGCTTCTGATCACCATGCCCGTGACCGAGGCCCAGGTGATCGTCGGGAAGTTCCTGGGTGTCTTGGGGCTCTATGGAGTCCTGCTCGCGCTCACCATCAGCTACCCGCTCAGCATCTCCACCCTCGGTGACCTCGACTGGGGCCCGGTTTGGAGCGGCTACCTGGCCTTGTTGCTGCAGGGCTCGGCCGTGCTGGCCATCGGCTTGATGGCCTCCAGCTGGACGAGCAATCAGCTCATCGCGCTCTTCGTCGCGCTCACCCTGAGCGTATTGTTCTGGGTGCTCGACAAGTTCCTGGCGCTGCTCCCGACGAACGCCGCGTCGGCCTTGCAGTGGCTTTCATTCGACTATCATTTTCAAAGCATGGCGCGCGGTGTGATCGACCTGCGCGACGTACTCTTCTTCGTTTCCGTGGTCGTATTCGCGCTCGCCGTTGCATTTCGGGCATTGGAATCGAGGCGGTGGAGCTGAACGATGTCTTCGAACGCTCAAAAACGCGCTGCTAGCGAATCGCTGATTTTCCTATTGATCGTGGGCGGAATCCTGATTTTGCTCAACGTGCTCGCCGCGTACTTCCCGTCGCCCCGGATCGACCTCACTCAGAATCGGCTCTTCTCTTTGGCCGAAGGCTCCGAGCGGCTCGCCGCGAATCTGGACGACCGCCTCGAGGTCACTGCTTATTTCACCGAGAACCTCCCGCCACCGTTCAACGCTACCGAGCGTCAGGTTCGTGACTTGCTCGCCGAATACGCTGCAGCGTCGAACGGCCGAATCATCGTTCGCTTCGTCAATCCCAACGACGAGGCCGAGCAGGAGGCTGCGCGCGCCGACGGCATACAGAGGGTTGCGCATCAAAAGATCGAAGAAGACCAGGTTGCCGTGGTCGAAGGCTACCGGGGCATGGTGCTGCGCTATCTCGATCAGACTCGAACGATCCCTGTCATTCAAGACACCACAGGCCTCGAATACATGATCACCTCGGCGATCAAGGAGCTGGTCGGAGAGCGCAAGCCGATCGGGGTCGTCGGCGGCCACGGCGGTCCGAGCCTCGAGCAAGGGCTCACGAGCCTGAGCTCCGTCCTCTCGCTTTATGAAGTCCGTGAAGTCGACGCCACGCAAGAAATCGATCCGGCGCTGGCTGCGCTGTTGATCATCGGGCCTCAGGAACCCTTCAGCGACCAGGAGCTGAGGCGCATCGATCAGTTCGTGGTACGCGGTGGCTCTCTCGGGGTCTTCGGTGGATCGATAGCCGTCGACCTCGCTGGTCAGGCTGGCCCTTCAGCCCGAGCGCTGAGCTTGCGGCTGGACAGCCTGCTGGGCCCTTGGGGCGTCCGTCTGAGCTCGAAGCTCGTCGCCGATGCGCAGTGCAGCCGCGCACCGATGGCCGGGCCCATGGGTTTGCAGGTGCTCGTGCCCTACCCGCCGATCCCGGTGCTCCAACTTCAGGAATCTCAGCGGGAGCACCCGGTGATGTTCCGACTCGCCGCGCCCATGCTGCCCTTCGTCGCGCCCCTCGAGCTCGGGGAGGCGCCAGCAAATACCAGTCTCACGGTGCTGGCAAGCTCATCGCAGGATTCCTGGACGATGTCCGGAGAGACGATTTCGCTCGCGCCACGAAATCCAAGGGACTGGCAGATGAGCACGGACGCAGGCCCGTTCGACCTCATGGTCGCAGTAGAGGGCAAGCTGCCCTCGGCGTTCGCAGCCCCGATCAATGAAGACGATGCCAACGCCATTCCCGTCCCGCCGCTCGCGGAAAAGGACGTGCGGGTCCTGGTGGTCGGGACTGGGTCGTTTCTCGAGGATGCGTTCATGCCGCCGCGTCCTCAGCAGGGCGACGTGCAGATGAACGCTGCGCTGGCGCTAGCGCTGAACGCGGTCGATTGGCTGGCCGCCGATTCGGACTTGATCGCGATTCGCGCCAAGACGACTGAAGAGCCCGCGCTCGACATTCCGGATTCGGTCCTCGTCGCGGAAAGCACGGCGCTCGCCGCTGCCGAGCAGGGCGACGAAGGTGGCGTCGAATCAGCGCTCGCCAAGCGCAGGGCCGCGATCGAGTCCTGGGATGCGAAGAAGCTCGGCTACCGGTGGGTCAACACGATCGGAATTCCGTTTCTGGTTGCTCTTTTCGGACTCTTGCGCTGGCGGCAACGCTTGAACAAGAAGAGGACACTCAAACTCTGAGCAGGGGGGAATGCTCGCAATGGAATGGCGAAAGAACCGAATTGCGATTGGGGCCTTGGTGTTCTTCGTACTGCTTGGCCTGACGGCATGGGCGGTCAACAGCAGGGACCGTCAACCCGCGAGCGCCGGGAACATCCCAACGATCGAGCTAGATGAGGCTACGATCACTGCGCTCGAGATCACCCGGCCTCAAAATGAGCGCGTCGTGCTGTCCAAGGACGACGACTCCTGGCGGCTCGTCGAGCCGGTCGAGGCAACGGCGGATCAGAACAACGTCGGCTCGGCGCTCAATCGTCTCACCGACCTCGAGATTCGCCGTATCGTTGCGACGAAGCCCGAGCACTATGCACGCCTGCAAGTCGACGACGACAACGCGGTGCGGGTCACGGTGAAGGCCGGAGAAAAGACGCTCAGCGAGCTGATGGTGGGCAAGTACGGAAACGGGATGACCATGGTTCGAATCGGCGATCGCAGCGAGGTGTTCGGCGCAAGCGGCTCGCTTCGCTATGCGTTCGACCGTGAGCTCAAGGCCTGGCGCGATCGAAACGTCGTCGGCGTCAAGCCGGAGGACGTGCAATCGATCCGCTTCGACGGTCCGAAGGGGACCTTTGCCTTCGAGCGCGAAGGGGAGGCGTGGGCCGCCCGGGAAGGTCGAAAAGCGCTGGGCAACTTCGACTCGAGGCAGGTCACGGGCACCGTTTCGAGCGCGGCACGACTCGTGGCCTCCGACTTCGCTGCGGACGGTATCTCGGAAGCGCGGGCCGGGCTGACCGAGCCCCGAGCGACCGTGACCCTGACGGTGACCGAGACTAGCGAGCCCATCGTGCTCGAGCTCGGTGCCGCCACGGAACAGGGAGATGAGCTCTACCTGCGGCGCCGGGGAGAGCCGACGGTCTACGTGATCTCGCAATATCTCGCGGACCGACTACAGCCCGACGCGACGGCGTTCCGCGCGCCCGCCACACCGAATGCCCCAACGCCCGCGCCGCCACCCAGGGCAGGGCAGGCTCCGGGAGGCGAACCTCAGCTTCCGCCTGAAGTCATGGAGCAACTCCGCGAGCAAATCCGGGCGCAGCAGAGACAGCAGCAGCGCTAGCTACCAGCCCCAAGCCGCCAGCCCGCGACCACGATAGCGCCCCAGCCGACCAAGAAGAGCAAACCGCCAAATGGCGTGATCATCCCGAGCTTCGTCTGGCCGGTAATTGCCATCGTGTAGAGGCTGCCGCTGAAGAGCCCAACTCCCGCGACGAACGCCCAGCCCGCGAGCAGCGCCGATGCCCCTGAGCCCCGGTGGACGAGCCAGGCCGCCAAGGCAAGAGCCAGCGCATGGGTCAGATGGTAGTGGGCGGCGGTGGTCCACCAGTCCAAGCGTTTGACGCCGTCTGGCAGAGAGCCGACGCGGGACTGCAAGCCATGCGCGCCAAACGCGCCGAGGGCCACCGCTGTGAAGCCGAGCAAGCCCGAAAGAATGACGAAGATCTTAGCCATTGGAGCTCATGATGTGCCAAGTCTCGGGCCGGGACCAGGCTGCGCGCTAGCACCTCGGGGGTGAACGCGTTAGGCTCCCACGGCGACCGGGGTTACTGGAGCGACGACTCGGAGATGACCGCAGATTTCGGCGTAAACCAAGGGCTGGTCGAGGAGCAGTTTCTGAAGTGGGTGGATAACCCGCTTGCGGTGGACGAGTCTTGGCGCGCGTACTTCGAAAGCCTGGCGCCGACGGACTGGCCCCAAATCTCGAGCGCCGGCACGATCATGGCGCCCGTCACCGCCACCGGCCTACCGAGCCCCGCACCGCTGCCCTCCGATGGGAACGGCTCGACTGCGCCGGCGGCGCCGCACCCCGTCGCGCTCGTCGACGGCGTCGAGGTCGAGGAAGGCGTGCGAAATTCGGTGCTCTTGCCGCCCACCGCGGAAACGACACTCGAGCCCATCTTACCCGAGCCACGTACCTCGTTTCCGCCTTCGTCCGAGTTGCTCGCGGCCAACGAGCTTCAGGCCCGTCTCTCCGCGCTGATCAATGCATACCGTGTGCGTGGTCATCTCTACGCAGACCTCGACCCGCTCGGCTTGCATCGGAAGCCGCCCGAAGACGAGTTCGTTCTAAAGCGCTACGGCCTCGCACATGTCGACCCAGAGACGATCTTCGCAACCGGCAACTTGGCGGGACCGCCGAACGAGTCTCTGCGCTCGGTCCTTTCACGCCTGAAAGACACCTACTCGCGAACGATCGGCGTCGAGTTCACGTTTCTCGAGAATCAGGAGGCGCGGGACTGGCTTCGCGACCGGATGGAGCTCTCCGGCAACCACATCGACCTCAGTCGCGAACAGCAGGTTCGCATCCTCACCAAGCTGACCGACGCCGAGATCTTCGAGCAGTTCCTGCACACGAAGTACACCGGCGCCAAGCGCTTTTCGCTCGAAGGCGGCGAAAGCGTGATACCCATGCTGGACATCCTAACCGAGCGAGCATCCGAGCTCGGCGTAGAGGAAATGGCCATCGGCATGGCGCACCGCGGTCGGCTCAACGTGATGGTCAACATCATGGAGATGAACGTTCGGCAGATCTTCGCAGGCTTCGAGGATGACGACCCGGAGAAATACGTCGGCACCGGCGACGTGAAGTACCACCTCGGCTACTCGCTCGATCGCAAGACCGCGAGCGGCAACAGCATGCACATGACCTTGGCCTTCAATCCTAGCCATCTGGAGTTCGTTAACCCGGTGGTCGAGGGCCGCGTGCGCGCCAAACAAGATCGGAAAGGCGATCACGACCGACTCACCGTATTGCCTCTCTTGATTCACGGCGACGCCGCATTCGTTGGGCAAGGCGTGGTCGCCGAGACTTTGAACCTCAGCAGGCTCCCGGCGTACGAAACCGGCGGCACGATTCACGTAGTCATCAACAACCAGATTGGCTTCACCACCAACCCGGAGGACTCGCGCTCGACTGCGTACTGCACCGACATCACGCGAATGCTGCGCTGCCCGGTGTTCCACGTAAACGGCGAGGATCCCGAAGCGGTGGCTCAGGCGGTCACCTTGGCGACCGAATATCGGCAGCGCTTCCACGGCGACGTCGTGCTCGATCTGTTTTGTTACCGAAAGTACGGCCACAACGAAGGCGACGAGCCGCGATTCACCCAGCCGGAGATGTACGAGGCGATCGACCGCAAAAAGACGGTCCGCGAGGTGTACATCGATCACTTGGTCAAGACGGGCAAGCTGAGCACGGAGCAAGCCGACACCATCAAAGTCCAGCGCCAGCAGGATTTGGAACGCGCCCTCGAGGATACGCGCAAGAACGGGAACTACGACCTCATCCCGGCCTCGATGCTGGGGCTCTGGACCGAGTTTCGCGGAGGCAGTGACTTGGACGTCCCGGACGCCGATACGCGCTTTCCCAAAGCAAAGCTCATCGACGCACTCGGCAAGCTGACGAGCTACCCTGACTGGTTCACGCCGCACCCACGGATCAAGCGCTTCGTTCTCGACAAACAGACCAAAGTCATGGAGACCGGCGAAGGCGTCGACTGGGGCACCGCCGAAAACCTCGCGTTCGCAAGCCTGCTTCTCGATGGTGTGCGCTGCAGGCTGACCGGCCAAGACGTACGGCGCGGCACTTTCAGCCACCGGCATGCAGTGATTTTCGATGAGACGTCGGGTCGACGGTACACGAGGCTCGGACACCTGAGCGCCGACCAGGCGCACTTGGAGATCTACGACAGCCCGCTTTCCGAGGTTGGGGTCCTGGGTTTCGAGTGGGGCTACTCGCTCGACTCGCCCGATGCGCTCGTCTGTTGGGAGGCGCAGTTTGGAGACTTCGTCAACGTCGCCCAGGTGATCATCGACCAGTTCATCTCCTCGTCCGAGGACAAGTGGCAGCGTCTGAGCGGCCTGGTCATGCTGCTTCCGCACGGCATGGAGGGCCAGGGGCCCGAGCACTCGAGCGCGAGGCTCGAGCGCTTCCTCTTGCTTTGCGCCGAAGACAACATGCAGGTGGTCAACCTCACGACTCCTGCGCAGCTATTTCACTGCCTGAGGCGCCAAGTCCTTCGTCCATGGCGTAAGCCCTTGATCGTCATGAGCCCGAAGAGCCTGCTGCGGCACCGACGCGCTGTGAGCACGCTGGATGAGCTTGCCGAAGGGTCGTTTCAGCGAATTATCCCGGACGACCCCGCCGTCGAGCCGAGCAAGGTGCGCCGCGTCGTCTTATGCACCGGGAAAATCTATTACGACCTGCTCGAGCGCAGGGAGCAAACCAACGCCGACGACATCGCAATCATCCGCGTTGAGCAAGTCTATCCGCTTCGCGCAAGCGAGCTCCAGACCCGCCTTGCCCCGTACCCGAAAGACGTCGATCTCGTTTGGGTGCAAGAGGAACCTTGGAACATGGGCGCCTGGTTCTTCATGCGGGCGCGGCTCCCGGAAATCCTGGGCGCCGAGCAGCCCCTTCGGTGCGTCGCCCGACCGGAAAGCGCAAGCCCTGCGACGGGCTCAGGCGCCGCTCACAAGCTCGAGCAACGGCTGCTGGTCGACGAAGTGTTTCACTGATAGCCCTTGCGCCACGAGTGAGATGGAAAACGGCCCCGTCCGTAGACGAGGCCGCTTCGTATATCCGTGCAAGCGCTATTTGCTTGCGTTGACCGAAATCTCTCGCGGAGTCGGCGCTTCCTTTTTGGGAAGTCGGAGCTCCAGCACGCCGGCCTTGAGGTCGGCGCTGATGTTTTCGGCGTCGACCGTCTCGGGAAGGCTGAACGATCGGGTGAAGCTGCCGTACTGTCGCTCGACGCGACGATAGGTGCCCTCGGTCTCTTCCTTTTCGACTTTTCGCTCGCCTCTCAGCGTGAGAACCTTGTTCTCGACGTCGACCTTGACCTCATCTGCGGTCAGGCCCGGGACCTCAGCGTCCACGTAAAATGCGTCAGCCTCTTCGCGGATGTCGACCGCGACTTGAAACGCTTGCTTTGCAAGCCCCCTGCCACCTCGAAAGTGGTCATGGAGGCGATTCATCTCTTCAAATGGATCCCAACGAACCAACATGATGTACTCCTCCGTCAACCTGCGTTCGCAGGCTCGGTACGAGTTGGACCCAGCCGCCACGCCACCATCGCGCGTCGGCCTTCGTCCAACGATGGCAGCAAACTAAGCATGGAAGACGCGCTGTCAACTCTCGAATTGACTGCATTTTCCAGCGCGATAGGCTACCCGCAGATGAGGGTTCCAACGCTCGTGCTCGCGCTGGCGCTGATGGGTGGCGCGCTGCCGGCTGGCTGCGTCGCGGACGTGCGCTTCGATCCGTCGGGCTGCGATGTGCATGTCCGGGGCCGCTGGCTGGTCGACGGGGAGAATCCGACCGCGGAGACCTGTGGCAACATCGCATTGGTGGAGCTCGCCATCATCGACGAGCTGGAGCGCCAATTCTGGGCGGCGCCGGAATTCACGCTCCGATGTGATGCCGCGAGCGATACAAACGCGTTCGTCAACGAGGACGGGGAGGCGTACTTGGACACGATCCTCGTGACCCGCAACCGCTGCGACGGCACAGGCAAGATTCTCACAAAGCCTCCGAACGACGTTGCGCAGGAGTACAAGTCGCGCTGGCGCGCGACGACGGCTCTCAATTTCGTGGTCGACTGCTCGCCAATTCAAGTCACATCGATCACGACCGTGGACGGTGGCACCGACCTGATCCTCGATGTGGGCACAATAGACTTCCAAACCATGGAACCCGGCGGCGAATGCCCGACGCCTTGATCCCTTGCAAACGAACCCTAGGATAACCATACCAAACCCGTGTTCCGCTTCCCGCCACTCACGCCTTTCGTAAAAAAGCTGCTAATCGCGCTTTTCGGAGCCTGGATTCTGCAAATCCTGCTTCAGAACTGGGGCGGTGTACCGGTGTTCGGGTTTCTCGCCCTCGACACGGCGCAGCCGGGTGTCGCGACGCTCTGGCAGCTAGGCACCCATGTGCTGGCCTTCCCAACCGGTCCACAAGCCGTGTTTTCCATGCTGATCATGCTGGTCTTCCTTTGGTGGATGCTCGCGCCTTTCGAGCAACGATTCGGTCAAAAGCGTACGATTCAGCTCTGCGCGGTGGCGGTCCTCTCATCTGCCATGTTCGCGCTCCTCGTCGGGCTCTTGGTTCCCAATCCGTCCGCTCTGTACGGCGCGCAGGCCATGCTGCTGGGGTCGATCGCAGCCTTCGCGTGGTCTTACCGAGGACAGGGGCGCATGAGCTTGTTCGGCGTGGTCGAAATGAAGCCCGTGCACATCATCTATTTGGTGCTCGCACTGAGCGCTTTGATGTTCATCACGTCTGGAGATGCGGTTGCGCTCGCGGCAGACATCGGCGCCATCGCTGGGGGAATGGCCTTCATCGAGTGGCTTCGGCGGCCCCCAAGCAGCCGGCGTCGTCGCCCGAAACGGCGCAAAAAGAAGAGCTCTTTGGACGTGGTGCAGGGTGGTCGCACCGACGAGCCGCGCTGGCTAAACTAGCCCCGTGGCTCGAATCTCACGGCTTCTGCTTCCATTTCTGGCCGCGCTGATCGTCCCAGCTATTCATGGCTGTGGCAGCTCGGCGAGGAGCGAGCTCGTCACCCCGGTCTATGACGCCTGCTTTGACGTCAACGAATGCGTGGAAAGCGCCACGCTTTGCGAAGAGCTCAGCGTCGAGTTCGCCGGTTTCGACTACATCAATTCCATCTGCACGCTGACCTGCGCCGCTGCAGGGGCCCTCTCTTCAGACTGTCCGCGAGCCTATGTCGGGCTCTTCGGGAGTTGCTACCCGTCGAGCGTCGCAGGAGGTATCGACGACACCTTGATTTGTTTCGACCCTTGCTTCGTGGACGGGGACTGTCAGGAGGGTTTCCGCTGCCTCGGGGCGACCGGCCTTTGCGGAGCCGATGTTACCTCGTGCCCCATCGACGAAGACGACGCGATCTGCGTGCCGGGGCCCGAGTGACGCTTTTCAGGCTTCGCCCGCTAGCGCGTGCTAATCCATTCGCATGAACCCGTGCCGATCGCAGTGCCGGGCTGCTGTCCTGCTCATCTTCCTAACCGGGGGTCTCCTCTGGGGCTGCTCGGGGCGCAAGCAGGTTCCTTTCGGCCTCGAGGATGCAGGCCGCGATGCCAGCGAGCCCGCGACCGAAGTCGAGGAGGTGGCGCCCGAGCTGATCGTCGGGGAGAGCTATGGACCCGACCAGGTCGAGGTTCGCGTTGCCGACTCCACCTTGGTGCTCGAGGCCGGCTACGCCTTGACCGCGCTGCAGGTGAACCTCGATGGAAGCGGCGCGGCCGACGCCCTCGTGGTGTCGGCGGAACCCCAGAAGATTCGTCTGCAGGCGGCCTACCCCCGCGGCCTGGACGTCTCCTCACGGTCCATCGGTTCCTTCCTCGTGCCCGCGCACTGCATGGAACCGACCGCGAGCATTCGACAGATCTCGAGCGGCTTGGCGTCAGCTCGCGTCGAGCACCGCTGCGAGACGGGAAGACGAACCAACGTCTGGCTCGTCACGATCGAAGCTCAGCCGCGCCTCCGAGAACGGATCACCGTCCTTCCGCCGAATCCGCAGTCGAGCGCGGACATCGAAGTCGAGCTTTCGGTGGCAGACCGAGACGCGGACGGCTACGAAGACGTCGTCGCGAACCTGCGCATCGGCAAGACGGCCATCCCACTGACCTGGCTGAACAGGCCCGGTGGGTTCGCGAGAGATGTTTCGCAGCCCGAGACAAGCCTGAAGGAGCTGGCCGATGCCGCCTGGGAATCACTTGGCGCCAATCCCGCGGGCGCCAACGCACGGGCAATGACGGTTCTCGATGCGTTCGTCGCACTCTGCCGCGAAAGCGGTGCGGCGCGCGTCGGGCTCTCGGGAACCCAGGGCTTGCAGTGTCAGCGCTCAGCGGCGACGGCGCGCGCTGCCGCGGTGGCGATATCCGCCGCGATTCGGAGCGGTAGCTTCGTTCGAGCGCTCGAGTTGCAGCGATGGTGGCAGAACCCGGCGCTCACGCCAAGCCCCGAGGAGCGCACCCTCGTCCAAACCGCCTGGCGCAGAGCCAAAGCCAACGTGGAGGCGACCTGGCGTAGAATCGACATCGAGGGCGGGCGGGTTTCCCTCTCATTCCGAGACACCGACACCCTCGTCATCGATGGACGAGCGCCTCGACAGGTTCAGCTCAGCTCCGGAATCAAAACGCCGCTATCGAGGGCCGAGCTCGTGCCCGCGATTCGCGATCCGAGCGGACGCTTCTCCGTCCGGTCGGTGCGCGCGACCTGCGCGGGCTTCGAAGCCGAGCTGGGTCCGATCCGAAGCAAGCAAAGCCATCGTGCAGCCATCGAGGGAAGGTCGAGCAAGGCGCCGTGCAAAGCTTCCATCGATCGGCCCGCGACGGTGTTCGAATGGGCGGTGCTCGGCTGGGCCCCGCAGGGGCTGGTCGCCGCGTCAGGAGACGTTCTCCGGGTCGTGCCGCTCAATCAGTTCGCCAAGCCGGCAGGTCGGCCCATCGACCTGACCACGACCAGCCCCTTGCCCGCTCCCATTCGTGGCGCTCGAATCACCGCCGACGGTGCACGCTACGTGATCCCGCATCCGGAGGGCGTCGTCGTGCGCGACTGGCGCAACGGCGGAGCTGGGCTCTGGCTACGACCCGCGGACTGGGACCAGATTCCCGGCGAGCTCCGGAGTATCGCCATCAGTCCCGACGGCCGAAGAATCGCGCTGCAAAAAGGAAGTGAGATTCGGCTTCTGAGCTGGTAGCGAGCCGCGACTGTGACGATGGATCTGCGATGGTATAGTTCCGGCGCTTTGCGCTGTAGCCCGCAACTCCTGTTGGCACTGCTCGTGCTGTTGGTGCTCGCCGCCTGCAGCGGCGCTCGCTCGCGTCCGTCTACGCCTTGCATGTCGGACGCGGAGTGCCGGGCAGACCGTATCTGTCACGAAGGGAAATGCCGCTTCGTCGAAGAGGTGCTCACAGAGCTTGCGACCCCTGTCGTCGGGACGAACGCAGACGAATCGGATGCCGTGCCTCGAAGTGCCAACGGCTTCATGGGCGATGCGGCCCACACCGGCCGGAGCGAAAACCGCGGCCCATCGGCCAGCCCTTCGCCGGCGTGGATCTACCAAACCGGAGCCCGCGTGTTTGCATCACCGGTCGTCGGAAACGACGGCACAGTGTACGTTGGTTCGCTCGACGGGCAGTTCGTCGCCTTGAATCCCGACGGCTCACTTAAGTGGCGGTACGCCGCGGGACAGAAAATTTACCCCAGCGCGCTCATCGCGGGTTCATCGATCATCTTCGGAACGCACCAACGAGAGCTCGTATCGCTCTCACTTCGAGGACAGCCGCGGTGGAAGCTTCCGCTTCAGGACGTCGTGGATGCATCGGCCACCCTGGGACCAGACGGACGCGTCTATGTCGTAGCCAACGGCGCCTATGCCGTTGATCTGCTCGGGCGCTTGCACTGGCACAAACCGACGGCCGACCACGTTCGAAGCGCTCCGGTGATCCACCCGGCACGCCTGGTGATCGTCGGAACCACCGAAGGTTCGCTCATCGCGCTTCGGCCCGACGGGTCGCTCGCTTGGTCCGTACAGCTCCGCGGCGCCATCGAAGGAGCGGCCTCGGTCGACGACGAGGGGTACATTTACACCGGCACGGGTCGCGGGGAAATCGTTCAGGTCGATCAGACTGGCGCTGTCCGCTGGAGATTCAAGACCGGCGACGAGGTCCGAGCAACGCCGGCAATCGCGCGAGACGGCACCATCGTCGTCGGCTCGTATGATGGGAGTGTCTATGCCATACGCCCATCAGGCGCTCTTCGCTGGAAGGTCGCCACCGGAGGCCGGGTACGCGCCTCGGCGCGAATCGATGCGGATGGTCGCATCTACGTGGGCTCTCAAGACAACTTCCTCTACTGCATCGACCCCAGCGGTTCTGTGCTCTGGCGATACAACGTCGGCCAGGATGTCGACTCGACGGTGGAGATCGGATCCGACGGCAC
>SHLP01000143.1 GCA_004283055.1 Deltaproteobacteria bacterium
GAATTCGTTGCGGTAGGACTCCTGACGCTGCTTGATCTTCCCGAGGAAGTTCGTCGCCTCCGTCACGCGCGCTTTGTAGATGTACGAGGTGAAGGTCGGGATCGCCAGGGTGGCCAAGACACCGATGATCACCACGGTGATCATCAGCTCGGTGATGGTGTAGCCTTGGTTTTTCTTCATTCCCATCCCCCCGTGCCCGCGGCGCTGTTGAACATGTTGCGCGACTGCGAGTAGACCTCGAGAATGAAGGTGTTTCCGTCGTCATCGAGGTCGCCTTCGGCCTGTGCGGCGTACCAGAAATTCGTCGCGGTTTGGAGGTTGGTGCTTGCAGGCGCCGCCTCACCGGGAAAGCCGGCAATGGTCGCGTAGCGGAACCGCACGAAGCCCGGGGGGCGAAGCCCGAGCTGTTCCCAGGCCGGCGAGCTCGGCCAACCGACCGCCTGAGACCCCGGCACCGACGCGGGCGTGTAGACACCCCAGTTGTTCCCACTCACCGCTGCATAGTTGCCGAAGCGGCTGCGGTAGGCTTCCTGACGGGTCTTGATCTCGTTCAGGACCGTCACCGCTTCGGTCACGCGGCCGCGGTACACGTATCCCTTGAACGACGGAATCGCGACGGCGGCGAGAATGCCGACGATCGCGACGCCGACCAGAAGCTCAATTGTGGTGAAGCCAGCGCTTCGTGGGTGACGCGACAAGGAAGATCCTCCAGCAGACAGTATATCAATCGCCGGCCGCATCGCCCAGTTCGGGCGATATGTGTTTTGCCAAACGATATCGAAACTGCCTGAAGCTCATGCCGAGCAACTCGGCTGCCTTGGTCCGGACTCCATCGGCCTGATCGAGGGCGCGCAGCAAGAGCTCTTTTTCGACCTGGCTGAGGTATTCGTCGAGATCGAAGCGTCCCTCTGGGATTCGCGGCGCATTCTCCGCCTTTTTCGAGGGATGGGTATCCCCGAGGTCCTCTCGTTCGACGATCGAGCCGGTTGCCAGGGTCACGCCGCGCTCGATCATGTTTTCGAGCTCGCGCACGTTGCCTGCAAACGACTGCCGCGCCATCCAGCGAATGGCCTCGGGCGAGAGCTCCAAGCGGCGATCTTGCAGCGCAGCGTGCTTTTGGAGGAAATAGCCAGCCAGCACGGGGATGTCCTCCGCCCGATCCCGAAGGGGGGGCACCTCGATGCGAATGACGTTCAGCCGATAGAAGAGGTCTTCTCGGAACGTGCCGGCCTCCACCTCCGTCTCGACATCGCGGTTGGTGGCCGCGACGACCCGAACGTCCACTTCGACCTCGCTGCTTCCGCCGACGGGTCGGACGGTCCGATCCTGCAAAACACGCAGCAGCTTCACCTGGAGCGCGGTCGGCAGCTCGCCGACCTCGTCGAGAAAAAGGGTGCCGCTGTTGGCCGCCCGGAACAGCCCCTCTTTGGCCGATGTCGCGCCGGTGAACGCGCCCTTGATGTGCCCAAAGAGCTCGCTCTCGATGAGGTTTTCGGGGAGGGCGCCGCAGTTCAAAACGACAAACGGCTGTTCGGCGCGCGGGCTCTGGAAATGCAGGGCGCGCGCGACCATCTCTTTGCCGGTGCCGCTTTCGCCGGTGATGAGAACGCTCGTCGTTGAACCGGCCAGCCGCTTGACGAGCTCTCGAAGCCGGTCCATCGCTGCGCTCTTTCCGATCAGCTGCCCTTCGCTCCAGCGCGACTTGAGCTGTTCGCGCAGGGTTTGGTTTTCGGCGACGATCGCTCGCTTCTCGAGAGCCTTCTCGAGCGTGGCCAGAAGCTCGTGGTTCCGGAACGGCTTCTGAACGTAGTCATAGGCGCCTTTTCGCATGGCCTCGACGGCTTGCTCGGTCGTCGCGTAGGCCGTGATCATCAAGGTTTGGGTGTCGGCCGAGCGCGCACGAACCGCGTCGAGCACCTCCATGCCCGTGCCGTCGGGCATGACCAGGTCGGTGATGACGACATCGTAGGGGTCGGCGCTTGTGAGCGTGTCGCGCGCCGCGTGCACGCCGTCGACCACGTCGACCCGGTACCCTTCGCGCCGGAGCAAGATCTGGAGCATCTCGCGCAAGCTGGCTTCGTCGTCACAGACAAGAATGCGCGCGGACACGACCTCAAACCCCCAACACTACTCTACGTCAAAACCCGCCTGCAGCCACGAGACTTGCAACCCTGGTCGAGCCGGCCTAGCTGAAACCTGCGCGTCGGCCCCCGGCGCCGCTCGGCGGCCGAACGCAAAGCCCGTGTAGGCTGCTGTACTCCACGAAGTACGCGGTGTGATGTTCGCGCGAGCTGACTTCGCAGAATGCGGCCTCGAGTCGGAGGGCGGCGACTTCGGCGACCTCCATCGCCTGGCCCGGGTCGCCGATGTACACCGACACTACGTAACCGTCTGCAACCGTATACGCGTCGCCGTTTCGCTCTACACCCGGCGCCGCTTCGAGCATTGCTTCGAACGTTGGTCGTTCCATGCGGCGCAGCTTTGATGCGAGCGGCCGGCTGGTCAAGCGTTGGGGTTCGGGGTAGGTCGCTACGGTGGCGAAGAACGAGGAGGAGCTCTGGCAAAGTGAGGTCCTGGTCAGCGATTCGATTGGCCGCCTGATCGAGTTCTGGGGGTTCAAACGAAACATGGGGCGCCTCTGGGCGATCCTCTATTTGTCCGAACGTCCACTCAGCGGCCCGGAAATGCAAGATCGGCTTCAGCTCAGCAGCGGCGCGGTTTCGATGACTCTCAACGAGCTCACGCGCTGGGGCGTAGTCAAAAAGGTGTGGCTCCAAGGCGAGCGCCGCGATCACTATGCCGCTGAAGGCAACTTCTGGAAGATGATCTCTCGCGTCTTCAACGAGCGCGAGCGCGTCGAGGTCCTCGACGCCATCGACCTCATGGAAGACGCGATCGAGTTCTTGAGCGCCAAGGCCAAACACCCGGACGATCGAGACAGAGCGCAGTTCCAGGAAGAACGCATTCGCGAGCTGCTGGACCTGGCCCGGCTCGGCAAGCAGCTGCTCGACGCGCTGGTCAAAGACGCCAAAGTCGACGGAAGTCCATTGAGGAACGTCCTGCTCGGCGGAAGCGACAAGCGCTGAGAGTGGGGCCGCCCCGCGCCCAGCTCAGGCCTGCGCGACGAACTCGTGCCTGGGCTCGCGAGGGTGTTGGAGTGCGCGGGCCAAGAACGAAAGCTGCTCACGCCAGCATCGCCGCGCTTGGCGGCGCCAAACCAGGGCGTGAAACGCGTGGAGCTCTCCTTCGTAGTAACGCGCTTCGCACTCGACGCCCATCGCTTTGAGCGCGCGGTCGAGGCGGCGCGTGTCGTCGAGGAGCGGGTCGCGCGTGCCGATGGGGACGAAGAAGGCGGGGAGGGCGCGGTCCGGTCGCTCGCGTCGCTCGAATACGTGCAGCGGGTCGGCGAGGTCCAGCTCGCCTGGCGCGTGTTGGTGAAGCGCTCCGACGTACAATTCGTTCATGCCTTCGAGGATCTCATTGACCCAGCGCGGCAGCTTGCGTTTTCGGTTCAAGCGCGCCGGGTTGGTGACCTGCAGCGGCGCGCAGGCTGGGGCGACGGCGGTGGGCACCACGCCGGTCGCAAACGCTCGCTGTGCGAAAGCCTCCGGACGCCGATAGCAGCAGCAGATGGTGAGCGCGGTGGCTAGATTGCCACCCGCCGACTCGCCTGCGAACACCAATCGGCTCAGGTCGCCGCCGTAGGCTTCCGCGTGTTCAGACACCCATTCGAGTGCCGCGCAAACATCGGAGACGGCCGCAGGGTAGGGGTGGTCGGGCGCAAGCCGGTAGTCGACGTTGAACACCAGGTAACCCGCTCGCGCGAACGCGAGCCCCATCAGCCAGTGCGTGTTCTTCGACAACAGGTTGAAGCCGCCTCCATGCATGTAGACGACGATCGGCGCGCTGCCCGATCGCTTGCTTGGGCGGTAGATATCCAGGCGATGACGCGGGTTGCCAGTGTGGAGATACGCAAGGTCTCGAATCACCTCGACCCCATGCTTGGCGGGGTTCGAAAGCGGGTGAAGGCGGCCGAGCCTCGCGAGGCCTCCGAAAAAGCCTTCGCCGATGATCGCATTGGTCTGACGCCGCAGCCGCTTGCGCGCTCGGTGCAGAAATGACATCGCCGAGAGCCTGGGGGGCATGGGCGTGTTGTATCACGGTCTCGAAAAAGGTCGCTGGATTCGGCTGGCTTCATCGCGAATTCGCGGATTTTTTGCTGTTTGTCAGGGCTCGGCGTACTGCTCGGAGATGCTTGCAGCGAGCTCGAAATCGGTCGTTTTTGCGCTGCTGGCGACGCTCCTCGTCGCAGCTGTGCCGAGCTCAGGGCACGCGGGATCATCGAGCCGCATCAACGCCTTCGTCGTCCGCCAGAAGATCCACAAAGACCTCCCGAAGATCAATCGCTGCTACGAGTCCGCGCTTCGTTTCGAGCCCGAGCTCGCAGGGAAAGTCTCGGTTCGATTCGCGGTCGTGCGCAAGGGCTACGTTCGGAGTCTGCGGATCGTCGAGAACACGACGGGCAACGATCGAGTTGAGCGCTGTGTGGCGAGAGTGGTCAGTGCGATCCGATTCCCCAGCCGCCGCACGGGCAAGAGCCTCAGCTTCACGTTCCCGTTCGTCTTCGCACCGCAGGAAGCCCGCTGGGCGCCCTAGGCACTGATCCTTTGCACACATCCGGCGACTTTGGCGGCCTGTGCGATAACCCGGCGGCTGCCGACGGGACGGCCTGCGACTTCAGCGGGTCTCCCGCCTATGCAGCGCCGGCGTCTGTAAAGACACTCCTTGCATCACGGAGCCGGTCTGCGCTTCCAGTCTAAGCGCAGACGATGCAAGCTGCATCTGTGCGCCCGGCGACGCGTGCGCAACCGTCGACGATTGCCCTGCCGAGCACGACTGCGTGCCTGTCGAATTCGGGCAGAACCAGTGCGTCAAAACGACCCCTGGCTGCAACACGACCAACGACTGCGGCTTGGGCTTCTCGTGCGAAGGCGTCCCGGGCGCCTGCGCCTCGCGTTTCGAGTGCGTCGGCCTTTGGCCCGACGGCCGCATGGAGTGCGTCGAGATCGGCGGTACATGCAGCTACATCACGGATTGTGCCGCGCAGCAGGTCGGCGCCTCGCCACGAACAGGCGGGCCACCGAGCTGCCAGGCTGGGTATCAGCCCTAGGACAGCCCCTCCGCTGAAGGACGGCGCCTGGGCGCACCAGCCGTGCGGCTCGCCGAGCCAAAACGTGAATGCGAGATTTGCGTTTCGCTTGGATCTCACGCAGACGTTGCGCAGGTCTCGTCCCCGAAGCCGGCCCAAAAGCTCGTCTTTCTCGACCAATTTGGGATTGTAAGAGACTTGGCATGCGCCTTGCTAAACAGTTGAAATCACAACCCTTCGGTCATCTATGAGAAGTGTGGTCTCCGATTAATCTCAGATTCGAAACGAGGATACGATGACGTTCATGTCAATCAAACACCTTGGCTCGGTGCGTGCCTTGCGCCGACCGTCGAGCTTGGTCGTGGTCGTGGCGGTCGCTCTTGCTTCGTTGCTGTGGAGCTGCGAGTCCGAGCAAACCGGGTACGAACTAACGCTCCCCTTGATTGGGCCCATGGAGTTCGACGAGACGAGCTGCGAACAGTCGGGCGACCTATGCAGCGTAGAGACAGAGCAGATCGACTGCACTGACGAAGACGGGTTCTACGGCGGCCCCTGTACCAAGACGATGGAGGAGCTGGCATCGATCACCGTTCCTGTTTCGTTGTCACCAAGCAATCCGACCTACACGCTTGGCATGCTCGGCATCTCTGACACCGCCGGCTGGACCTCTCTCTTTCTCGCCCAGCAGTTCGCCGATGGGGTGTTGCCCGAAGGCGCCCAGATCAACATGACGATGGATGGCTTTTCCATTGACGGCGGACCCGTCACCATCGCGGTCCGAATCTTTTCTAAGGTTGGCCTCATCGTGGGTCGGAACGCGGACTACCAGCCGGTCACCCCTTCCAGCTGCACGTTCGTGCTCGAGTCGGACGCTGTGGGGCAAGACTACGCCGACGGCATCAACACCTGCCTCGGCGACTGGATTGCGGAAAATGGCGCCCCGGTCGACTTCGACATGGAGGTGACGTCCTCTCAGGGCGCGGCTCAGAGCGCCGTCGCAAAGTCTGTATTCAACCCGAAGCAGCTCCTTTCGTACACGGTCCTAGGCACCTTTTCGATGGCGCCCGGCAAACAATGCGAGGTCGACGTCACCGATGATCTCCTGGACGCGGTGGAGGAGGCCGACAATTTTTTCGAACGGCTCACATGCGGGAATCTCAAGGTCCAGGGGTCTGGGAGAAACGACCAGATCCTCGATCTCATCGCCGGCGGAGCGGCCGTCTGGGATGCCTGCAACAATTTTTGGAGCGCGGGCGCTTTCTACGCCGCGCCGCTGGCGGAAGGTGAGTACACGGTCTCAGTGGAGGAAATCGGCGGCGTGGAGGCTGACGTGCCTGTCGTGTTCCTTCGCAGCAATGACCAAGGCGAGCCCGTCCTCGACCCATCCGGCGAGGTCTTCGTACAATCCCTCTTTGGCGCAGCCTCGGGCGATTGCCTGCCCCCCGATGAGCCGGCCCCCTTTGCCATAGGCAGGTCGTTCGCCGGCTGGATCCATTGCGGCGACGAGCCTCCGCCGGCCCGCACGGGCTACATCGAGGTCAAAATCCCCGGCTTCTGCTCGGTCGACGGCGGCTCAGAGACTGCGGGAACCTCGGGGCAATAGGCGCTCGACGAGAAGGAGGGATGAAGCAATGATTCGTTTGATCATGATTCTCAGCATGGCGCTCCTGGTGGCGTCGACCGTCGAGGCCCAGGAGCCGACCGAAGCGATCGGCACGGCCGGCGAAGCCACGGAGTCCGGTGCGGCCGAGGCGGTCGCCGAGCCGGTCGCCGTCGATGAAGCGTCCGTGGGCGAAGTGAGCTTGGCGTACGAAGACCCGTCGCCCCCGGACGAGGGCGATCCCGACTGCCTCACCAAGGTCTACTGCAAGGTCGTCAAAGGCAAGATGTGGATCGAAGGCACATTCGGCCCCGCGAAGTTCAACGCCACCAAGTTCCGCACGATCAACCTGCTCGAGGACTTCGGAGGCAACCTGTCGCCGAAGGTCGTGGTCAAAGGGCCGGAGTACGGCGCGGCGATCGGTGCACAGTTCAAGATCTTCAGCATCGGAGCGCGCTTCAAGTACGCCAAATTCGAACCGTTCGACCTGCTCACGGCGGGCGTCGACATGGGTTTCCTCGTGAAACGGGTGCCGTTCGTGCATCCCTACGCACGATTGGGGCTCTACTACAACACGACCCGGGGCGGCACGGTCATTCCCGTGCTCGACCAGCTCCTCGAGAACACCAAGACCAACGGAGGCGGCGCATCGCTCGGTGTGGGCGTCCGGGTGCCGGTCATCAAGTGGCTCTCCGTCGCGATCGGATTCGACTACACCTTTATCGGGCTCTACGTGAAAGGCTTCGACCCGGCCGAGGGTGAGGACTTCAGCAACGGCACGATTGGTGGCGAGATCTCCGGAACGTTCGCGCTGACCGTCCACCCAATCTGAGCGGCGAGCAGGCTATGAGCGTGGCTGCTCATGCCCGCCTCGAGGTCGAACGCGTCGCACTCCGTTCGAACTGGGGCGAAGTTTCCGGTCAGACGTGAATGGTTGGGAAATGCTTTTGCCATGGGCAGGCCTCGTGCTAGAATGGTTCGTATATGAACTATCTAGTTCGCGTGTGAACCAATGCAAGCCCGCCGCAAGAAAAAAAAGATCGACGTACCCGGCTTGCCCGAGTGGTTGACGGTGGCTCGCGCGTATCAGACTTGTGACAAGGTCATGCATCGGAAGTTGGCCGAGGCCGGCCTCACCGTGCCTCAGTACGACCTATTGATGTCCCTGATGAAGAAGGATGGGCAAACTCAGCAGGAGCTCGCCGAGCGTCTTCTGGTCGTCAAGAGCAATGTTTCCTCGCTCCTTTCTCGCGCCGAGCGAGACGGGTTCGTCGAACGCCGCGAGAACCCCGAGGACGGTCGCGGAAAGGTCGTCACGCTGACCGGGGCGGGGAAACGGCTGGCGCGGCGTGGATGGAAGGTCCAGGCGGAGGTCGTCACCACGATGTTCGAATCGATGACCCCGCGCGAGCTGGAGCAGGTTGCCCAGACCATGAAGCGGGTTCGGCAGGCGCTCGAGCCGCTGCTGGACGCAGACTGAAGCCGGAGCTTTGCTCGGTCGACGGGCAGCATCCCTGCGGCTGGACGGGGGCCCCAGGCGCTAAAAACGGGCTAGTGGCCGGGCGTCGCGCGCTCGCTTATTCTGGGAGTCGGGAGACGATGACACGGGATGGCAAAGAAAGACGGCGGCGGGTGAGGGCGGCCGCGCTGGTGGAGTTGGGGGCCGAGCTGGACACGCTCACCGAGCGAATGAAAAGGCTGCCCAGCACCGACCCGGAGACCTTCGCCCGCGCGGACGCGATCTGTAAGGTGCTCCGCCGCGGCGTCGAGGAGCTGAAAAACGGCTCTCTGCGGCCGCCGCCGGCCGCTGCGGGTTCGAGCTCCGACGCTTGAGACCTGCGACGAACCGACGGGCTCAAAGGACCAGCGGGCTCAGGTTCGCCGCAGCAGGGTGACCCGGTACATCCCGCCGAGGATGCTCGGCTCGTCGTGCTCGATCTCGCACGGCAGCCCGGCGATGATCTCGCCCATGTGTCGGTTGAGGTCGGTTCCAAGCAACTTGGCGACCCGATTCGACACGCTGCGTCCGAGGCTTGGCTCGCTTCCCTCCGGAAGGAACTTGTCAAACACGACGATGCGGGCGCCCGGTCGGGCGACCCGAAGCGCTTCCGCCATACAGCGCCGTGGGTCGGGAACCACGCTCACGATCAGGTTCAGGATGACCGCATCGAACGCGGCACTTTCGAATGGAAGCGCCTGCGCATCTCCGATGCGGAGCTCGACTTCGCACCCCGCGACGGGGAGCTTTCGTCTCGCCTGAGCCAGCATGGCCTCGCTCAGGTCCAACCCGACGCAGCTTACGCCTGCGCGAAGGTAGGCCAGGTCCGAGCCGGTGCCGATGCCGATGATGCAAACCCGCTCGCCCGCCCGAACGTCGACGAGCTCCAGGGCGCGCCGACGAGCGTCCCGAAAGAATCGCTCGAGGACCGCGTCGTAGACGGGCGCCCAGAGACGGTACACGATCCGATTGCGTCGGTTGTTCATCTGCATCTTCAGTTGCCGAGCTCCGTGAAGATGATGCGTTCATCCTCGAAGTCGGGGAGCGGCTTTTCGTGACGGTTCGGGTGCTCGGGGCTATGAAAGCGCCAATGGGCGCGCGGCGAAAGCAGAAACGGCTCTTGGAGGTCGCCGCCACCGACCGGACGTTCGAGCAAAAGGAGCTCGACGGCGCACCCATCCTCGAGGGCAAGTGCATTCACTGCCAGAAAAAGCTCTCGCTTCGCGCGGACGGGACTCCGCTCAACGGCGCGACACTCGAGCACATCGTGCCGAAGAACCACGGAGGAACCGATGACCTCGAGAACCTCGCAATCGCGTGCGCGCGCTGCAATTCGGAAAAAGGACTTCGCCACGACCACAAGCGGGCCGATGACCCAAGGCTCCAAGAGGTCATCGCGCGCCTGCGTGAACGACGCCGACGACGGCTTCGCTAATCGGGGCCGGGCCTACAGCGCATGTCAAAACCAAACTCACGCGTCGGGTAGCTCTCCAAGATTGAAATGTCGGGT
>SHLP01000144.1 GCA_004283055.1 Deltaproteobacteria bacterium
TGACCATGGTTGCGGGGGCCAGATTTGAACTGACGACCTTCGGGTTATGAGTTCACAAAGCCCGGTGCTCGCCGACCAACACAACCCATCGTAATCGCTACAAGACCACAATGAAGACCAGGAGTTAGTCCCTTCGCCATGTTCATGGGTCGTCACTTCGTATCATTCGATTTCACATCCTTAAGGCACCCTCAGGTCACCGGGCGCGCTTGGACGTAGTCAGTTCGCTCGCTTGGATCCGCGGCACCTCACGTCAGCGTCGCGGACCTCCAAGAAACTGAGACGTCGTCCTCAAAAAGGGGACGGAACGCAAAGAAGATCGTCTCACTTACCCCCGAGCCATGTGAATCGGGTGAACTGCGAACGTCGGGATCAAACGAAGCGACAACCTCATGCTCCCAAAGCAACGAAGCCGGCCAAACACAGCATCGCGCAAACAAACGGAACTCAAGAGAAACCCAAACATGACCGGGACTTGCGCGCATCGCCGTGTTTGCGGTTCCTCACTTCATATCACTTGATTTCACATCGACACGTCAACGTCAGGTCAACGAGAACGATCTGACCAAGGCGCTTCTCTCACCGACCCGACTAGCGCCGTTGTCGCTCAGGGTACGGGCGGACTGCTGCCGCGTGCACGACTCCAGACGGCAGCGATGAGTATCTCGGTCGCTTCGCGGTCGACCGAATAGAAGACCGCGTAAGGTGTGCCCTCGATCAACAAGCGCCGCACGCCGGGCAACTGAATATCGTCGCACGGTCGCCCGATACTAGGCATCCGGGAGATGTGGCCAACTACTGCGCTGAGTGCTTCCTTGAAGCTCGTTCGGGCAGCGGGCCGGTTCGCAGCCCACCAACCCTCTAGCTCACGCACTTGCCGCTCCGCTTCGGGCGAGATGCGGACGCGAAAACTCACAGCTCTTTCATGAACTCTTGGATGGAACGGCCCTTTCCCGCCTCACCTTGCGCAAGCCCACGCCGCACCGATGCCCGGAGTCTTTCCAAGTCGTCTTCGCTCAGGCTCTCAAAGCCATCTTCCGCGCGAACGGCGTTCAGAACAGTACGCACCGCGTCGAGCTCCTCGTCGGCCAGCGCATCGATCAATGCATGGATCTCGGACCGGGTTCCCATTGAAACTAGTCTAAGCCCAACATGTGTACCCGTCTAGGCTCCGCTCCAGCTGGAGGTTGGGCAATCCCTTCTGTCGCTCCACGAACTCACCGCGATTTCGGGGTCGGCTTCCAGGCCACCGTCGTACCAGCCTCCTGCCACTTGATCGGCTTCGCACGCTTGAACTTCCCCGACACCTCTCCGCTGGCTTCGAGGTGAGAAGCCAGATCGAACATCTGGATCGGGGCCCCCTTGCGCAGATTCAGCTTGTCCAGATCGATCCAAACCACATTGGGCATGTCGGTGAACTCGAAATAGTAGCGTTTGTTCGTGAGGTCACTCACTGTGTGCCATAGGGTTGCCGCGATGTTGGGCCGCTCGGGATCGTTCGCGCCGATCGGTGTGGCCTGGTTCCGCATGACAGACAAAACGCCTGCGACCGCTTGCTGATAGGAATCTGGCTGCGCGGGAAGCTTCGTTAGGTAGTAGGCGCCTCGAACGAATCGATCCGCCGCTTCGGAAGTTCCAGGCAGGGGTTTCTTACCACCCAGCCCCTCATACTGCTTCAGCAAGACGAGCTGCTCATCGTAGGGCGGCGAGTTCGTCATCACGGTGTACTGCTTGCCGTGATGAATGACAACCTCACCGTCGAGGATTTCGATGATCGCAGAGTCACCGGACGCGTCGGCCAGAGACAAGTGCACGGGTGAAGCGACCTTCACCGCGTGGTGCTTGATCATGAGAGGTTGTACCTGAAACGACTTGCTCGCTTTCACCGCGTCGGCGACCGTTGCGAAGTTGTCTAGGTAATACTGCGTCCAAAGTGAAACGGAGAGCCCCGGTCTGGCAGTGTCACGATCGCCGTACTTCGACTCCGCCAGGTACAGCAGGTTCACGCTCAGCCCCGCTTCGTTCATTCCGTCGGCGGTTGCACAATCCCAAACGCTGGCCACGATACTGCCGTACTTCGAGGTCCACTTGAGCGGGTTGGCTTCCGTCATCCCTTGGCGCTTGATCCCTTTCGGCATGACGTACAGCTTGGTCCCCATCTTCGCGGTCCAATCCATGTTCCTACCGACCAGAACGGGCTGCCCCTTGGCGGTCCACATGCTTCGTGAGCAAGCATCAGCACTCGGGCCGAAGCTGGCCAAGCCGGCCAAGCAGGACGCAGCAGCAGCAACAACAAGCCACGGAGTCAACTTTGTCATGCTTCTCATTTTCATTTCCTTTTTTTCGTAAGCTGGTTTGGCATGACTTGGTTTTCCTGGCCAGTCTAATCGACCCGAAATTGATAAACTCTCCCGTCCCTTATTGTTTCGGACACGCGCAATGCTTTGTTTCTAGGGCACGCCATCGGCTACGGCCACTGCACCGCATGAACGTACCAGCTATGCTCTGCCTCCTTCGCGATGCTGCGTAACGCTGAACCGCCCGTCACCATGATCAGTCTCGAACGAATCGTTCCGACGTTGGGTACACGCCTGGAGGCAGTCGGCGAGCGCCTGGATCGTCTCGGGAGGACAACCCGCAACGGCGGAGCGCGCGAATAAGCCGAAGGCGTTGAGCGCGTCATCAAGTGCCGAGCGTGAACGCAAGAGACGTTAGCGTGAGGCACTTGCAGTTTTGTTGGCAGACAAAACTCCACCTTGCCCCAACAAGTTGGGTCCCATGCTGTCACACGGAGTGCACACGGAGTGCACACGGAGTGCACTCAGAGTCACACGCTGACCAATCGCCTGCGGGGAGCCCGACGCGAAAAAAAATCACGAGCCAGGACAACATTTTGGGGGGCAAAACCGATAATAGAGGTGGACGGTTCCGCGCATTGCGCGCGAGGGCGGTCCGTCAGGAAAGGGCGATGGTTCACGGGGGGTCACAGTCGATGCAAGCGAGGAGATTCTGCTGATGCAGGACGCTACACAAGCGCCGACGTGGCTCACCTACACGCAAGCGGCATCCTATACGGGCTGGTCAGTCGGTCACCTGCGAAACCTCGTCTCGGCGGGGCAAATACCCGTCTACGGACGGGCGCGCGTACGCCGGTTCCGCCGGGATATGTTAGACCTCTATCTGACGAACCCGGACATGGCGATGCGGACGTTCCTGGCAGAAAGGACCGAACCGTATGGCCGTTAGAAAGCGAGCCAACTCTTGGCAATACGACTTCAAGCTCCAAGGCCACCGGCGCCAGCGAAAGGCTGGCTTCAAGACGAGGGCCGAGGCGCGCGAAGCCGAACGAAGGGTGCGCGAAGATCTAATCTCAGGTCACAAGCGCATCCAATTCGCCGACGCGTACGAACAGTACATGTCAGCGACCACCATGAAGGATCGCAGCCGGGACTCCTACGGGAATCTCTGGCCGCAGATCAAACCCGTGCTGGGACACCTCTTCATCGAGGAAGTGGACACCGCAGCGATGGACGCGCTCAAGCGCGCCCTTCCCTCCCGGCTCGGACCAAAATCCGTGAACAACCGACTCGCCTTGGTGCGAGCCATCCTACGGTTCTGTTGGAAACGGGGGCTGCTGGCCGCAGTGCCCTATGTGCCGACGGAACGCACACCGAAGAAGCCGCCAAAATGGTACTCGGAGTCCGAGCGAGACCGGTTCTTGACGGGAATGTTCGAGCTCCAACCCGAATGGTACCTCTTCTTCTACCTCTCGGCCCGACTCGGGCTCCGCGTTTCGGAGGTCTACGCCATCGCGCGGAGCCGCTTTCGGGACATCCCACCCCAGTTGGTCATCGACCGCGGGGTTCAACGCGGCACCAAAGACCGGGCAGCCATGCTGGTCAGCCGCAAGAACAACGAGGCCTACGCGCTGGACGTGACCGAGGACATCCTGGACGCGATCCGCTGGCACATCCGGCAGGGCTACGCCGGTCCCGAGTTTCTGTTCAGCAAGGACGGGAGCTTTCCTCGCTACATCGACAGCTACAAACGCCCGATGGTCGTCGTCCAGCGGGCGCTTGGGCTTCGACCACTCAGTCACCACGCCCTCGGGCGCCACTCGGTCGCAAGCCAAGCGGTGACAAGCGGGCAGTCCATCAAGGCTGTACAAGCGCAGCTTGGACATCGTTCGGAGCAAAGCACACACGTCTACGCGCACCTTGGATCGGGTGCACAACTGCGTTTAGTCGAGTCGTTGCAGCCTGCTGCAGCACCGCATGGCACCCTCAGGGCACCGAGCAAAAAGAAAGGCACCTAGCGTTCTCGCTAAGTGCCCGACTTCGTTGGTTGCGGGGGCCAGATTTGAACTGACGACCTTCGGGTTATGAGCCCGACGAGCTACCATGCTGCTCCACCCCGCGGCCTCTTTATAGTCATGAGCTTTGACTTGTCAAAAGGAGCCCAGGTACTAGATTTTTCCGATGATTTCGCGCGTTTTCGGCCTGCGAGGGTGGGAGTTGCTAGTGCTATCACTGAGCGCGCTGGGCTGCGAAGGCGAGGCGCCGGCCAAGAGCGGTCCCAACGGGCCTCCCCCGGCGCGGGTGCAGGTCGGCGAGGTGCGCGAGGGGAGCATCGAGGCGCGGTGGTCTTTCCTCGGTGACGTGAACGCGCTGCAGCAGGCGAGTCTTGCGGCCGGTGCGTCCGGGGAAGTCCGACGGGTCTTGGTTCGCGTCGGCGACCGCGTGAAGCAGGGCGACTTGCTGGTCGATATCGACCCGTCCCTCGCCGCGGCTCGTCTGCGAGCTGCCGCGGCTTCGAAGCAAGCAGGAGCGGCAGAGCTCGAGCGCGCGAAGCGTGACGCCGAGCGATTGACCACCGCAGGTCCGGATATCGCAGCCGCCGCGGAGATCGAACAGGCCACGTCGGAGCGAAAGCGGGCGGTCGCCGAGCGTGGGCGACTCAAGGCGGCGGAAGCCGAGGCGCGCGCGGCTCTCGGCCGGCATCGAGTCAGGGCGCCGTTCGATGGCGTAGTCGCCAGCAGAAGTGTCGACCCCGGCGACTGGGTCGACCCTGGCATCGAAGTGATCGAGCTCGTCGACGATCGCGACGTCGAAGTGCTTGCGTCGGTCCCTCCGGAGGTCGCGCGCTTCCTCTCCATCGACGACAAGGCCAGCCTCTCACGTCAGGGTGAGACGACCCCGGCCACCGTCCAAGGCATCGTGCGCGCTCTCGACGCAGAATCCCGCACCGTCCGGTTGCGCCTGGTTCCTGACGAGCCGACGTCCTGGTTGCTTCCGGGCGCAGCGGTCGACGTACTGTTGACCATCGAACGCAGTGAAGAAGGCGCGCTCGTCGTTCCGCGCGACGCACTCGTCTATGGCATCGCGAGCCTCAAGGTCGTGAAATCGGTCGACGGCAAGGCTGAACCCGTGCCGGTCGAAGTAGTGGCGCGCGGGAAAGATGAGGTGTTGGTTCGGGCGGAAGGGCTCGCTGCCGGGGATTCGGTGCTGACGCGCGGGAACGAACGCGTGTTTCCCGGTCAACCGCTGATCGTGTTGGAAGACTGAGCGGCAGATGACGGACGAGTCAGCGCCGAGTGACGAGAAGCCCACCGGGCTCATCTGGGTCGCCATCCAACGTCCCATTTCGGTTGTGGTCGGCATCGTGCTCGTGATCCTCTTCGGCACCCTTTCGGTGATGGATCTTCCGATTCAGCTCACCCCAGACATCGCGACCCCCACGATCAGCGTGAGCACGGCCTGGCCGGGCGCCGCCCCCGTGGAAATCGAAACCGAGATCCTCGAGCCACAAGAGGAGGTCTTGAAGAACGTGCAAGGGCTCACCCGGATGGAGTCGAGCGCAAGCATGAACAGCGGGAGCATCACGCTCGAGTTCGAGGTGGACACCGACATCGAAGAGGCGCTCGTTCGTGTGACCAACAACCTCAGCCAGGTGTCGAGCTATCCGGATTCGGTGCGGGAGCCCACCGTGCAGACCGCCAACAGCGCAGGCCCACCGCTGGCGGTGATTGCGATCCGCGATCCGAAGAAGGGAAGCGTCGCTGCGTATCGCACCTGGGTCGAGGACGAGGTGCTTCCCGAAATCGATCGGATCCCTGGGGTGGCGGGGATCTTCTTCATTGGCGGCCAGGACACCGAAGTTCACGTTCTGTTCGATGCTCAGGCGCTCGGGGCGCGCGGTCTCTCGGTCCAAGACGTCGCAGACCGAGTGCGGAGTGAGCTCCGCGACCTGTCGGGGGGGGACGTAACATTAGGGAAGCGGCGCTACTTAGTGCGGACCGCCATCGCACCGGAAACACCGTCCGCGCTCGAAGAAGTCGTCCTCGGCGCCAGCAGCGATGGCACCCCGATCCTGCTCGGGGACGTGGCGACAGTAAAGCTTGCGCTTCGAAAGCCGGTCGGCGTGGCACTCGTGCAGGACCGACCGGCGATGGTGATGCTGCTCTCGCGCGAGGCGGGCACGAATGTGCTCGAGGTGACGCGAGAGGTGCACGAGGTCGTCGCACGACTTCAGCGCGAGAAGTTCGATCGTGAGGGGCTTCAGATTGAAATCCTCGCAGATCAGGTCGAGTACATCGAAGGCGCCCTCGATCTGGTCCAACAGAATCTGCTGCTCGGGGCATTCCTGGCTGTCATCGTCCTTTTCTTGTTCCTGCGAACGTTCGGGGCATCGGCCGTCGTCAGTATCGCCATCCCGGTTTGCGCGTTTGCGACGGCCCTCGGCATGCAAGCGCTGGGTCGCACGATCAACGTCGTCTCCCTTGCGGGCATCACCTTCGCCATTGGCATGGTCGTCGACAATTCGATCGTCGCCCTCGAAAGCATCGACACCTATCGGACTCGCGCCCCCGACACGAAACTAGCGGCGTACCGCGGCATCCGCGATGTCTGGGGCGCGCTGATCGCTTCGACCGCGACGACGGTCGCCGTCTTCATTCCCATCGTCCTTTGGCAAGGTGAGGTGGGGGAGCTCTTGCGTGATGTCGCGGTCGCCATCGCGCTCGCGGTGACGGTCTCGCTGGTCGTATCGGTATTGGTGATCCCGAGTCTCGCCGCGCGCCTTCTCTCACAGGGAAAGACCCTAGACATCGGCGGGTTGACCGACTTCGGCCGGCGGTTTCGCTCCCGCGTGACCGAACAGGTGCGTTGGCTCTGCAGCTCGACCCGACGCTCGCTCTCTACGGTCGTGTTCGCCGTCGTGGCATCGCTGCTGGTCGCTTGGGCGCTGCTGCCGCCGATGGAGTACCTGCCGACAGGCAACCGCAACCTGGTCTTCGGCATTTTGATACCGCCCCCCGGCTATTCGATCGAAGAGCTCGACGCGACGGGGAACCGCCTCCAAGGACAAATGGCGAGGTACACGGGGGTCGAGACCGACGGCGAGGCCAACATTCGGCGAAGCTTCTTCGTGGGAAGCCCGGATCGCGTCTTCGCCGGGGCGGTGGCCGAGCACAAAGAAGATGTGGGCCGCATGCTCGACCTCTTGCGGCGCGTGCAGTCGAAAATCCCGGGCATGATCTCGTTTGCGACCCAGGCTTCGTTGTTTGGCCGTTCGATCGGCGGTGGCCGCGTCGTCGAGATCGACATCCAGGGCCCGGACCTGCAGACCCTGAGCGAGGTGGGTGGGCGCCTTTTCGGAGACCTTCGCGGGGCGCTGCCCGGCGCGCAAATTCGTCCCGTTCCGAGCCTCGATCCCGGGGCGCCCGAGCTCCACGTCATCCCGAGACGCAAGGAGGCGGCGCAGCTTCAAATGGGCGGCGCCGAGCTCGGGCTCGTGGTCGATGCCTTGATCGACGGCGCGATCATCGGCGAGTACACGCCCGAGGGCTCACCAAAGCTCGACGTCGTCATGCGGGCGGTAGCCGACGGCGAGCGACTTCTGCCGGACGCGCCCGCCCTCTTGTCCGCTCCGGTCGCCACGCCGAGTGGGCGCACGGTTCCCCTCGGCAGCCTGGCCGAGATCGAGGAGCGACTGGGGCCGTCGGTGATCCGTCACCTCGAACGCCGCCGTGCGATCACCCTCAACGTCTCGCCGCCGGAAGACTTGGCGCTCGAAGATGCCATCGATACGATTCGCAACGACGTCATCGGCGACCTCGAAAGGGAAGGGGCTGTTCCGTCGGACGTTCAGTTCGCCCTGAGCGGCGCCGCGGGTAAGCTCGAGCTCGCACAAAAGCAGTTTGGGAACATCCTCTTGCTCGCGCTCGTCATCTGCTTCCTGCTCATCGCGGCTCTCTTCGAGGACTTCATCTCGCCGCTTGCCGTGCTGATGAGCGTGCCACTCGCGGCCGCGGGAGGCGCCGGCGGGCTGTGGCTGGTCAACGCCCTTCTCGGCAAGCAGCCGCTCGACCTGATGACGGCGCTCGGCTTTCTGATCCTGATCGGCGTGGTCGTGAACAACGCCATTCTCGTCGTCGATGGCTCGATTTCGCGTCTGCGCGCAGGCTCGAGCCTCCGAGAAGCCGTCCCGCTGGCCGTCGAAGCCCGCGTGCGCCCCATCTTCATGACCACCGCGACGTCGCTGGCCGGGCTGCTGCCGATGGTGATCTTTTCCGGCTCGGGCTCTGAGCTCTACCGAGGCGTGGGCGCCATCGTGCTAGGCGGCCTGCTACTTTCGACCTTATTCACGCTCTTCGTGGTGCCCACCGCGTTCACCCTCCTTTGGAGGCTTCGCGGGCACGGCGATATGGATTGAGAAACTTCTTTTTGAGCTGCTGAAGCTCGTCGCGCTTGAGCTCGCGGTATTCGCCGGGTCGCAGGCCCTCGATGCTGATGCCCGCGAACGACTGCCGAGCGAGCCGCATTACGCGGCGGTGAATGGCGTCGCCCATTCGGTGGATTTGCCGGTTTTTCCCTTCGGTTAGCGTGAGCTGAACCCAGGTATGGTTCTGCTCCTGACGGAGCACGAACGCATCGGCGGCCTTGGTTCGGTAGCCATCGTCGAGCCTCACGCCGTTGCGAAGGGCATCAAGCTCCTCCACGTCGAGCTGGCCCTGAAACTTCACTGCGTAGACTTTCGGTACACCGGCAACGGGCCTCAGAAGCGCGTCGATCAGGTCGCCATCGTTGGTCGCCAGGAGCGCGCCGCTCGTGTGATAGTCGAGGCGGCCCACAGGTACGACGCGCTCGGGAATCTTCCGCAAAAGGTCGGCAATGGTTGCCCGGCCTTCAGGGTCGTCGAGCGTCGTAACCATCTCCCGCGGCTTGTGCATGAGATAGTACACGGGCTTCTCCGCGACGAGACGCCGTCCATCGACTTCGACCCGATCCTTGTGCGCGTCGACCTTGGTGCCGAGCTCGGTCACGACGCGTCCGTTGACGCGGACGCGCCCGGCGCGGATCAGCTCCTCGGAGGCGCGCCGAGACGCGACCCCGGCTCGGGCGAGCACCTTTTGGAGGCGTTCCACCGCCGGACCCTAGCACGCGGAATTGGGTTTTCGCGGTGTGGGTCGCAAGTGCGCGAAACGACGCCGTTCGCGGAGGGGGAGCGTGTCCCCTACTGGCTGACTTCGGTGGAGCGTTGCTTGGCGAGGGCGGAGTTTCTCAGGCGCTCTTCGTCGCGGTCCCAGCGATCGACCTTGCCGTCGCCGTTGAGGTCGGTGCCGATGCGGACGGTGCGGCCGTCTACGTAGTACTCCCAGCGATCGGGGCGCCATTCGGCGACGGTGCTCCGGTTGTTCATGTCGCGCTCGGCTCTCACGGG
>SHLP01000259.1 GCA_004283055.1 Deltaproteobacteria bacterium
TCGATCGGCGCGAGAATCGAGCCGTCCACTAGATCGCTCCAGTCGTCGGCGACTCTAGTCCCGTCCACGAGCACGTACGGACCGCTGCCTTGGGCGACGCGATCGGCGACAGGCGAAGCGATCGTCGAGAGCCAGGCTTTGAATTCGCCTTCGAGACCTGCAGCCAGGGCCTGAGCGGCGCAGATTGCGTCCGCGCCGTCGATGCCGCGGAGGTTCGCGTTCTGAGTGGTGTCGGTTCGGAAGATGCGCCGCTCGGTCACGCCAGCGTCAATGGCAGCGTCAGGGCCAGCGTCAGTGGCGGCGTCAGGGCCAGCGTCGGTGGCAGCGTCAGGGCCAGCGTCAGTGGCCGCGTCGGCGCCAGCGTCCGTGGCCGCGTTCGTGTCTGTGCATGCGGGGGCCGCGGCGATGGCGACCGCGAGAAAAAGGAAGGGCGAGATGCGGTTCATTGTGGTCACTTCGCACGCTAGGAGCCTAGGAACAACCGGCGGGTCAGCCGAGCGTGTCCACGCGAAGGCGGGTGAGCTTGAGCTTGCTGATCCGCCAGCCGCCCTTCTCTTTGCGGTACTCCTCGTGATAGTGGCCGTAGCCGCGGATGCCGCGTGAGGGTTTGAACTCGACGTAATCGTCCATGGCCCAGATGCCTTGCGCCTCGTTTGGTCCGAGCAGCTCGATTTCAGGCATGTGGCCGTGGTGAACGGTCGTCGCTTTGCCGACTGCCCTGCGAATGAAGTCCACGACGTCGGCTCGGCCCCGAAGGGTCCCCCCGGGAGCATTCTTGTCGTGCGAAACGTCGACGACGACGTCGTCGGTGAATACCTGCGAGAAAGGCAGCCATTGCTTGGTATCCATCAATCGGAAGTAGCGCGCCTTGAGCTGCTTGATCGCCTCGAGCTCGAGTAGACGGTCTGCGCTAGAGAGAGCCGGGGGTTCTGGCTCGGACATGGGGCTAGATTACAACAGTCGCTCGCGCTTTGGGAGAGCGAAGCCCAGGGGCGTCGAGGCTAGTTGTCCTCGCCTCGAACCGGGGCACGGCGTTTCTTCTTCTCACTCTGACGGTGCTTGTCTCGAAGGCGTCGCCGCTTCTGGGCCTTCGATGGCTTCGTTGCGACGCGCGGCTTCGGTGGGACCAGCGATTTCCGAATCAAGCGACGCAGGCTTGCGCGCGCCCGCTCGAGGTTCTGCCGCTGCGACCGCTCGGCCTGGGCGCTGATGAGAATGCCTCCCGAGGCGTCTAGGCGACGACCCGCGAGAGTACGCAGTCGCCGCTTCTGGGCCTGGGTCAGCGCTGCCGTGCCCTCGATGTCGAATCGAAGTATGACCTTTGTCGCGACCTTATTTACGTTTTGACCGCCAGGGCCGGACGAACGGGCAGCGCTCCACGAAAGATCGCCGCCGGGTATGCTCAGCTTGTCGTCGATCTCGAGGCCCTTCATGACTGCCTCGCTTGGTATGCCTCGCGGAGCTCAGGGTCGCCAGCTCAGGGCGATCTGATTCGGCACCTGCGCGAGGGTGCTGTAAGCGTCTCGGTAGAGCTTCAAGTCACGGGCCGGTGAGGCCTGCACATTGATTTCCAGACCGAACCCAGGCGGCGTTGCGCGTGAACAAGCCCCCGGTGTTGCGACCCAAACGAGGTTGCCGCGCAAGTGTACGGTCGCGGCTGTCCCCGGGGGCCTCAGCTCCAGCCAAAGCTTGGTGTTCTTCGGCGGCGGATCGAGCGTTCGCACGTAGATACCCGTCTCGCTCATGTTGTAGGTCAGGCCGTACTCGGGGGAGAACTCACCCTCCGATCGGAAACTGCAAATCGTATCGAACAAGTAGCGAGGCGATTGTCTTCCTTTTCGGCCACCGTCCCTCAGCAAGTCGTTTGCCACGAAGAGCAGGTGATCGTGAGGGGCGTGTTCCGCAATCGTGGCGGAGTGCGGGAACTTGGGATCGAGCACGATGCGCGTCGACGCAGTGGCTGAGACGACGACGAAACGCGTCTGTGGAGAGTTGGCCGCGCGCCGAGCTTCCTCAATTTTGGCCATGGGCAGGAGCTGGTTCGAGACGACCACCAGATCGGGCTGCAGCTCCGATGCCATGGCAGCAATGATTTCATCCGCATCGACTGCAAAGTGCACGTCAAAGCACGCCTGTCGAAGCACGCGTCCTAGAAGCCGTCGATACTGGTCGACGTGATGACTGATCACCACCCGACCCCTGGAGACGGGTGGGCGCGCGGTCGGATCAAAATCTTGGAGGTTCGCGATGCGCCGGGTGACACCCCCGACGTTCGAACGCAGGATCACATCATCGGCCCCGTATCGGTACGCTTGAACGAAGGAGGCGTCTCGAAGGTCGGACACCATCGCGATCACCGGGGTCGCAAACAGAAAGGGATTTTCGCGGATCCAGGTCGTCGTCGTTGCAAGCTCTCCCGTCTCACCATCGACGAAAACACACTTCGGACGCAGCTCGGAGATTTCGGCTTGCGAGCCCAAGATGCTGCTAGACACGTAGGAACCGGAGTTCGCCCGCTCGACGGCCCTGCGAAGCATCGCTCCCTGCGCGCGATCGAACGGTCCGATCAAAGCAGGGCTTCCGAGGGCTCGCGCTTCCATACCCTCACACTAATCGAGCGATCGCCTCCCCTCCAAACGAAGGCAACGAGGCGGAGGCCCGCCCTTCGAAGAGCAGATCAAGTGAGCAGCACTTTGGTCGGATTTCGTCCAAAAACGTCGGAGGCGGCGAGACGGTGCCTGGGGGGCAGGAAGCAGGG
>SHLP01000030.1 GCA_004283055.1 Deltaproteobacteria bacterium
CGTTGGTACCGTATCGCGCCTCTTGTTAGCGTCCCGGTCCACAGCAACGACAAACGGCCGGCGCTCTCGAGCCGGCCTCCTGCCAGTGAACCCTTAGGTCCGTCTAGTTTGCAATGTAGGCGGTGAAACCGAGTATGAGTGCGTGGTTCGCCCTCTTGTCCGGAGCACCAAGCGCGCCCGTCGTCGGGTCGAGCGCCGCTCGCGAGTAGTACACTCGGTCCGCTGCCGACGTCCACTCGCCCCGGTATTCGAGGCTGAGCACGAGGTACTGAACCGGCTTGTATCGCAGCGTGGCCGTGCCCGTGGCGAGGAAAGGCTGGCCGGTGGTGAGACGGTGCTGCTCGTTACCGCTCAAGTGCTCGCCACGCAGGCCGATCGAAACCTTGTCGCTCGCGTCGAAGATCAGCTGGATGCTGTGGCCATACGCGAATGCACTGCTCGTCCCACCCGAGACGGCGGTCGGAGTCAGCTGGTAGTCACCGTTGGCGATCAACGAAAAGATGCCTGCGTTCGCGGTGAGCACCCAGTCGAAGAACTGCTCCCAGTTCTTGTTGTCGTTGGGGTTGGATGCGCCGTGCTGACCACCGAAGAAGAATCCAAAGTTTTCCTCCGCGTCGCTGAACGCAAACTGCCAGCCAAGCGTCGGCGTCTCGTTGCCGTCAATCGGTGTGCCACCGAGGACGCCGCCATTGGTGACCATGAGCGTCAGGCCCACCGTGTCGGTAAGCCCAAACGCCGACCGAATGCCCATGTGGTTGAAGGGCTGCCGATTGAAGTAGAGGGCGCCGCGTGTGTAGTTGGCGTTGTTCCACTCATCGACGACCTCGCCGCCAAAGATGGTGTCGAAGAAGCCGAAGTCGATCGCCACCTTGTCGCTCGGCAACCAGCTCACGTAGCCCTGCTTCAAACCTCCGAAGCCAGAGGCTGAAATCGGGGTCAACAGAGCGGCACCCTCACCAAAACGGAGGTCGATTCGAAGCGCGAACTTCTCGCCCGTGTACTGGAAGTCACCACCGACGAAGTTGAGCCCGAAACCGTTGTACTGCGTGTAGGGGTATCCGATCGAGTTGTAGGTTCCTGCGAGGACGCCGTCACCAATGTATCCGCCTAGGCGGTAGAAGGCGCTGCCCATCACCATCCAGGAGATGCCGTCCTTCCAGGAGGCGGCCTCATCGCCCTCCATCGCCATGTCGTCTGCGGCCGTCTTCGGCGATTCCGGCATCTCAAACTCCGCCGACGTACCGGTTTCCGGTATGCCCTCGGCTTCCATCGCCATGTCGTCGGCTGCCTCCTTCGGTGCCTCCGGCTGCGCAAGGGCCATTGCGGGGAATGCCAAACTGCACATCACCGCCAGGGAAAGAAACTTCCTCATCACTACCTCCACTCCCAGCGTGTCTCCACGCTCAAAATCCGTATTCACAAAATCCAACATTGAAAAAAGGACCGAGAAGAGGGGCAAAGCAGACCGGGGAGCCGCTCCACCCCTCCTCTCGAAGCTCACTACTCCGCGGGGGCGGAGGCCATGGCGCCCGCTCCCACTTCTACTCCTGAGAGCTCCGCGTTGTAGGCTTCGACGCCGCATTCCGCGATGTCGAGGCCCTCGAGCTCGTGCGCTTCGGAGACGCGGACGCCGCCTGGCACGAGGAACTTCAGCGCAAGCCAAACGACGGATCCAACTGCGAAGGCAAATGCGACGCCCGCGCCAGCGCCGATCGCTTGGGTCCCAAGCTGCGATGCGCCGCCACCGACGAGCAGGCCGAGCGGCTCCTCGCCCGTGGCCGCGTTTCCGTAACCGACGAGGCCGACCGCGAGGGTGCCGAAGATTCCGCAGATGCCGTGAACGGTGATAGCGCCCACGGGGTCGTCGATCTTCATCTTATCGAGGAGGAAAACACCCTCGACGACGAGCATGCCGGCGACGATGCCGACGACAATCGACCAGCCGCCCGAGATGTTGTAGCAGCCCGCCGTGATGCCCACGAGGCCGGCGAGCGCGCCGTTCAGCGCCATCGAGAGGTCGAGCATACCGCTGCGGACCTTGATCCAGATCAGGGCGCCGACGAACCCGGCCGACGCGGCGAGGTTGGTGACGAGCACGATGCGGCCGACCTCCGCGTCGATCGCCAGCTCCGAGCCTCCGTTGAAGCCGAACCAGCCGAGCCAGAGGATCAGCACGCCGAGCGCTGCGAGCGGGAAGCTATGTGCAGGCATGGGCTTGACTGAGCCGTCCGCTTGATACTTGCCGAGCCTCGGACCGATGATGATGGCGCCGGCGAGCGCCATGCCGCCGCCGACTCCGTGAACGACCGTGCTGCCGGCGAAGTCCACGAAGCCCATCTCCGAGAGCCAGCCGCCGCCCCAGACCCAGTGGCCGACGACGGGATAGATCATCATCGTCGCGAGGGCCGTGAAGAGGAAGAACGTCAGAAGCCGTCCGCGCTCGGCGATGGCGCCCGACACAATCGTGCAGGCGGTCGCTGCGAACACCAGCTGGAAGAAGAGGAAGACGTAGGGCGGAAGGTCCGCGTCTGCTCCGCCGTTGTTCGGGAAGAAGCTCGCGAGCCCCATGAAGGCATTGCCTTCGCCGAACATCACGCCGTAGCCAACCAGATAGAAGACGAGTGACGAGATTCCCACTACGCCGAAGTTCTTCATTAACACCATCACCGCATTTTTCCTGCGGCAAAACCCGCTCTCGACGAGGGCGAAGCCCGCGTGCATGAAGAAAACGAGTGCGGCGCTAACGAGAACCCACAATGCGTTTGCATACGTTGTCAGTTCCGAAAGTTGTTCTTCCATGATCTTTGCACCTCTTAGTCATGGCCGCGGCGCACCCTCGGCAGCGGCACGAGGGGATCTATGGATGCGTCATATTTCCGAAGTGTTTCCCTGAGGCATCGGTTTGGGAAAAACCGATCCGACTATCCGCGAGTTGCGCGCCAGGGGGCGTGGCCACATGCTCGGATCATGAGTAGTTTCCCACATTTGGCGTACGGAACGCCCCGCAAGCTGCCCAAGCCTGGGAGTCTGCCGGGGCGCGTGGTGGTGCTGGATGTGGCCTTTGCGGCAAATGCAGGGGGTGCAAGCTACGAAAAGACGACGCTGCCTTTCATCCGGGGCCTCGGCTCTCGATTGGCGATGTGGATCGATCACCATGACCACGACCGGCACGCCGACTATGCCGGCGACCCACGTTTCATTTTGACCACCAAAGCAGAGCACGGGGCGTGCCCGGAGCTGGTCACGCCGGATCGAGTCGCGGCGGCCGGTCACGTCGACACGATTTGCTGCCATGTGGACTTCGACGGGCTTTGCTCGGCGGCCAAGTGGATTCGTGGCGGGGTGGAGCCCTACGAAGGAGCCGACGACGACGCCCGTGCGATCGACACACGTCTAGGTGAGCCGAGTGAGCGCGCTCGGGTGCTCGACCGCGCACTGCGCGCACGGCCCCGCGACGAAGGCGTTCGAGGTTTGATCGTCCGGTACTTGGCCGACGGCGCACAGGACGCCGCGATCTACCGCGAGTTCCAAGTCGTGGCCGAAGCGCTCGAGGAGAGGGAGCGAGAGGCCAAGCGGCTGTCAGGCCGGTACGAAGTCCGGGGTCGGCTTGCGATCTGCGACGCAACGCGCCGTGACGGCCCCTACGACAAGACCGAGCTGCTCCTGATCGGTCAGCGACTCGCGCCGATTTCCTTGGTTCACGACGAGACCACGGTCACCGTCGCGGCACGCTTCGACAGCGGCATCGACCTGGTGCGGGCCCTCGGCCTAAACGGCGGGATGCCCACGAGAGTCAGTGTCGCGGCAAAGCGGCTCGATGAAGTCGTCGAGGTTTTGGGCGGTTTGGAGCCCGCGGGTGAAGGGCCCGCAAACGCGGTATACTGAGCGCGTGGAGCTGACGCTCTCCCAGATTCAAGCCCTTCCGAAGACGGACCTGCACGTTCATCTCGACGGGTCGCTGCGGCTGTCGACGATGCTCGAGCTCGCGGAAGCGCAGGAAATCCGATTGCCCGCGGACAATCCGGAAGCCCTCGAGAAGGTCCTCCACTGCGGCGAGCACGCGGGGTCCTTGGTCGAGTACCTCAAAGCGTTCGACACGACGCTCAAAGTACTGCAAAGCGCCGACGCCCTGTACAGGGTCGCCTACGAGCTGAGCGAGGACGCTGCCGATGAGAATGTTCGTTACATGGAGGTGCGCTATTCGCCCATCCTCCACGCGCGCGGCGGGCTTCGGCTCACGACGGTGGTCGAGGCCGTCCTAGCGGGACTCTGGGACGCCCAAAAAGACCACGGCATCATTGCCAACGTCATTCTTTGCGGCATCCGCAACATCTCGCCGGAGTCGTCTTTTGAAATGGCTCAGCTCGCCGTCGCCTACAAGAACCGCGGCGTGGTCGCGTTCGATCTGGCGGGCGCGGAGTACGATCACCCGGCCAAGCACCATCTCCGGGCGTTCAAGCTCGTGCGCGACAACAACATCGCCGTGACGATCCATGCCGGGGAGGCCTATGGCCCCGCCTCCATTCACCAGGCGATCCACGTCTGCGGCGCGCACCGGATCGGCCACGGCTGCCGGCTCCGCGAGGATGGCGACCTGCTTCACTACGTCAACGACCATCGCATTGCGCTCGAGTGCTGTCCGTCCTCGAATGTTCAGACGGGCGCGGTCAAAGACCTTCGAACGCACCCGCTCAAGCTCTATCACGACCTCGGTTTGCGGGTGACGATCAACACCGACAACCGTCTGATCGCCGATACGACCGTGTCGCGCGAGCTCTGGCTTTGCCACAGCTGGATGGGCATGGATCGCGACGACGTTCACCGGATGATCATCAACGGCTTCAAAGCGGCGTTCCTGCCGTTTCACCAGAAGCAGACTATGGTTCGGACTGTGATCCGGGAGCTGTCCAACGCAGCACCGGTTTCCGCGCAGCCTGGGTCTCATCCAGCCGACGCAAACGCGTGAGCTGCGGGGCTCCCTTCGCACGCTCCGGCTCAGCGGCCGCCTCGTCACTTATGGTCTTCATCACTTCCACGAACTCGTCGAGGGTCTGAAGGCTCTCGGTTTCTGTCGGCTCGATGAGCATGGCGCCCTTCACCACCAACGGGAAGTACACCGTGGGTGGATGAAAGCCGTAATCCATCAGGCGCTTCGCGACGTCCATCGTGGTGACGTGCGAATCCTTGAGATGGCGATCGCTGATCACCACTTCGTGCATGCAGATTCGCTCGTACGGGACGTGCCAAACCTCGCCCAAACGGACGCGGAGGTAGTTCGCATTGAGAACCGCAAGATCCGTGGCCTGTTTCAGGCCCTCGGCGCCCATTTCTCGGAGGTAGGCGTAGGCCCGAACCATCATGCCGAAGTTGCCTTGAAAAGATCGCAGACGGCCGACGGAAGCGGGACGCTTGTCGTAGTCGAGGACGAAGCGGTCGTCCCGGTGCTCGACGACCGGAACCGGCGCGAAGGGATCGAGGAGTGCCTTGTACCCAACCGGCCCGCAGCCTGGGCCGCCGCCGCCGTGTGGTGTGGTGAAGGTCTTGTGCAGATTGAACTGCATGACGTCGATCCCGAGGTCGCCGGGGCGCGCGCGGCCCATCAACGCGTTGAGGTTCGCGCCGTCCCCGTAGACGAGGCCACCTTTGCTGTGCACGAGCTCCGAGATTGCCGCCATCTCCGACTCGAACAGGCCGACCGTGTTCGGGTTGGTTGCCATGACGGCCGCGACGTCGTCGTCGACAAAGGGTGCGAGGGCCTCCGTCGTGACGATCCCTTGCTCGCCAACTGGAAAGGGCACCGCCTTCAGGCCGTTGAGGGCGCAGGACGCTGGGTTGGTTCCGTGGGCGGTATCTGGAATCAGCACCTTTTTGGGGTCACGCCCCTGAGCGCGGTGGTAGGCTCGGATCATCATCAAGCCGGTCAACTCGCCCTGGGCGCCTGCGGCGGGATGCAGCGATACCCGATCCATCCCGCAAACCTCGGCCAGGCCCTGCTCCAACCGCCACATCAGCTCGAGAGCGCCTTGGGCGAGCTCGTCGGGCATGTATGGGTGCAGGTTCGCGAAACCGGGCAAGCGCGCAGCCCACTCGTTGACCTTGGGGTTGTACTTCATCGTGCAACTTCCAAGCGGGTACATTCCGATGTCGATCGCGAAGTTCTGCTGGCTCAAGCGTACGTAGTGGCGAACGACCTCGGGCTCGGACACCTCGGGAAGCAGGGGCGGGCTCTGCCGCGCCATTTTGCCGAACGCGCGTTCGGGGTCGACGTTGGGAAGGTCGTCGTCGCCCAGCGACGCTCCGTCCCGGCCGGGGGAGCCCTGTTCGAAAATGAGGGGTGTCTGAAACGAAAGACCTGATGTGGCCGAGCCTGGCATGCCTACCTCGGGTTTGAAGCTAGTGCATCGTCGACTGCCCGCAAGCGATCACACCGTCTGCAGCAGGGCTTCGCTCAGCGCCTCGATGCTCGCTGGGTCTCGTTCCAGACCGTTGTAGTAGGGCAGCTCGCTGCAAGGCGCGTCGATGTGGGTCCTTACCTGCCGAACCGCCCGTGCCTGGATCGTTTCGCGAAGGACACGTCGTTTTCCCGCGATCGCTAGCCCTCGAATCGCGCTGTTTTCGTCGAGCGCGGCCGGTAGGGTTTCGAGAACGGGTCGTTCTTTTTCGGCGAACAGCACGCCGAGCACGCGGTTAATCACGAGTCGCAGCACCGGAATCCCCATCTCGTTCGACAAGGCGTCTGCGAGCTCGACGGTTTCGTTTGCGGGCATGTATTCGGGAAGCGTGACTAGGACAGCGCCCGATCGTTCTGGGTCTCGGAACATGTCCACGGCGCGCGCGGCATCCCGACGCAGAAGCCCTGGAGGCGCGATGCTCTCGATGACGAACGGGACCCGAAGCATGTCGAGGGCGTGTCCGGTTGCGGGTGCGTCGACGATCACCAGGTCGTAGTCGGGCTCTCCGCGCGGCGGGCAGGCATGATAGAATGCCTTGCCGAGCATCGACCATGCTTCGAGGCCGGGAGTGCCTTTCAAGAACGCCCGCACGACTCGGTTTTTGAAGACCGCGTTGAACACGGCCTTCACCTTCAAGATCATCAAGCCGTATTCCTCGAGGGCCGCGTCCGGGGTCATGTTCACCACGTCGAGGTTCTCTCGAATGTTGACGATTTCCGCGCCGATCGGATCGGTATCTAGAATCTCACTCACCCGCTCCTGGCAGTTGACGAGCGCCAAGAGCACCTTTTTGCCGCGGCGACTTGCCGCAAGCGCCAGCCCGGTTGCCACGGTCGTCTTCCCGACGCCGCCTTTGCCCACTACGAAAAGGAACCGCCGGTCGAGCAAATCCATCAGCGCCGTCTTTAGCGGCGCACCGCAAGAGCAGCAAGCCCGACCGGATCTATTGGCGTAAATCGGGGCTCAGAGAGGCTGACGCCCTAGCGGCCGCATGCTAGCGTCCCTCGAAGCTTAGCCATGACTCGCCCAGATCAATCCGGTAGCTCGACCGTCTGGTCCTTGACCTCGTTCGCGACGCTGGCGCTTTTTGGCGCAACCTTGTACGCAATTTTCGTCGTTGCCCCCGTCGAGCAACAGATGGGGATCGTCCAGAAGATCTTCTATTTCCACGTACCTAGCGCCTATGCGATGTACATCGGCTTTGGCGTATCGGCCATTGGCAGCGCCGTGTATCTCCTCAAGCGCGACCCCAAGTGGGATGCCTTGGGCGTCGCAGGGGCGGAGGTCGGGTCGCTGTTCTGTCTAATCGTTTTGCTCACCGGCCCTCTGTGGGCGCGGAAGGCCTGGGGCGTTTGGTGGACCTGGGACCCCAGGCTCACGACGACGTTGCTAGCTGGAATGATCTTCGCCGCGTACCTATCCCTTCGATCCATGGGCAACGCCGGGGAGGTCGAGAAGCGATTCGCCGCCGGCCTCGCGCTGTTCGGGGTCATTGATTTGCCACTGATCCACTACAGCGTGCAGCGTTGGAGAGGTGTCCACCCGACGGTCATCACGGGCAAGGGGGGCGGCCTCGAGTCCGAGATGTACTGGGCGCTAGGCCTCAGCTTCATCGCCTTCACCGGTCTCGCCGTGCTCTTGATTTGGGCACGGGCATCCGCCGAGCGACAGCGAGAACAAACCGCGAAACTACGATTCGAGTTGATGCACAGATGAAAGTAAAGCCATGCGTGCTCTAGTCGCGGCGTTCGTGCTGGGATGCACGATGCTCATCCCTCCTCCCGCTCACGCACAGGAGCAGCCGGCCGCGCCGAAGGAAGGCGCCGTAGCCGAAACGAAGGAAGACGCGGCCGAGGAGAGGGCCGCTCAATTCGTTGGCGTCCGTGGGCCCGAAGCCGAGAGCGTTCCGGGTGGGGCGCTCATGCTCGGTGCCTACGCGATTGTTTGGGCGCTCCTTTTTCTGTATCTGATGCGAATGCGCGGCCTGCAGCGCAACACGGCGGAGGAGCTGGAGCGGCTCAGTGCCGAGATTCGAGCCAGCGGTGGCAGCTGATGCCATCCGTCGGCCACATCATTTACATCCCGGGCATACTGCTGATTGGCTTTGCGCTCGGGTTTCGAATGGGAGCCAAGGCCGTCAGGGCCGAGCTGGAGCGTCGCGAGCAGGAGCGGCGCCGTTGATCGAAAGGTAGCAACATGTTGAATTTCGAATTGACCGCTGAACAAAAGGCCCTCGTGGAAGAGAGCCGCCGTTTCACCCGCGAGAAGGTCATTCCCGTCGCCGCCGAGGCGGACAAGACCCACGAGTTCCCGATGGAGGTCTTCAAAGAGGCCTGGGAGCTCGGCTTCGTCGGGCCGAACATTCCGGAGGCCTACGGTGGCGCAGGCATGGGCGAGGTCGATCACGTCCTGCTCACCGAAGAGCTCGCGTTCGGCTGCACCGGCATCCAAACCAGCATGACCGCCAACGTCCTGGCTGCCACCCCGCTCCTCATCGCAGGCAACGAAGCGCAAAAGAAGAAGTACCTCGGCATGCTGACGTCGGAGCCGATCTTCGCCTCGTACGCCATCACCGAATCCGTGGCGGGAAGCGATTCCGCGGGGATCCAAACACGCTGTCGGAAGGACGGCAACGACTGGATCCTCAACGGAGAGAAGGTCTACATCACCAACGCCGCCTGGGCCAGCTGGTACGTCGTCTTCGCGACCGTCGATCCGTCGCTTCGTCACAGCGGCATCATGGGGTTCGTGGTCGACCGGGACACCAAGGGCGTTACCATTGGAAAGACCGAAGACAAGCTCGGACAGCGCGCCAGCAATACCGCTGTCGTCAACTTCGAAGACGTTCGCATCTCGTCGGACAACGTCCTCGCGGAGGAAGGGCACGGCTTCAAGCTGGCCATGCAGACCTTCGACCGCACACGGCCCGACATTGGTGCCGGAGCTTGCGGTCTCATGCGACGCGCGCTCGAAGAATCGATTGCCTACGCGCTCGAGCGCAAGACGTTCGGGGTTCCAATCGCCGAGCATCAGATGGTCCAGGCCATGATCGCCGAAATGGGCATCAAGTACGAGGCCACCCGGCTCTTGGTTTGGAAGGCGGCCTGGCAGATCGACCAGGGCGGCCGGAATTCGCTCGTCGCCTCCTACAGCAAGGCTTTTGGGGCGGACAGTGCAATGCAAGTCGCCACCGACGCGGTTCAGGTCTTTGGCGGCAACGGTTACATCACCGAATACCCGGTCGAGAAGCTGATGCGCGATGCGAAGATCCTCCAGATCTATGAAGGCACCTCCCAGATTCAACGGATGGTCATTGCGAAGAACCTTTTCGCAGGCGTTCGCTAGCCTCGCGCTCATCTTGGCCGCGGGCGTTTGGCCGAGCTCGACAGCAGGAGCCGAGCCCGCGCCGCTGCCCAAATTCGTTGGAACGGACGTCGCGCAAGACGAGCTTCTCGAAGTCATTTCGTCAGCGAATTCCCGAAGCTTCAAGCCCGTCGGACACAGCTCGGTCGTCTTGCGGATGCGAACGGTAGCGCGAGTGACCGCAGCTCTGAGAGTCCGAACGCACGATCTCCCGGATGGCTATCGCTACGAGATCGCCGCGTATCGGATCGGCCGGCTGCTCGGCCTCGATAACGTCCCTCCTGCCGTCTACCGGCGCGCGAACTGGAAAGAGATCCAGCAGAAGTTTCACGAAGACATGCTCGACCGACGGGGGGCGGTTCGACGCGCGGTTCTGTGGGACGAAGACGGCTCGGCGCCCGGCGCTGCCGTGTACTGGGTCAAAGGTCTGCGGTCGGTCGGACTAGAGGACAAGGCAAAGTGGCAGAGCTGGCTTCGAGGTGGAGAGATCCCTCCGGGCAAAGCCGCGCTTGCGCGGGACCTATCGACGATGACGGTATTCGACCTGCTCATCGGGAACTGGGATCGATTCAGCGGTGGAAACCTCCCTAGCGATCGAGAGCGACAGCGGGCTTTCTTGAGAGACAACGACCGCGCCTTTTCGACGCCGCTTCTCGAAGGACGCTACGAGAGGTTGCTCGAAGGCCTCACCAGCACTCGGCGATTCTCGAGAGATCTGGTGCATCACCTGGCAGCCCTCGATGAAACATCGATTCGGAACGAGCTCTCCCGAAACTCGAGTCAGCACTCGTCCCCTCTGCTGAGCGATGCCCAGGTCGCGGATGTTCTGAGTCGCCGCAGCGTAATTCTCTCGTACATCTCGGCGCTCATCGAAGAGCATGGCGAAGCCAACGTGCTCTTCTTCCCTTGAGTCATACCCCGTGGTAAGGCCACCGAGTGGTGAAGCCCAAGGAGATCGATGCGGACCAGATGGGCCACGTGCTGGGGCTTCTCGTCCATGATCTTCGCAACCCCGCGGCCACGATCAGCGCAAACGTGGATTTTCTTCAAGAGGTTGGCCTTGCCGACGACGATTCAAACGACGCCCTGCAAGATGTCAGGCTCGGCGTCGACGAGCTGCGCCGTGGCCTCGACATGCTGGCATGGATCAGCCGCTGGCTCACCGGCCACGTGCCCCTCGAGGCCGCGGATGGAGATGTAGGTGTCTTCTTAGAGAGGCTCGAGCGGGCAGACACGCCCGTTCCGGTGACAGTCGAAATCGCCAGGGACGATCAGCTCTACGCACACGGCGCACAGGTTGCCGTGGAGGTCGTCGAGCTTCTCCTTCACAACACGCGCGCCAACCTTCCCGACGGCCGTGCAACGGTTCGGGTCTACCAGCGTGGCAACCGCGTGGTCATCGAGGTTCAAGACGCCGGTGAAGCCATCGCGCCCGAGCTTCGTACAGCCGCATTCACGCTCGAGGGCCAGCAGGCGCTCAAGGGCCGTTCCGACGGCCGCTACAGCCGGTTCGTGGGGCTCTTCGCCGCAGCGGTAGTGCTCGACGGGGTAGGAGGCACGATCGAAGCGGACGGGGAAAAGGGCGCAGCGGTTTTCAGGGTTTTTCTTCCCGGGGCCCGCCCGACCCGTCCCCCTTCGGCGTAGCCGCTGCTCGAAGCTTCCGAAGCCGTTCGCGAATGCGGGACTCGAAGCCCCGGTCAGTCGGTTGGTAGTACGACCGGCCGATCAGCGCGTCGGGAAGATAGGTCTCTTCCGCGCTGAAACCGCCCTCGTCGTGTGGGTATCGATAGCCTTCGCCGTAGCCCCAGGACTCCATCGCCTCGGTGGGCGCATTGCGCAGCTTCAGTGGTACCGGCAAGGCCCCGTGCTCCCGGACGTCCGCTTGAGCCATCTTCCAAGCCCTGTAACTCGCGTTGCTCTTCGGCGCGCTCGCTAAATAGGTGCAGCACTGTGCAATGGGAAAGATGCCTTCGGGCATCCCTAGCCGCCGAAACGCAGCGTCGGCGCCAACGGCTACATGCAAGGCCTGAGGGTCGGCGTTGCCGATGTCCTCGCTCGCAAAGATCAACATGCGTCGAAGGACGAACTGCGGGTCTTCGCCGGCTTCGAGCATCCTCATCAACCAATAGACGGCCGCGTCCGGGTCGCTGCCGCGCATCGACTTGATGAATGCGCTGATGACGTTGTAGTGCTCCTCGCCGGATTTGTCGTAGAGCAGCGTCTGTGTGGCCAAGGCCTCCTGGACGACGGCCACGGTGACGGATTCGAGGCCGGCTGACTGCGCAAAATCGCTAGCTAGCTCGAGCGCTGACAGTGCCCGCCGCGCATCGCCCCTCGCGGTTTGAGAGATCGCGGCCAGGGCCTCGTCATCGACGAGCTGCGCGACGTGCCCGATGCCGTGCTTTTCGTCCGCGAGCGCGCGTTCGAGGAGCTGGCGTAAGTCGGCCGCTTCGAGTGGCTTCAGATCGAAGACCCGAGCGCGGGACAGCAACGCGGAGTTCACCGCAAACGACGGGTTTTCCGTGGTCGCTCCGATCAGGGTCACCGTGCCGTTCTCGACGTGGGGCAGGAGAGCATCCTGTTGTGCCTTGTTGAATCGGTGAATCTCGTCGATGAAAAGAATGGTCTTCTTGCCGTAGTAGCTCTTCTGTTCCTTTGCGGCGGCGATGAGCTTTCGAAGCTCTGGAATGCCGCCCAGCACCGCGCTGAACGGAACGAAAAGCGAGTGCGTCTCGTGTGCGATGACGTGAGCGACGGTCGTCTTCCCCGTGCCCGGCGGCCCCCAGAGGATCATCGAGGGAATGCGATCGGCGCGAATCGCGCGCGCTAGGATGTGACCGTCTCCAAGCAGGTGCGCCTGGCCGACCACGTCTTCCAGGCGCCGCGGTCGCATTCGGTCGGCGAGAGGGGAGCTGGTTTCCGCTTGTCGCTCGAAGAGGTCCACTAGGACGGTTATAGCTCAGCGGAGGATTCGAAGTCTCTTGGGACCTTCGCCTTCGGGAGCCGTTTCACCGCCGCCCCGCTCGAAGTGCTCTTTGGCGATGCGTTCGGCGAGCGCATCGGCCACCGCCGCGAACGCCTGTCCGGCTGCAGACGCAGGGGCCGCCTGCACGATCGGGGTGCCCTGGTCGCCCCATTCCCGAACGAGGCTGTCGATCGGAACCTGACCGAAAAGAGGGGCCTCGGCGAATTCCGCAATCTTGTGGCCTCCGCCGCTGCCAAAGAGCTCGTGCTTCACGCCGGCGCTGTCGACGAAGTGGCTCATGTTCTCGACCACCCCCAGGATGGGAACGTTCAGTTTCTGACACATCGACACCGATTTGTAGACGTCCTGCAGCGCCACCTCCTGGGGTGTCGTCACGATGATCGCGCCCGTGATCCGAAGCTTCTGCGCCAAGGTCAGCGCGACATCGCCGGTTCCGGGCGGCGAGTCGATGATCAGATAGTCGAGACCGCCCCAGTCGACGTCGGTCACGAACTGCTGCAGTGCCCCATGAAGCATCGGCCCGCGCCACACGATCGCCTGCTTAGGGTCCTCGAGCAGAAAGCCGATGCTCATCAGCTTGATGCCGAAGCGCTGAAGCGGCTGGATTCGCTTCCCGTCTTTCGAGGTTGGCTGTCCCTCGATGCCGAGCATCGTCGGGAGGGAGGGGCCGTAGATATCGGCGTCGAGTAGGCCTACACGCGTCCCGAGCCGTCGGAGCGCCAGGGCCAAATTCGTCGCCACGGTGCTCTTTCCGACGCCGCCCTTGCCGCTCATGACCAAGACGACGTTCCGAACGTCCGGAATCGGATCGGTACTCGTTGCTTCGCGAGTCGGTACGTTGACTTCGATTTCGAGCTCGACGAACTCTACTCCGAGGGGCTCGAGGGCGGCTTCGATGCGTCGGCTGATCGTCTGCCTCGCCTCTTCGGAAGGGGAGCTCAGCCGTACCTTCGCCCAGACTCGACCGTTCTCGATGCGCGCATCGAGGAGCGTTCCGAGCTCACCGAGACGCTTGCGAAAAATGGGATCTTCAACGTCGTGAAGCGCTTGATTGACTGCGTCGAGGGTAGGGGACCCCATCGAAACCTCCAGGTCGGTTCAACCGGACAGCTCTAGGGCGGCGGTTTGGCCCAGTCAAGGTGGACAAACTTCGGTTGGCCGCACCGCCCAGGTATGCTGCGGCGGTGTCGGTTTGGGAGCGACGGTGGGCACTTCCACTCGTGATCTTCGTCCTGTGCGTGGGGGTGTATGGCGCAACTTCCGCGGGCAGACTGTTCCGGCCATCGCCCAACAACCACTACGTGCATCTCGCTGACGCGTGGCTGCACGGCCGTCTCGACATCGCGGGCAACCCGCCGGGCACCAACGACTGGGCGTGCTTCGACACCTTGAATCGAGGGCCCTGTCCCGAGGGACGCTATTCGTTCTCAGGACCCGACGCCGAGCGCTACCGCTGGTACGTCTCGTTCCCGCCGTTGCCCGCGATCCTGCTCCTGCCCTTCGTGGCCGTCTTCGGGCTGGGCGTTTGGGACACCCTGTTGTGGGTGCTTTTCGCGGGTCTCGGGCCGATGCTGCTGTTCCTGTGCTTGCGCTTCCTGCGCGAGTGCGGGCAGAGCCAGCGCAGCGTCCAAGACGACCTCCTGGTCACCGCGCTTTTCGCCGTCGGTTCAGTGTACTACTTCGTCGCCGTACAGGGGACCGTTTGGTTTGCCGCCCATGTCGTAGCCACCGCGTTCGTGTGCTGGTACCTGCTCTTTGCCTTTGGAGCGCGCCGCCCCGCCGCGGCGGGTTTTGTGCTCGGGCTAGCCTTCCTGAGCCGGCCGGCCACCCTTCTGCTCGCCCCGTTCTTCGTTTTTCAGGCGGTCCACGCGGCGAGAGAAGCAAGGCCACGACCCTCGCTCGCGCGGGCCGAGGTCTTTCGAGCCATTGCCCTGTTCGCGCTCCCGCTCGCCCTGATCCTCGCCGCCACGGCGTGGCACAACGCCGCACGCTTCGCCGACCCTTTCGAATTCGGGCACCGCTTCCTGCAGATCCGCTGGCGGTCACGAATCGAAACCTGGGGTCTATTCAGCACGCACTATCTGCCAAGAAACCTGACCGTCTTCCTGCTCTCGGTTCCATGGTGGACGGCCTCGCCCCCGTTCGTCCGAATCAGCCGGCATGGGCTCGCCCTCTGGTTCGGCAGCCCGAACTTGCTGTGGAGCCTGTGGCCGAAGAGGCTCGACGCGACGAGCATCGCGCTCTGGGCCGGGGTATTGCCTACCGCGCTGTGCACCTTGCTCTACCAAAACACCGGTTGGATTCAGTTCGGGTACCGATTCTCCCTCGACTATTTGCCGCTTCTCTTCGTGCTGGTTGCGCTGAGCCGTCGGCGGTTCGGCACGGCGTTTCTCTGCTGCGCTTGCTTCGCCGTGGCGCTGAACACCTTCGGCGCCGTGACGTTTGACCGGTTCACGCAGTTCTACGATGACGACCCGACACAGCGGGTCATCTTTCAGCCCGACTGATCGGTTTCCTTCAGCAATTGCTCGGCCAGTGGGCTCGCGGGCCCCTGGGGCAAGACGACGCGCTGCAGACCTGCGCGTCCGGCCTCCCGTTGCAGAACCCGCAGCTCTTCGAGCGCGTCCTCGGTACGACCACGTTTCGCGAGGATATGTGCGTGTACCAGACGATGCGACGCGCGAAGTGACGGGTTGTCGTCGACTCGTTGTCCGCCGAGGTGCGCGAGCGCCTTTTCGGACTCGCCCCTCACCGCCATGAGCAGTGCCTCCATCGCGACCAACCAGACCTCGATCGAACCTTCGGCCGGCCGTCGAATCCGGTCGATCGCGCGCTGTGCCGCGTGTGGATCGTCGAACTGCAGCTCGCACGTAGCGAGCGCTTGGTCGCGCAACACCGCCTGCGACTCCGAGAGCACTACCTGATCCAGGCCTTGCAGGCGCTCCCGCGCCTCTGTCCACATACCGGCCTGAGTCAGTGGGCCGATCGCCATCAGAACCAGTGCGACGTAGCGTTGCTCGTCTCTACGGCGCTGTCGATCGAGCAGCCGGTCGAGCGCGGCCGATGCCTGCGGTCTTGCATCCTCTTCCTGAAGGCGCTGGCATAGAATGGAAAGACCGCGAATGTCGCGAAGCCGCTGCGCGGAGACGATCGCCAGGAGCAAGGCGACCCCGCCGCCGAGCGAACCAGCCAGCCAGCTGATCTGCGTAGGATCGACGGGCGTCATACGGAGCGCGAAGAGAGCCACGACCCCGACCAGCAGCGCAGTCAGCACCGAGCCCAAAAACGACCTTAGCACCGTGGCGATCGAGAAAAGGCCGAACGGGACGCCCCAGAGCCAGGACAGGATGAGCGGCGCCGCAGCGCCCACGAAGACTGCGACGATGAGGATGAGAGCCATCGGCTAGGGTGTCGTTCCGCCGCGGTAGGCGTAGTAGTGCTTGAGGACGCGGCGGACGTATCGCTGCGTCTCTTTGTAGGGCGGGATGCCGTGGTGCTTCTGGACCGCTCCCTCTCCTGCATTGTACGCCGCGACGGTCAACACGAGGTCGCCCTTGAACCGGTTGGCGAGAATCCGCAGGTAGCGCGCGCCGCCCAGTATGTTCTGACGTGCGTCAAAGGGGTCGGACACGCCCATGGAGCGCGCGGTCTTCGGCATCAGCTGCATTAGCCCCATCGCGCCCGCCCTGCTGACCACCTGGGGATTGAAGTCGCTCTCCACGCGCATGACTGCTCGGATGAACGAATGTGGCAGCTGATAGAGTTGCGCTGCCTCGTCGATCAGGCTGCTGTAGCGGCTGTATCGGGCAGGGTCCTTGCTCCGCGCGCCACTCGCCCTCGACCTGGTTGCGCGCTGCTTTTTCGCGCTCGTAGCTGCCCGCGACCTCTTGCTGCTCCGGACGACGAGCTGGCACCCGCGGCCTGGCTCCCGGATGTTGGTGTAGTGATGCGTTCCGTCCTTGCGCTTGCAACGGTAAATGTCGGCGTGGGCGGGCGAGGCCGCCACCACGATCAGGCCTGCCATGCCAAGTGCCGCCAAGTGCCGGAAAACCATTGCCCGCAAGTGTATCCCCGTGTTTCCAGTCACGCCAAAATGCGCCTCTCTCGGTTGCGCTCGTGGCGCATCTGCGCATGATGGGGCGTCCCATGGTGACCGAGAGTTTTTTCGAAGGCCCCGAAAAGAAGTTGGAGCTCGTCGCGACCCCGGGCTTTCCGTCCCTGCGCGCTCTGGGCCACGGGGTTTGGGAGCGCGTTGTCGGCGCTGCGGGCGCCCGGGTCATTTCGGTGCTTCACACCGAGCGCTGCGACGCGTTCTTGCTGTCCGAGTCGAGCTTGTTCGTTTTCGACGACTGGTTGGTCCTGATCACCTGCGGCCAAACGACTCTCGTCGATGCCGTCCCCGAAATTTTGCGCGTGATCCCCGAAGAGTCCATCGCACTTCTCGTCTACGAGCGAAAGAGCGAACACTTCCCGGAGCATCAACCGACCACTTTCCGCGAAGATGCGCAACGGCTCCAAGACCTGCTTCCGGGGCGAACGCTTTGCTTCGGCGACCCACACGGCCGCTGCATCCAGTTGTTCCACACGAGCCGACCGTACGTGCCAAAGCGGAACGACCCGACGCTTGAAGTGCTGATGCACTCGATCGACGAAGACGTCGCCAAGCAGTTTGCGCCGGCCCGGCTGCCCGAAGGAGGGTCGCTGGCGCAGCGCCTGGGTATCGATGCAATCCTTCCCGGCTTCACCACGTCTGAACATGTCTTCAAGCCGGCGGGGTATTCCCTCAATGGGGTGAGGGGCGAAGATTTCTATACCTGTCACGTCACGCCCGAAAAGATGGGCAGCTACGTGAGCTTTGAAACCAACTACGACTTTCGAGGTCAGCTCGCCGGCCTCGTCGAATCCATCGTCGGCCTGTTTCGGCCCCGCAGCTTCGACCTCGTCACTTTTCTGCCCAAAACGCGGCCCGAGCTTGCGGTCGGAGGCTACCGGCTCGGTGAGCGGGTCGTTCACACCGTCAATGGATACCAGGTCAGCTATTTCCAGTACTCCATTTCGGCTTCTGGGCCGCAGGTCAGCCAAGAGCTGACCCCATAGTTCCTGATAATTGCGCGCTCGCGACTGCCGCCCAGGCTGTTAGACTGCGCGGCTCATGCGCGTGGAGTGCGACTATCTGGTGCTCGGAACTGGCGTGGCCGGCCTGAGCTTCGCGCTCGAGGCGGCCCGCCACAGCCGCGTCAGCATCGTCACGAAGCGGAGCCGCTCGGATTCCGCCACGAATTGGGCGCAGGGCGGCATCGCCGCAGTGCTCGATCCAACGGACTCCTTCGAGGCGCACGTCGCTGACACGCTCGGCACGGGGGGAGGGCTCTCGCACCGAGACATCGTCGAGATGGTGGTACGCGACGGCCCCGATCGAATCCGCGAGCTCATGGACCTCGGCGCAAAGTTTAGCCGAACCGAAGAAGGCCTTTCGCTCGATCTCACGCGCGAAGGCGGTCACAGCGCTCGACGTGTGGTTCACGCGGGTGACATCACAGGCGAGGAAGTCCAGCGCGTGCTCGTACAAGCGGCGATGGCGTCGCCCAACATCGACATCGCCGAAGATCACATGGCGGTCGACCTCGTCGAGACGTCGAAGTTCGGAGGGCCCCCGCGCGTCGTCGGCGCGTACGTGCTCGACGAAGCCACCGGCGAGGTGAAGACGTATCTTGCGCGAGCCACCGTGCTGGCCACGGGCGGTGCCGGGAAGGTCTATCTCTACACCTCGAACCCCGACGTAGCGACGGGCGACGGCGTGGCGATGGCCTACCGTGCCGGCGCAGAGCTGGCGAACATGGAGTTCTTCCAGTTTCATCCCACCTGCCTGTTCCACCCCGAAGCCAAAAGCTTTCTCATCAGCGAGGCGCTGCGCGGGGAGGGCGGTGTTCTTCGCCTCCAGAGCGGCGAGGCGTTCATGGGGAGTCACCACGATATGAAGGACCTCGCTCCTCGCGACGTCGTTGCGCGGGCAATCGACTACGAGATGAAGCGCCTTGGGGACGACTTCGTTTATCTCGACATCAGCCACGAGTCCGCGTCGTTCATCTCGGAGCGTTTTCCAAACATCCACCGCCGTTGCCTTCAGTACGGCATCGACATGACAAAAGACCCCATCCCCGTGGTTCCGGCGGCCCACTACATGTGCGGAGGCGTGGTCGTCGATGACAGGGGGAGCTCGACGATTCCCGGCCTCTGGGCGGTGGGCGAGGTTACCTTCACGGGTCTCCATGGCGCCAATCGCCTGGCGTCCAACTCCCTCCTCGAAGGCCTGGTGTACGGCCACCGCACCGCGATCGCGGCGCGGGAGACCTTGGAGGAAGCACCTCGGCCAGAGCTCTCGGACGTTGCCGATTGGGACGTGGGCCAGGCGGTACCTAGCGATGAAGCGGTGGTGGTGTCGCAGAACTGGGACGAGCTACGCCGATTCATGTGGAACTACGTCGGGATCGTGCGAACGGATCGGCGTCTGCGGCGTGCGTCTCGCCGAATCGCGATGCTCCAGGAGGAGATCCGCGAGTACTACTGGGCCCACCTCGTCAATCGCGACATGCTGGAGCTGAGAAACATCGCCGACGTCGCGGAGCTGATCATCCGTTGCGCTAGTGCCCGCAAAGAGAGCCGTGGGCTGCATTACAATTTGGACTATCCCCACGCCGGCGCCGAATGGAAGGGCGACACCCGCATCTCGAAGGACAGCGCCCCCTATATCGGCCACGAGTGAGCATTCGCTTTTTCGTCCTGCTAGTTTGTGAAGGAGCGCCTCGTGCGCGGCCTTGCTTCCGGGGGAGAGATGCGTTTTCTTCTTATTCTTTCTATTTCGTTCGTATTTTCGGTGTTCACCAGACCTACGCTCGCCCAGAGCGCGGAAACGCGCGGCCAGCGAATTGCCGATGCGAAAGAGGCATTCGACATCGGCACACGAGCCTATGCCGACGGTGAGTTCGAAACCGCGTTGGCGAGCTTTCAGCGTGCCTATGAGCTGACGGGCAGTCCAGACCTTCTGTACAACATCGCCACCGTTTCGGACCGGATGCGGCGGGACGTGGATGCCCTTCAAGCTTACGAAGGCTACCTCGAAGCACGACCGAAGTCCTCGGACCGAGAGCATGTGGAGAGCCGAATCGCCGTGCTGCGCGATGCCATTGAAGCGCGTCGAAGGGCGGAGCTTCAAGCGGAAATCGAAGCGCGCAACGCCGCGGTCCAGGCCGCAGCGAGGGTCAAGGCGGAACGGCCCCTCACGGAGTACGTGGGACCGGGCCCGGGGCCCTGGATCACGATCGGTGTGGGGAGCGCGGCGCTCGTCACCGGAGCGGTGTTCGTCGGTCTCGGGCAACGCGATCAGAAGAAAGTAGAAAACGCACTCGCTGGCTCGAGCTACTCGCTCGTCCAGGAGATGGCAGACCGGGGGCCGAAGCGCAGCAAAGCGGGGGTCGCCCTCATGGCCATTGGCGGTGCGGGAATGATTGGCGGCCTGATCTGGCAGCTCACCGGCGGCCACGAAGAAGCGATCCCCGAACTGAGCATCGGCCCCACGGGCATTTCGCTGAAAGGAACCTTTTGATGCGGCTTCGCTTCACGCTCCTTTTGGGAGTTCTTCTTCTCGGCGCCTGCGACCTATCGGTTCCGAACGGCCTCTTCGGCTGCGGCCAGGCTGCGGACTGCCCATCGGGCTACTACTGCTGGGGCAGCGATAGCCGCTGCTACGACTCCAAAGAGCCGGAGTGTGCACCGAGATCCTGCGAGGAGATCATTGCCGACTTTGCATCCCTCGGAATTCCGATCGAGTGCGGTGCACTCCCCGACGGCTGCGAAGGGTCGATTGAATGCGGAGCTTGTCCTCAGGATGAAATCTGCGGGGCCAACGGCCAAAACTTCATTTGCGGATGCGAAGAGAACAGCTGCGCGACGTTCGCCGGAGGCGCGGAGTGTGGCGTGATTCCGACGCGATGTGGCGGCGGAGAGCAGGCTCTCTTCTGCGGGACGTGCCTGGGGATCCAGATCTGTGTCGATAACCGTTGCATTTGTCCGGTTGGCGCGGACTGCGGCGAGGGCTGCGGTGACCGCTGCGGTCCGCAGGAGGTCTGCGTCGAGGGAGAGTGCTGCGAGCCGATCTATCCGTGCTCAGACAATGAATGCTCCCCGCCTGGCGGATTCCCCGACGGCTGCGGAGGCGTCGCCCAATGCGCTCCCTGCAGAGACGGCGAGGACTGCGTCCTTTCGAACGCGCTGGTCTTCGAGTGTCTAGGCGACTGCACCTGCGAGGCGCAGGGGGTCGAATGCGGGAACGCGACAATTTGCGGGTCGCCCACGCTCTGCGGCACCTGCCAGGACAACGGCTTTGAAGATGGCTTCCGCTGCCAGAGCGGTCGCTGTGTCTGCGCTGATCAATTCGAGAGCAACGACCAGGTGAAGGATGCGACCGTCCTGTGCGGACCGGGTGTCGGCTCGGGCTGCATGCAGGACGTTTGGGGGGTGGAGGTCCAGGCAACGCTGCACGATTCACAGGACCTCGATTACTACGAGGCGCGGGTGCTCGATGCGCCAACGCCGCTCATTGCGCACGTCACGGCCGGGTCCGGTGATCGTCTCCTCTTTTTGACCTACCTGTGCCCCGACGGAAAAGTCGGCCTGGACAAATGCTCCGGTTGGGAAGAAGAGATCGACGGCATCAGGTACTGCATCTCGGATTGGGAGCCGATTGTCGTCGAGCGCAGGTGCGAATCCGGCTCGACGGGTGACCCCGGGTCGGCCGTAGGCACGGTTCGCGTCATCGTGGCGGCAAACCAATTCAACGGCACCTGCGATCCATACGATCTCCAGGTTCTCGCGACGTATCAGCTCGAGCTCCCAGGCGATTTCTGAGCCCGTTCTCCGACCGATTGACTAGCGGCACGGTCAACGATAAGAGGCATCGCCAAGATGAGCCAATACCTCTTCACATCCGAGTCTGTAACCGAAGGTCACCCCGACAAAATTTGCGACAAGGTCAGCGATTCGCTCCTCGACGCCTACCTGGCGCAGGACCCGAAGTCGCGTGTAGCGGTCGAAACCATGGTCAAGACCGGGTTCGTCGTCTGCGGCGGTGAGGTCACGAGCAAGGCGAACATCGACCTCCCGAAGATCGTTCGCAAAGCAATCACGGAGATCGGCTACACCGACTCTTCGATGGGCTTCGACGCCGGCACCTGCGGCGTCTTGGCGGCGGTCGAGCGACAGTCGCCTGACATCGCCCGCGGCGTCGATTCGAGCGCTAAAAAAGAGCAGGGGGCCGGCGACCAGGGTCTGATGTTCGGCTACGCCGTCGACGAAACCCGGCAGCTCATGCCGATGCCGATTGATTTATCGCACAAGCTCGCGCGGAAGCTCACACAAGTTCGCAAGAAGAACGTCATCGAGGGGCTACGTCCCGACGGCAAGACCCAGGTCACGGTCGAATACGAAAACGACAAGCCGGTCCGCTTCGACGCCGTGGTCGTTTCGACGCAGCACGCCGAAAGCGTGAAGCAAAGCGTGCTGCGGGAGGCGATCATCGACGAGGTGATCAAGCCGATCCTGCCGGCAAAGATGCTGGACAAGAAGACCAAGATCCACATCAACCCGACGGGGCGCTTCGTCGTAGGCGGGCCCTTCGGCGACGCCGGCCTGACCGGGCGTAAGATCATCGTTGACACGTACGGAGGCATGGGGCGGCATGGCGGCGGCGCCTTCAGCGGAAAGGACCCTTCCAAGGTCGATCGCAGCGCGGCCTATTTCGCGCGTTACGTCGCCAAGAACATCGTCGCGTCGAAGGTCGCGTCGCGCTGTGAGGTTCAAGTCGCGTATGCGATCGGCGTCGCGCGACCCATGGGCGTCTATGTGACGACTTTTGGCACCGGTGTCGTTCCCGACGAGAAGATCAGCAAAGTCGTGTCCAAGCTCTTCGACTTCCGCCCCGCGGCGATCGTCGAGACCCTCGACCTTTTGCGTCCGATCTACGCGCCCACGGCCGCATACGGGCACTTCGGCCGCACCGAAAAGTCGTTCACCTGGGAACGCACCAACCGAGCCGACGAGCTTCGCAAAGCACTCATGCCCAAGCGCGGGCGCTAGGGCTCTCCCCGGCATCGCGCTACACTAACGACGCCATGCCTGAAACACCGCTTTCGACGCTCCAGGGCTGGGGCCGGCACTCGGCTCGCGGGCGGGAGCGTCTGGGCGAGGATCTCGAGCGCATGAGCAGCGAGGTTCATCTGTCACGGGGCCTCGGGAGGTCGTACGGCGACGCATCTCTGCCGCCCGATGACCAGCCCGACGTCCTCAACACTCGCTTTGCCGATCGGCTACTCGGGTTTGATGAGGGCACCGGGCTCCTTCGGGCCGAGTCGGGCCTCGCTCTGAGCGAGCTCAACCGGCTCTTCATGCCGCGCGGCTACTTCACCCCGGTCTCCCCGGGCACCAAATTCGTCACCCTCGGAGGCATGGTGGCCGCCGACGTCCATGGAAAGAACCAACATAGGGACGGCGATTTTGGCGATCACGTGACCTCGCTCAAGATGCGCGTCGCCGACGGACGCGTGCTCGTGTGCTCACCGGACCAACACCCTGACCTCTTCCGCGCGACCATTGGCGGGATGGGCTTGACCGGTCACATTCTCGAGGTCGAGCTCGGTCTGCACCGCATCCCTTCGCAGTGGATCTGGCAAGAGAGCCGGCGCATCCACGACATCGACGAGTTCCAGGACGCGCTCGAAGAGGCAGCCCCGAGCTGGCCCTATACGATGGGCTGGATCGACTGCCTGGCGCGCGGCGCGACGATGGGGCGCGGGGTCCTGATGACGGGTCGCTGGGCTGACGCCCAAGAGGCTCCGCCACGTCCTCCCAAGCGACGCGTTCGACCGAGTCTTCGATTCGACTGGCCCGCATGGGTCCTGAATGGCTTCACCATTCGGCTCTTCAATGAGCTCTACTATCGAAAGCAATGGCGACGGCGCTCGAGCGGCATCGTCCATCACGAATCCTTCTACTATCCGCTCGACGCGATCGGGTCCTGGAACCGGATGTACGGTCGACGCGGGTTCACTCAGTATCAATGTGTGTTGCCACGAGAGGCGGGCCGAGGCTCTGCGCGCCGCGTGCTCGAGGTGCTCACCAAGCGCGGCGGAGCATCCTTTCTCTGTGTAATCAAGGATTTCGGACGTGAGGGCCGCGGCGTGCTCTCTTTTCCGCGACCGGGGATCACGCTGGCGCTCGACATCGCAATTCGCGATGACACTCAAGCGCTCGTCGACGCTTTGAACGAGCAGGTGTTGCAGGAAGGCGGACGAATCTACCTCGCGAAAGATTCGTTCACCCGGCGCGAGCACTTCGAGGAGATGGAACGGCCTCGCCTAGACGAGTTCACGGCAATCCGTGATCGCTGGGACCCCGATCGCAGATTTCGAAGCGCGCAGTCGGTGCGCTTGCTAGGGGATTGAAATGAGAGTTGCCATTCTGGGTGCGACCAAAGGGATGGGGCGCGCGCTTGCCCGCGCAGCCGCGGAGCGCAACGACGCGATTTGCATTCTGGGCCGCAACGACGTCGATCTCGAGCGCAGCGCGGCGGATCTCTCGGTGCGGGGGGCGCGCGGCTCGGTTGGCTCGGTAGCGTGCGACCTCGAGAAACCGGAGCTGTTCGGTCCCGCCATCGACGAGGCGCGTGACGCTCTGGGTGGCCTAGATGCGGTGGTCGTGACCGCCGCAATTTTCGCAGGCCAAGAAGAGTTGGAAGCCAACCCCGAGCTCGCTGAGCGGCTCCTGCGAGTCGATTTCACCAACACCGTCTTGTTCTGTGAAGCCGCGAAAAAAGCGCTGCTGAAAGACGGGGGCGGCACGCTGTGCGTATTCAGCTCCGTTGCCGGAGAGCGAGGACGCAAACCCGTCATCCTTTACGGCGCGGCAAAGGCCGGCCTCACGCATTATCTGGAGGGCCTCGATCACAAGCACCGCATCGACGGTCTGAGGGTGGTCACCGTCAAGCCAGGGTTCGTCAAGACGAGCATGACCGCGGGCCTCGAACCACCGCCGTTCGCGGGCGAGCCTGATGCTGTTGCGCGACGCGTCTTGCGGGCCATCGACCGAGGGGTGCCCGTTGTTTATACGCCCGCACCCTGGCGATGGATCATGGCCGTAATTCGCTCGCTACCGCGCGCGATCATGCGTCGCCTCAACTTTTAGTTGCACGGGACCGAATGAACTCGGCGATGTCCGGGCGAGTCGCTCTGAAAGCTGCGGCGACGTGGAGTGCTGCGCTGATAGTGCTGAGGACGACCACGCTGCCGACGAGAGCTGACAGCGTGCTGCCCTGCGGGTCGTTGGGCAACGGCACGAACGTCGAATTGACATGAGAGACGAGCGTGGCGGTGTAGGCGCCGATCCAAATCAACTTCGCCGCGACGGCCTGTTTGATCCACCATTGCGCTAGCTTGCGTCGCCAGCTCAACAAGAAGCTTCCGGCCAGCACCAGCGCCGAGACCACCACGTTGGCCGCGGCCATCGGTCTTCGGTACGGATTGCTGACGCGGGCTTCGAATAGCTGAACCTCGGCGTCGCTGAGCTCTTCGTCTAGCTCGGAAAGCTCGCGGAGATCCTCCGGGAGCGGCGTCATCGAGAGGTCGTACGCGCCGGTGAGAACGCCGGCGATGCCGAGCATCGTGAGCAGCGTCGACGTCAGCAGGACGGCAACGATCATCCTTCTCTCGTTTGATTCGCTTGCCATCGGCGGGTCAAGTCGTTGTACCCTGGCCGGAGGGTGCGATCGACCCCAAAACTCAGGAAACCATGATGGCCACAGATCCGAGTCGTTCGAGCGTTTTCGCCGACTCCCCCGAGCCGGACGACTTCAGCGCCGATCGCATTCGCTGGCTGATCCACTTGCGCTGGGTTGCCATGGCGGGCGTCCTCGTGGCGACGGTATTCGCAGCGGCGGGCTTCTATCCAGGAGTCGCCTGGCCGGTCCTACTCGTCGTCGTCGCAGCCGGAAGCACCTACAACCTCGTCTTGCTGAGGCGCCGACCCGGACCTGGCTCCGGGCAGCGAGCCGCGGTGTCCCAGGCGCTCGTCGATCTCGCGATGCTAACGGTCGTTCTGTGGGCAGCCGGGGGGATATCGACGCCGTTCATCGGCTTTTACGTTTTCCACCTCGCGCTGATCGGGATTCTGGGCGGACCAAGTGCAACGCTTGTTGCCACCGCTGGAGCGTTTGCTAGCGCGGGCTTCCTCGCGCTCAGCGAATCGGTGCCAGCGCTGAAAATCGGCGCATGGGATCCCTCGCCCCCGTGGGACACCATCGGTAACGTCGCTGCTTTCACCACGACCATTGGCGCCGCGGCGTACCTCGTTCTCCACGCCGTTCGCGAGCTCCGCGATCGCGAGCGCGCTCTGGCCCGTTCGCGCGATCAAGCCGAGCTCGAGTACCAGGTCATTGCCAACACACTGGACGAGCTCGAAGCAGGTCTCGAGGTAGTTTCCCCCGACGGTCAGATCGAATGGCGCAACCGTTTGGCCGACGAGCTCGCTCCCGCGCCCGGCCAGGCCGGAACCTGGGAATGCCCCGTCGCAATACGGCGCTGCAAGACACAGCCAGAGGGCCTTTGCCCGGTATGGAGAGCGCGCGACGAAGGGGCGGAAGGTCGATGTCGGTTCACAGTAGGGGATAGCTCCTACGAGATGCTCTCCTTCCCCTTGGCCTCAGCCGGACAGGGTCCTCCGCGCATCATGAATCTCTACGTCGACCGCACTCAGATCCTCCACGCCGAGCGTCGGCTGCTCCACGCAGAGCGCCTAGCAAGCCTCGGTCGGGTCGCGCAGGGCGTCGCACACGAGCTCAACACACCGCTTGCGACGATCCGAACTCTCGCAGCCGACATGCGGGAAGCGATTCGTTCGCTCGGAGGAGATGAAGCGCTGCAATCAGACCTCGCTGAATCGGCAGCGCTCATTCGCGACGAGACTGGGCGGCTTGGGCGTATCACCCATTCCTTGCTGACTGGAGGGACGCTGCCGCGCCTGAGGCTGAGCTCGTCGACTCGCTTGCTCCCGATCGTCGAGCGCGCTCACGCTCTTGTGTTCGCGGGGGCGCGCGAGACGGGTCCGGAGCTCGAAGTCAGCGATTCTATCAACGACCTGCGGGTCGTTGCCGACCCAGATCGACTGCTCCAAGTGCTAGTGAACCTTCTGCAGAACGCGTTGGACGCCAATCGGGAAGCCGGCGGTCGCTTCGTTTGGCTCTCGGCGGCGCGACGCGGCTCCGTCGTCGAAATCATCGTTGAGGACGAGGGAGCGGGGATTGACCCCGAGATCGAAAACCGTTTGTTCGAGCCGTTCGCAACGACGAAACCGCCGGGAGAGGGTACGGGCCTCGGGCTGTACGCCTCTTACATGCTCATTCAGACGATGGGGGGCGACCTCACGATCGAGAACCGTGACCAGGGCGGTGCGAGCGCACGCGTGCGTTTGCCGGTCGGCGAGGAGAAGCTTGCAAAAGAGCCCGCGGTGCATCACCGTGCGCCCTAGTCATGAATGGCAGCGTGCTCATCATCGACGACGACACGGCGTTTCGCTTCGCCATGGCGAAGGCGCTGCGGCGCTCCGGCTACGCGGTCTCGGAGGCAAGTAGCGGCGAAGAAGCCGTCGAAGTCCTGAGCAACGGCTCGCCGCCTGACGTAGCGCTCCTGGACCTGAAGATGAAGGGGATCGGTGGGCTGGAAGTGCTCCGGCGCTGTGGCGCCACATCGACGCGGGTGATCGTGTTGACCGGTCACGGCACGGTAAAGGCGGCGGTCGAGGCGATGCAGCTCGGGGCGTTCTCATTCTTGGAGAAGCCGGTCGATGCGAACATGCTCCGTCCCTTGCTCCGGCAGGCGCTCGTCGAAAAAGGCAACGTCGAGTCAGGCGATGCCCTGTCTGACGAGACGCCCTTGATCGGAGAGAGCCCGGCCATGGACGAGGTGAGGGAGTTCGTTCGAACCGTGGCACCCACGGATGAGACGGTTTTGGTGTTCGGCGAGACCGGCACGGGCAAGGAGGTCGTCGCGCAACAGATCCATGCCCAGAGCAATCGCGCAAATCGGGCATTCGTCGCCATGAACGCAGCCTGTGTACCCCGCGAGCTCTTCGAGAGTGAGCTCTTTGGCCATCGGCGCGGGGCCTTCACCGGCGCCCACGATGACAGGGCAGGGCTCTTTCGAGAGGCCGAAGGTGGTACCCTATTCATCGACGAGCTTGCCGAGCTGCCCCTCGAAAGCCAGGCAAAGCTGCTCCGAGCGATCGAAACCAAACAGATTCGCCCCGTCGGCGAGTCTGGGGAGCTTGCAGTCGACGTCCGGATCGTCGCAGCGACCAATCGCGACCTGTGGATCGAGACGCAAGAAGGGAGGTTTCGCGAAGACCTGTACTTCAGGCTCCAGGTTTTCCCGGTGCTCGTTCGCCCCCTGCGAGAGCGCCCTCAGGATCTCGAGCCTTTGGCGAAGCACCTTCTTGCCCGCCTCGGCAAAAACGACCTCACGCTCGATTCGAACGCGCTGCACGCGCTGCGCGAGTATGACTGGCCCGGCAACGTACGAGAGCTCCTGAACGTTCTGCGGCGCGCTTCGCTGTTTGCCATCGACGACACTCTCGACGGCGACTTGGTTCGCCGGATGATCGCAGCAAGCGTCTTCGGAAACGCGAGGGAGTCCAGTCCCACGCCGGCGCCCGGTACCAACAGTCGCACCAACCTCGCGGACGTCGAACGAGAGCACATCGAGCTCGTGCTTCGCGAAAAAGAGGGCAATATCACCAGAGCGGCGGCCGCCCTGGGAATCGACCGCCGGACGCTGCAGCGGAAGCTCAGGTCCTACGGAATCGAAGCCCAGTAGAATGACCGTCTTCTTGAGCTATGCGTTCCGCCCCCTCTTCCTACTCGCGACCGTATATGCCATCGTCGTGGTGCCCCTCTGGGCAGGGGCCTGGCTCGGCTATCTGCCCTTTCCGGCGACGCTCGGTACGCCGATTGGGTGGCACGCGCACGAGATGACCTTTGGATTTGCTGGAGCCGCCGTCGGTGGCTTCGCGCTGACCGCCGTCGCCACCTGGACCGGCCGCCCGCCCGTCTCGGGTGCTCCGTTGTTCATTCTCAGCGGCCTTTGGCTGATCGCGCGCATCACTTTTTTTCTGCCATTCCCGAGCTTGCTGGCGCCCGCCGTCGTCGCCGACCTCGGATACGGCGGGCTGCTCTTCGCGTTGATGAGCCGGGAGGTGATCAGTGTCGGCAATGAGCGCAACTACAAGGTGCTCTTAATCCTCGGCCTGCTGCTGGTATCCAACGCCATTTTCTTCTTGGGCATCATACGCAGCGCCAGCTGGACCATGACCGCGCTTCATTGCGGCGTTTGGCTAATCGTGCTGCTCGTCAATTTGATCGCTGGCCGAATCATCCCGGGCTTCACCAGAAACTGGTTGAAACGTCGCGATGCGGGTGAGATGCATCGACCGAAAAAGCTGCCGCCGACGTTCGACCGCTTCGATCGGATCAGCACCGGGCTCCTGGTGGCGTTTGCCATCTTTCAACTCCTCGACGCTCCCCCACGGGAGACGGCGCTCCTGGGCGCAGTGACGAGTGCTTCCTTGTTCGTTCGAGTTGCGCGCTGGCAGGGTATCCAGAGTTCGGAGGAGCCTCTGGTCTGGGTGCTTCACGTCGCCTACCTCTGGCTTCCGGTCGCGATCCTGCTTCTCTGCTTCGCGGAGGTCGGCCTGGTCCCGCAGACGTCAGGCATCCACGCGCTGAGCAGCGGCGCCATCACCACGATGATTGTCGCGGTCGCTAGCCGGGCGGCATTGGGTCACACAGGACGACCCTTGGAGAGCCACCCAGTGCTGACGGCGTCGTACGCTTTGATCACGGTCGCCGCGATCTGCCGGGTGGCCGCCACCTTCGGTCCGGCAGCGCGTGTGCTTTTGGCAGCGTCGGCAACGGCCTGGTGTCTGGGCTTCATCTGCTTCGCGTGGCGCTATGTTCCCATCCTGACGCAGCCCAAGGTGCAGAGGCAGGGGTCGCTGCCGACTGTGTAGAACGGATCGGGGCGCGGAGAAAAGCGCGACGCGGTACCAACGGTCAACCGTTCGATCGAAGAACGGCTCGCGACGGGCGTGCTCGCGATCGGGCGCCCCGTCGCCACGGCTCCCCAAGTCGACATACAACTAGGCGCCGGCCCAATCGCTGTGCTGCCCATCCCGAGCCGTTCTTCTATTGAA
>SHLP01000031.1 GCA_004283055.1 Deltaproteobacteria bacterium
ACCCTTGCAAGCCGAGCCGTTCGGCGCAGCCCCCTGTCGCGCTTTTTTCCGCGCCTTGCTCCTAGCAGGAGCCGTGGAAGCGCTTTGCGTCGGCGGGGAAGATCTTGCCGGGGTTTAGGATGTGCTTCGGGTCGAACACGTCTTTGATCTTCTCCTGCAGCGCAATCAGCGCTGGGGATTGTTCCATCGACAGATATGGAGCCTTCAAGACGCCAATTCCGTGCTCGCCGCTCAAGGTTCCGCGCAGCTCGATTACGCGTTGAAAAAGGGCCTCGATGGCTGCATCGACCTGGCGCTTCTCGTCAGGCTCGTTCCACAGGAAGTTCACGTGAAGGTTGCCGTCGCCGGCGTGACCATAGGTGGGGACGACGAGCTCGTGCTGCTCGGCAAGCTGTGCGCAGTAGCCGAGGAGCTCGGCCATCTTCGTGCGGGGCACCACGACGTCCTCGGAGAACTTGTTCTTCGCATGGCGCTTCAGGCTGTAGCTGAGCTCGCGACGCGACGCCCAGAGGCGCTCGCGCTCGCCGCTAGATTGCGCCACCAGGACCTCCAGCGCATCGAGGTCGAAGAGGATGTTGCCCGTTCGTTCGAGCTCCGCCTCGAGACTGGCCTCTTCGCCATCGAGCTCGATCAGCAGCATGGCCTTCGTGTCGTTTGGAATCGTCAGACCGGCTTCCGGGCGGACGATGCGGATCGCTTCCTGATCGAGGAGCTCGATGCACGACGGGAGCTGCCCTTGCGCAACCAGCGACGACACGACAGGAGCCACTTCGTCCAAGCTCGAGAAACAGGCCAACGCCGTGACGGTCGCTTCGGGCGCCGGGATGAGTCGGAGTGTCGCCTCGGTCACGATTCCGAGGGTCCCTTCGCTACCCACCATGAGCGACGTCAGGTCGTACCCCGTCACGCCTTTCTTGGTCTCTCGGCCGAGCTTGAGAATCGTCCCGTCCGCCATGACCACATCCATGCCCATGACGTACTCCCGGGTCACGCCATACTTGAACGCGCGAGGACCCCCAGCGTTGGCCGCTAGGTTCCCACCGATGGCGCAGGAGTCGCGCGAGTTCGGATCCGGCGGGTAGAAGAGCTGTTCCTCTTCGGTTGCACGCTTCAGGTCGCCGGTGATCACGCCTGGCTGCACTCTGGTGGTGAGCTCGCTCTTGTCGATGCCTTCAATCGCGTTCATTCTTTCGAACGCGAGGACGATTCCACCGGGCACGGGGACCGAGCCACCGACGCGGCCGGTTCCGCCGCCTCTCGGGGTAACCGGAATCTCGTGCTCGTAGGCCGCTTTCATGACCGCCGACACGTCTGCCGTGCTCGAAGCGCGGACCACGGCCTCCGGCATACATGGCTCGACCTCGCTCTCGTCATGCGCGTAACCCTCGAGCAAGCTCGGATCGCGAATGACCGACCCAGTCCCGCAGGCACGTTCGATTGCGATTAGAGCGCTGTCCAGCGACGCCATAGACTGAGCCTTGGGGCGGTAGTACCAGAGGGTCAAGGTGCACCCGCACTCGGGATGCGACGCATCGACGAACGCGCTACGCTCTGCGCTCGCAGCGGCGCCGATGGCTCCGCCCCCCCAAGACCATGCGATTCTTTGCTTACTTCCTGCTGACCGCTGCGGTCGCGGTCGGCTGTGGCGAGACGGCCGCTACGAATCCCGTCGATGCGGGTGACGATGGTTCGACCGATCCCGACGGGAGCATTGGCTTTCCCGATGGTGGCGAACCCGACGGCGGTGTCGACGGCGGGCTCGACGGCGGGCTCGACGGCGGGCTCGATGGCGGGCTCGATGGCGGCGAGCCTGACGGTGGGGGCTCTTGGTGCACCACCAACGCCCTGTGTCCGTCCTGCCCGGAGCCAGATGCGCTCTGCGACTCGGACAACCCCTGCCCCATCGGTGAGGTTTGCCTTTTGACCGGCTGCGACGACCTCTCACGCTGCTTCGTGACGGGCGGTGGGGCTTGCCTCGTCGACGAGGACTGTGGGAGCGCCGCGTATGCCTGTGAGCCGACGATCAATCGCTGCCTCCGCGTCGTTTCTGGCTGTGATGACTCGAACGATTGCGTAGCGGGATTCGCCTGTGAGGAGGGTGCATGCGCCGACCGCCGCGTTCCCTGCGTATCAGGCGCGGACTGCCCTCACGGCTTCACCTGTTTTTTTGCCGCTGCCGACCAACGTTTTTGCCGTCGCATCACGCGGCCCTGCGACAACGACATCGACTGCCTCACCCTCGGCGTTCCCTGCGGTGACCCGAACCGCGACGGCGATCAGGAATGCATGCCCTCGCTCATGCCCAACGCGCCGGATCCTGTCTCATGCGACCTGCTGCAGTGCGCCGAGGTTACTGCGCCGGTCTGCGAATCGAGCATCGAAGGCACGGTTGCCACCTGCGGGCAGTTTGGCCCGTGCGACCAGCCTGAGAACTGCGCGACCGGTTTTACCTGCGTGGACCTTTGGGGTGACGGTCGCAAAGAGTGCGTTCTGCCCGGTGGTTTCTGCGCAGATTCGCGCGACTGCGCATTTCGACAGGTGTGCGGATCTCCCCGAACGGGCACGGCACCGACCTGTGTGAGCGGCGCCACAATGTAGCCCTTACACCGAGGGCCGATCTGCGGTAATGTAGTTTCCCCCGATTGTAAGCAATTTCACAATGATATCTCATCGACAGACGGCTCGAATTTGGACGTGTTGCGCGACGCTCGTCGCAGCCGCGGCGTGCGGCGAAGGCCAAGCAGCCGTCGATAGCGAGAACGCCCTCATCGATCCGCCTGCGCAGTGTTCCGCGGATCGCCCAGACTGCTCGGTGAGCCAGGACTTTCCCGTGGCGAGCGATTTGAACGCGGAGAACTCCGCCGGCATACGCTATTCCAACGGAGTCGACTCGCTCGTCATCGACCGCGTGACCCAGCTGCCGGACGACGATGGCGACGGCGTTCCGAACGACGCCGACGATTGTCCCGGCACACCTGACTGGATCAGCTGCGACAACGACCCCAGCAACGACGGGATCTACCAGACCGCGTTTTTCGACTCGACGGGTGCCAATGAAGTGGTGCGTAGGTCGGTCGTCGATGTCGTCGCGGAGATCCCGGAAGTCGACATCTACTTCCTGATCGACGCGACGCCCACGCTAGCCGAAGAGATCACGGTTCTTCAATCCGAGATTCTGAACATCATCAGCGACATCCGCTCGAGCTTCCCCAACGCGCAGTTCGGCCTTGGACTGTACCGCGAATATGCTCTGGCACCGCTTGCGGCAGCGTATAGCCAAGCGCCGTACCACCATGTTCTGGACTTCACCGACGACGACGCCCTCGTCGCAACCGCGATAGGCACGCTCAACACGGTGCAAAATGCGACGAGCGCATCGGCCGCGACCCAAGCCCTCTATTCGGTCGCCTCGGGGCTCGGCCTTGGAAACTTCGTTCCCAATCGCGGCGCCTGCCCGAACGCGCCGGACGCGGACATCGGTTATCCCTGCTTTCGCGAAGGCGCCTTGCACGTCGTGATGAACATCACCGATGCCGAGGTTCACAACGGGCCGAACCCGGCCGGCGCCCAGTACGGCGACCCGCCGTTTGCCCCGGCAATCCCGCCGGACCTGCCGGTCGGCGCCGGCGTCGACACGCTGCCGCCGGTCTACATGTTCCCAGAGCTCTTCGCGGCGGACACGGCGGCGCTTGCGTTGGATCTCGGCGATCTCTCGGGCCTTTCCCTGACGCTGATGGGGATGAGCACAGCCCTGACCAACCAGGTCAACACCGCCACGGCGATCGGCTGTGACACGATGTCGGGGATGCCTCCCGGCGCGGACATGGACGGCAAAGACGTCGTCCTCGCCCTGCGCTTCGACTCGCCGCTGGTCGATTTAGAGGTGTTCGCGAACAACACGCACTGGCCCGGCGCAAACGTCGCGCTCTTCGACGATGCGCTGCTCGACCCTTTGACGGCATTGGCCTGTGACGGGGGAACCGTCGGCGACGGCCTTTGGGGCAAGCTCACGGGCGTTCCCATCCTGACATCGCAGCAGTACTACCTCGTCGCCGACGGCATCATTCCGGCCGCAGACCCGGGGCTCATGCCCGAGGGGGCGTTCAGCCTTTCGATCGTCCACAGCGGCGACCCTGGTGACTCCACTTGGCAGACGTCCGATGCTCCGGTCGCTTGGGCCGAGGTCGAAGCCGCGCTCCTCTCGAGCAACGTTCGCGTGGCCAGCGTCGTCACTCTGCGCGACGCGATGAGCATGAGCAGCGCAGGTGCGGCGGATGCCCAAGAGATCGCGCTTGCGACGGACGCGCGAACGCGATTCGGCAGTCCCTGGCTCACCGAGCTCTCCTCGTCTACAGGAGAAGGCCTCGACGCCGCCATCAGCAACACCATCGACCTTGCACGAAACCTATCGGTCTATGACTTCTCGCTGACCGCGCTCGACGATGCCGCGACGACGGTCGACGAGACGGAGTTCATCGAGTCGATTCGTCACGACGATTGCGCTGAAGGGCAGGCCGTGGGCTGCTCGTTCGGCACGCTCAACGAGTGCCGGAGCTGCGAGCTCGACGCCGTTTTGGAGTACGAGGTCGTGTTTGCGAATAGAACGGTGTTGCCGACGAGCAGCGCGCAGGTTTTCGACTTCGAGCTCGACGTCCGTGCTGACGATGCCTTGGAGGTCGAGCGCATTCCCGTCCGGGTCATGGTCCCCGACTCGGCTGCTCATGTCTTCGACGACACCCCCGCCTCGGCCTTCTACCGAAACGCGTACGACGCGACGGAGCGCTGCATCACGCCTCCGGAATTTCCCAAGTGGGGCGATCTGACCTGGGAGGGCAGCACCCCTTCCGGCACGAGCATCGAGCTCCAGGTCCGGACTGCGCCTGTTCCCGAGGAACTGCCCACCGCTACTCCGGTCATCCTCCCCATCTCGGGGGGCGCCTCGAGCGGCACCTTCGACATCCGAGAAGAGCTCATCGCCGCCGGCCAGGTCGTCGGATTGCCCTACATCCAGATCACGGCGCTTCTCAACCCGTCGGACAGCCCGCCGGCGACCCCGACCCTGGACGGTTGGACCTTCGAGTTCGTCTGCGAAGCTGCGCAATGATCTGAGCCCTGCTAGCATCGGGCGAGCGTGGCTAGAGCAGCGCGAAACCCGGGCCTTGCTGCCTGGGTCTGGGTGCCGATCGCCGCTCTCGCGGTCTTCGAGCTCGTCGCCCATTCGACCATCGAAGCGGCGATACCGAGCGACGCGTCCTGGGAGGCGGCCGCAGCCTTCGTTCGCGCGCGGCACCGGCCCGCGGACCGCATCGCCGGGGCGCCAGCCTGGGTGGACCCCATCGTTCGCCAGCGGCTCGGGGATCTTCTCTCGCTGCGCATGGCTGCTCCGCCCGACAGCGCAGGCATCGACCGGCTCTGGGAGCTGAGCATTCGAGGCGCGCGCAGCCGCGATGAGCCTCCTGCGCTGGAGCAAGAGTTCGACGGGGTGCATGTTAGAATGTGGACGCTGCTCGGCGACGAGTTGGTGTACGACTTCGCCGAAGAGATCGCGGGCGCAAAAGTGGAGCTGGTGGGTGCGGATCGTTCCGAGGTCTGCCCACTGATGGCTGCCCGCCAGATGCCTGGCGGCCTCGAGCGCGGCCCCATGACCCCGCGCGAGCGCTTCGTCTGCGATCCGCGCCGACCTTGGCTCTGGGTCGGTGCGACCGTTCTCAGCGACCTCGACCTCGAGCCCAGACGGTGCATTTGGCAGCACCCGGCCGGCCGCGACCCTGTCCGCGTCACGTTCACCGAAGTACCGCTCGGGGACAGACTTTTGGTCCACGGAGGCATCGACTATCAGATCGAACGCCGAAGGAATCACGGGCCGGTCACGCTGCGCGTGTGGATCAACGAGCGAATCGCGGCAGAGCTGCTCCATGAAGACGGCGACGGCTGGGCGAGCCTCGAGATCGACACGAGCGAGCTGCTCGGCCAGACCGCTACGGTTCGCTTCGAAACCACGGCCGACGATCCGACGGCACGTCTCTTTTGCTGGTCCGCATCGAGCGTGAGAAATCGCGGTTCCTCGAGGGGTCGCGATGAATGACGCCAGGGCCCTGAACCGTCGCGATCATCTAGTGGGGGCGGCCTTGTCCATCGGCTACCTCCTGCTTCTGCTCGGGACCGCGTCGGATTTGGCGATGTCCCGCGACGAGAGCTTCTACGTGCACGCAGCAAAAAACGCTGCCGACTGGATCAGTCAGATCTTCGTTGACCCTTCCAACGCGCTCGCACAGCAAAGCATCGACCGAGCGTGGCGGTACAACTGGGAGCACCCGGCCTGGATGAAGCTCAGCTTCGCCTGGAGCTGGCTTGCACAGAAGCACCTGGGCCTCTTTCCGAACGAGTCGTTGGCGTTCCGCTTTCCGGGCATGCTCAGCGGAGCGCTCCTGCTTTGGCTGATCTACGCCTGGGGCGCTTCGGTCATGCGCCGGGAGGGCGCGCTCTTCGCGGCCCTGGCCTTCGCGTCGATGCCGAGGGTCTTTTACCACAGCCACCTCGCCTGCTTTGACATCCCGATCGCGTTCTTCGTCACACTCACCGCCTATGCGTACTGGCGGTCACTGGCCGATAGAAGATGGCTCCCCTGTCTCGGCCTGTCGTTCGGCCTGGCGCTCGCTACCAAGCACAACAGCTGGATCCTGCCCGGGATCTTTCTGATCCACTTCCTGTGGATTCGGAGTGGTCAAGTCCGTTCCGGTCGAAGCGAGCGTGCGTCGATCGCTTGGCTGCCCGCGATGCTGATCCTGGGGCCGCTGGTGCTGATCGGGACCTGGCCCTGGCTTTGGCACGATACGGGTCGCCGCTTGCTCGCCTACGCCAGCTTCCACCTCCGACACGTGCACTACACCTACGAGTTCCTGGGCATCAGCTATTTCGAGCCGCCGCTGCCCATCTCCGTACCGGTCGTCATGACTCTCTTCACCGTATCGCTCACCGTGCTCGCTCTGTGTCTTGTTGGCCTCTACACTCGGCGGGCCGAGCTTCGTATTCCATGGCTGACGGAGCCACGTGCTAGCGACGGCCGCAGGACCGAGGTGCTTTGGGTCGGCTGTCTGCTGGCGCCGCTTTTGGTGATCGCGCTTCCGAGCTCACCGATCTTCGGCGGCACCAAGCACTGGATCACGGCCTATCCCTTCTTGGCGCTCTTCGCAGGTGTCGGCCTCGTTGCCCTCATCGAGCGCGCGGAGATTTCCTCTTGGCTGGGCCGACGCTGGCCGACCTGGGCCTTTGCGGCGCTCTGCCTTCTGCCCGGGGCTGTCGAGACTGCGCAGAGTCATCCGTTTGGCTTGTCGCACTACACGCCGATCGCCGGTGGCGTGCCGGGCGCGGCCGACCTCGGCATGAATCGACAGTTCTGGGGCTTCACCACCGGAAGTCTCATCGACTGGATTGCCGCCAAGCTCCCCGACGGCGGCTCGGTATGGACCTGCGACACGACCCACGGATCCTGGGCGATGATGCAGCGAGACGGGCTAATCCCATCCAACATCCGCGCGGAGGCGTCGATGAGCGCGGCGGACTTGGTGCTCGTGCACCACGAAGCCCATTTCGTCGAGGTCGACTATCAGGCCTGGGTCGCCTTTGAAAGCGCGAAGCCGGTCTACGTTCTGCGCTACGCCGGCGTCCCCATCATCTCGGTATACGAGAACCCGGCGAGAGCAGTGCCTTAGGCCGAGCGCTGGCCGGCTTTGTCGATGCCGGCGCGCGCCTTTTGCATCAGGACGATGAGGCTCTCCACGATGCCGATAATCACGTAGGCCGCGAGCAGCCAAACCAGCGCCATCGACGGGTGCACCTTCAACGCTATCCAAACCGTCACACCGATTGCGATCGAGATGAACAGGACCGTACGCACGTTGAGACGCAGGTCCTTGAACGAGCGAAACGGCATCGCGCTCACCATGAAAACCGAGAGCGCGAGCACGAGCGACGAGATCAAAATGGGCGTAAACGGAAGCCTTCCGGTGAGGTGGTTTGCCACCACGATCGAGATCAGGATACCGGCTGCTGCGGGGATCGGTAGGCCCTGGGTGTATTTGCCAGGGTGCTCAGGCTGCCCCTCATCGTTGGTCGATGTCACGTTGAAACGAGCGAGTCGGACGGCGCCGGCGGCGACGTAGAGGAAACCGATGAACATCCCGGCCGTTCCGAGCTCGGAGAGCGACCAATGATAAACGAGGATGGCCGGCGCGACGCCAAACGAGATTACGTCCGCGAGAGAGTCCAGCTGGACTCCAATGGCGGTTTGCGTCTTGGTCAGGCGTGCGACTCGGCCGTCGATGCCGTCGAAGAAGAGGGCGAAGACGATGAGGAGCGCCGCGCGATAGAAGTCATCGGAAGTTGGCTGGTCCGAGACGATCAAGATGGCGTTAAAACCGCAGAGCACACTGGAGAGTGTGAAGAGGTTAGGGAGGATGAAGAGGCTCTTCTTGAGATCGACTTTCACGCCAGGCTCGTCTCGTTCCGTCTGAACGGGTGCCTCAGGTTACGAGAACGGGAATTTCGTGTCCACTCCGAGGCTCGCATCACGGTGAACCGGCTGGAGAAAGACCGGCTTGAATCACGCCAAGCGAGAAATTTCGCAAGCGGAGCTGCCCGCTGGCTTCGTAGAGCCGTCGCAGCGAATTCGACCCCCGCTCGGGATTTCCTTCGAGGACGTCGAAAAGAGCAGCCGCCTCCGGAGTACCGAAGCCGCCGGAGTCGCGAAATGCGAGCAAGGCTTCCTCGCGTTTGCCCAGCGGCTTGCCCCAGGCATGGAGCGCGAGCCAGCCCCAGTAGGCCTGCTTTTCTATTCGAGAGAAGCCCTCCACGAACGGTCGCCTATGGATTGAATTCCAGCGTGCCTTGTAGAAGACGCGCAGCGTGAGTGGAGGTGCGACGATCACGTTGCCGCGTACGGCGCCGTACTGCTCGAAGACCTCTTGGACGCCTCCGAGAATTGCCTCTTCGCTGTCGCTCTGTGCCTCGAGTCTGCCATCGTCAAGCACCTCCATGAACTCCTCAACCGCGCGCGCCCTCATCGCCTCGAACGCAGGCTCTCCGTGCCGTTCGATCAGGGCGTTCGTCGCATGGTGAATTGCAGCCTGTCGCCGATCGTACTCCCGCCGCGGGTACGGGGGATTGGCCTCTGAGCTTCCGTGATCGAGAAAGATCGAGCGTAAGGCCTGGGCCTCTTCACTGTCGGGGGCTTCTTCGGCGAGCGTTTCGTCGAGCGCGATGGCGTCCGATACCGCGGCGCGATCGAGCACCAGGCTTGGCATCTCCCAGGGATCCACGGGCTGCGGCAGAGCGAGGACGCCGCCCGCCACGCCCGCGGCGACCAGCCAAGCGACCAACTTCAATGAGGACTCGCGCACTTCGCCCGAACCCTATCACGGGGGGCGGAGCTGCCCGCATTTCGGGGCCTGCTAAGCTTTCTCCGCCGATGAGAATCGAGGTCCACTTCTATGCGGCTGCCCGCGAGCTTGCAGGGTGCGCTGAGTCCAGCTTCGAGCTGGAGGCGCAGAGTCTTCCGCAGGAGGAATTGCGGCGCCTGGTGAGTGACCGTCATCCGCCGCTCGCGGCATTCCTCGCGCGTATGCGACTCGCCGTGAACGGTGATTTCGTCGATGCCTCGCAGAGTCTGTCCGATGGGGATCGCGTGGACGTTCTCCCACCGGTTGCGGGCGGTTCGCCGGTCGCTCTTTGCAAAGTCAGCGATCGTGAGATCTCACTCGACGAAGTTCGCAAGGCGGTCGAGCACTCTGGGGCTGGAGGCGTGTGCATCTTCCAAGGTATCGTGCGCGACCACGCAAACGGCCAGCGAGTCGAGAGGCTCGACTACGAAGCCCACGAGAGCTTGGCTCAAAAAGAAATGGCGCGTGTCCTCGAAGGCGTCATCGTCGAGCACGCGGGCGTTCGAATAGCCGCGGTGCATCGGGTTGGCGCGCTCGCAGTCGGCGATGTCGCGGTCTGCGTTGCTGCGAGCGCGGCGCATCGAGACGACGCGTTCACCGCGTGCCGCAAAGCCATCGATCGAATCAAAGAAACCGTGCCGCTCTGGAAGAAAGAGTGGGGGCCCGATGGGCAGGCTTACTGGGTGAACCTAGACTCCTAGATTCCTAGGCGCCGGCCAGGCCGCGAAGATCGGAAACTAGAGCCTCGTCCAAGACTCCTACGCAGGTCAGATGCGCCGCCTTTGGGTCGAGGTAGCGTTGGGCTGCGCGCTGGATATCCTGCGGCGTTACTCGCGCAACTCGATCGGCCAGAGTCCCGACGCGTTCGGGAAGTCCCAGCAGAGCGCTGCTTCCGACGAAGTGCGACGCATCTTCGGGGTCATCGCGCACCGTCCGCAGGTCCCATAGGTAGCGACGTCTCGCCTTGTCGACCTCTTCGTCCGTAGGCGAGCTCCCCCGAAGCTCGGCTATGAGCTCTAGAATGGTTTCCACGAGATATGGCGCCTTGCTGTGTTCGACCGAAGCACCAAAATCGAAAACACCGCAATCTTCGAGTGAGTCGTTTCCGGAGAAAGCCTCATACGCTAGGCCACGCTCTTCGCAGATCGTTTGATGGATGCGCGTGCTCAGCCCGTCGTCCAGCACCCGATCGAGCAAGAGCAGGGACGGCGCTTCAGAGCTCGCGACGCCGGGCGTGTGGAACGAAAGCCTGACGTCCGTCTGGCTTCCGTGTTCATGGACGTACGTAAAACGCTGCGACGTGGAGTGCTCGGGGGCCTCGAGAGGCTCGATTGCCTTGCCCTTGGACATTCCGTCGAAGCTCGACCGAATCGTTTCCTCGATCTCCCGCGGGTCGAAAGCACCTGCCACACAGAGCACGGAGTTCCTCGCGTTGTAGTGGCTACTGTGATGCCGACGCAGATCTTTGGTTTCGAAGCTTTCCAGGTTGGCTAGAGGCCCGAGAATGGTGAAGCCGAGCGGGTGGTTCGGGTAGAGCAATCGCCGAGAAACGTTGTCGACGTTGATTTGCGCCCCCTCCTCGTTGAGGTCTTCGAGGATCTCTTCGCGAATGATCTGCTTTTCCGTGCGAAGCTCGGTCAAGAGCGGTTGTTGCAGCACTTCGCCGAGGAGCTGCACGCCTTCGGCGATCGCCTCGGGCGGCAACGAAAGATCGTAGCTCGTGAAGTCCACGTGTGTCGCGGCGTCGAGGGTGCCGCCGAGACGCTCGATTGCGAGGTTGAGCTCGTTGGCTGCGGGGTGCGTGACCGTGCCGCGATACAGCATGTGCTCCAAGAAGTGGCTCAAGCCGTTGTTGGGGGCGGTTTCGTAGCGCGAACCGACCCGCACGAAGCACGACACCGTCGCCGACTGCAGGTGGGTTAGGGGCACGAGCCGCACCGGCAGGCCGTTGCCGAGTGTGAACGACTCGGTGGGCAGCTCGAGAAGACGGGCGCTCTTAGCTGCGACCATCCGGTGTTTGTAGCGGGTTGACGCGCAGTGCCTTGTCGGCGATTGCCCTGGTGCGTAGCTGCTGGATGTAGAGGTCGACCATTTCCCGCTTCTTGAGCGTCTGAAGCACCTCGCGGGTCGACGCCCGCACCGAGTCGTTGAATGCCTCTTTGTCGGGCCGTTGCCTGTCTATCAGACGAAAGACGAGCCACTCGCGGCCGAGCTTGACCGGGGCCGTTGGGAACGCCTCCCCGTCGGTCAAGGAGAACACCGCGTCGAGGAGCGAAGACGTAGAGATGCCTGCAATGGGTGTGTCGGCGCGTCCAAAGTCGACCGTTTCTTCGAGCGTTGGGGTGAGCGCCGACTCACCGCCCTTCTCGGATGCGGTCGCGAGCTTCTTCGCAATGGCATCGTCGTCTTGATTCGCACGCCAAGCAGCCAGCGTGCTCGTCGCAGCGTCACGCGCCCTCGCCTGCAGCCAGTCTTCCCGGTAGAGGCCCTCGGCGAGCTCCTCCTTGGCCTCGTCGATCGGGACATCGCCTTCGCGAATGGCGACCGCCTTGATGATGTGAAAGCCGTACGGTGTTTCGACGACCTCGGAGATCTGATCTACTTCCATCCCGAAGAGAGATGCGTCGAATGACTCGGGCATCGTGCCCTTGCGCAGAAAACCGATGTCGCCGCCCTTCTTGGCGGTGACTTGGTCCTCGCTGTTCGCGCTGGCGAGCTTTTCGAAATCCTCACCCTGAGCAGCGCGCTTTTGCAGCGCCTGGGCCCGCTTCAAGGCCTGGGCCCGCTGCTCTTCGCTTGCGTAAGAGCCTGCCTTGACCAGGATGTGGCGAGCGCGAACCTGTTTGTCGAGATCGGTGTAGCGGTACTTGTTGATCTCGTACTCGGCGTCCAGACGAGCCTCGTTCTCTGCAATCCAGGCGTCGAGCGCAGCCTTCGAAGTCGGCGGTTTTTGTGCGAGGTAGTACCCTGGGGCGAAACGGATGTACTTGATCTTCGCGCTGTCGTTCTCGCGAACGTAGTCGTCCCAGACCTCTGCGTCGCTCACGTTGACCGTCGAAGCGATGAGCTCACGCATGCGCGCCGCGAGGTATTCATCGACCTGAGCATCAGCGAACTCGCCCACGCTCCGGCGCAGCCCGTTTTGAATGTAACGCTCGGCAAGGTCCTTGTTGAACGCGCCTTCTTTGTCTTTGAAGGAAACCGGTATCTCGCCCTGTGGAAGCATCGGCGGTGCGCCGACTCCGAGGGAGAGCAAGATGATTCCTTCGTTGACGAAGCGCGCCATGACCTCGTCTTGACTGACGTCGAACCCAACCTTCCGGGCCTCGCGTGCCAGAAGCGTGCGGTCGATGAGCCCGTCCAGGACGAGCTGGGGTAGGCCCATCGAACGCTGCGTTTCCTCGGGCAGCCTTCCGAAATTCGCCACCGAGTACGCAGCCTCGAAGTCGCCTCGGCTCAGCGTCTGGTCATAGACGCGCGCGAGATAGGTACTGCCGCCCGCCGCGCAGCCCTCAGCCTGGCCACCCCCGAATTGCAGGGCAAACACCGCCGAAAGCAGCACGACGAGAAGAACTAAAAAGAAGCCTTTGAACTTATCAACCATTGCCAATTGCCGTGAAAGAGGCCGAACCATAGAGGAGAGGTCGCCTCGCGGCAAACAGTGGTTTTTTGTGCCCGAGGGGCCTTGGCAGTTGGCGCGATCGGTCAAGGATTCTACACTCCGCTCTCGGGTGCGCGGAGCGCCTTGGACTGGGGAAAGTGAGGGGGATGTGACCCAGGGCTCGAGCCTACCGCCACTGAAGAAGAACGACGGCAAGTACGGCATCATCGGCTTGCTCCTCCTGTTGGCCGCGGTGCTTCTCTGGTTTTTCGTCAGGGACTGCAGACCGGACCCGGAGCCCGCGCCGGTTGAGGCAGCGCCCGAGGCCGAGCCGAGGGCTCAGTTCGCGCCCGAAATCGAGATCCCGGAGGAAGATGGCGGCCTGGACCCGGACGGATTGGAGCAAGCGAAGCCGAGCTCAAAGTCCGCGACGACAGCGCAGACGCGACCGGCGGACTGGATCTGCAACGGAACGATTCCGGCCTCCGAGCTGAGCCGGGTGATTCGGGGACAGCCGAGCAAACAGGTCCAAGCTTGCTACGAGCGACGGCTGAAAGACGACAATCTGCTTCAAGGTTCGATGAGAGTTCTGCTGACGATCGGCGCCAGTGGTGCTGTGAAGGCGGTCTCGGTGGGTGGTTCTCTCAAAGATCAGCAGGTCTACAACTGCGTCAAGCGCGTAGCCAGGACTTGGAAGTTCCCGAAGCCGGAAAACGGCTGCGTACGCACCGAGGTGCCCTTCCAAATGATGCCGAAGCTCTGAGCGACTCAGGCGTTCGCGAACTTCAGAACATCCGCGACATCGTCGGTGCTGCCCATGAAGACCGCTGTGCGCTGGTGAAGCTCGCTGGGTTGGATCGTGAGGATCCGGTTTTTGCCGTCCGACGCAGCGCCACCGGCGGCTTCGACGAGGAACGCCATCGGCGCAGCTTCATAGAGAAGTCGGAGCTTGCCCTTCGCATTCTTCACATCGGGTGGATACACGAACACGCCGCCACGCAGAAGAGTTCGATGGAGGTCCGCAACCATCGCGCCGATATACCTCAAGCGGTAGGCCTTTTTGTTCTCCGACGGTGTTTTGATCCAGTCGACCCAGTCTTGAATGCCCTTGTCCCAGCTGTGGTAGTTGCCCTCGTTGATCGAGTAGATGCCGCCGCGCTCTGGGACCTTGATGTTCGGGTGCGACAAGAAGAACTCGCCGACGCCGGGGTCGTACGTGAAGCCGTCGACCTGGTCGCCGGTCGAGTAGACCAGCATGTTTGACGAGCCGTACACTACGTACCCTGCAGCGACGATTGCGCTGCCAGGCTGCAGGAGATCCTTCAAGGTGCCCGGCTCGCCGTCTGGGGTCAGGCGGCGATGAATCGAAAAAATCGTTCCGATGGATGCGTTGATGTCGATGTTGCCCGAGCCGTCGAGAGGATCGAACTGCAGCACGTACTTGCCCTGTGGGTACTGCGACGGAATCTGAATCGGCTCTTCGACCTCCTCGCTTCCCATTACGCAGACGTGGCCGCCGGCCTCGACGGTACTCACGATCGTGCTGTTCGCGAAATCATCGAGCTTCTGAACCTGCTCGCCCTGCACGTTCGTCGTCCCGGTTCGGCCGAGAATGCCTGACAGCCCCGCTTTGCTGACTCGGCTGCCTATGATTTTCGCAGCCAGGCTGATCTGTTGGAAAAGCCCGGTGAAATCGCCGGTCGCTTCCGGCATCCGTCGCTGGCGGTCGAGCAGATGGCGCTCGAGGGTGGTGCCGATGGAGCTGACGTGAGTCGAGCCGCTGGATGTAGGGTTTTTCATCGCTGCGGGGCATACCAGAGGCGTCTGAACGGCGCCAGGGGCGCGAAAAACGAAGGTGGCCGCGCTCCGTCATGTTGGTGTAAACTTACCGTGGTGGGGCATTTGTGACCAACTTTCGCAACTGGTTGAAGAACACCCAGGCGCGTCGAGCGGGGATTCCCCGCCTTCGCACGATGCGGGGTCTCCCAGACGTTCTGACCCTCGGGGACCTGAGCGTGGTGTACCAGCCGATCGTGTCGCTCGCGACGATGGAGCCGTTCGCGCACGAGGCGCTCGTGCGCAGCAACTCGCCGCACTGGATCAATCCGCCAAAGCTCTTCGACGAGGCGATCCAGTCACGATGTGTCGGCGCACTCGGGCGCGCCATTCGTGAGCTCTCGACCACGCACTGCCCCGGGATGCCTCTCTTTCTCAACGTTCACCCGAACGAATTCGACGAGTCTTGGCTCGTTCAGCCGGACGACCCGATCTTCACGCACGACTCCATCGTTTATCTCGAGGTGACGGAGTCCGTGCCGCTGACCCATTTTGCGTACTGCCATAGCGTCCTTCGGGAAATCCGCGGCAAGGGCGTGCTCCTCGCGGTCGACGACCTCGGCGCGGGGTACTCGAACTTGAAATACATCGCCGACCTCAAACCCGAGATGGTGAAGCTCGATCGAACTTTGATCGCCGACCTGGCCGACGATCGTCGCGCGCAGGTCCTCGTTCGCCACATCGTACAGCTGTGTCACGAGCTCGGCGCGCGCGTGGTTGCCGAAGGCATCGAGCAGGAGACCGAGATGCGGGTCGTCATCGACTGCGGTGCAGACTACGGACAAGGCTACTACTTTGCTTACCCTGCCTGCCCGGCGCCCGGCGTCAGCGAGGCGCCGATCGAAGTCATGCGGGAAAACGAGGATGGCGCGCGTCTTAGAACGGGACCGACTGGTAGCTGACGTCCCCGCCTTCGTGCCCCTGAACCTCGAGGATAGCGCCCACGCGCCGACCCTCCGGTCCACGCTGCATCGAAACGACGAGGTCGACGGCGCTAGCCAGCAGCTGCGCGAGATAGGCACGGTCGGCTCCGGTGGCGCCCGCCGCCAGCATCAGGCCTTCGATGGCATCTTTGCTGCTCCAGCAATGAACGCCAAGAAGGTGGCCCGGTTCCCGTCCTAGGACCGCCGTCAGCGCTGCCATCGTCTCTGGCCCGGACAGATCGTGGATCACCAGGTGTTCGGCGTGAAGCCGTGCGCCGTGAGCGATCGCTTCGCTGAGCGGAACCCCCGAGTCGGCGGCGGTCAATGAGATCACCTGGTCGCGATCGATGTCGAGCTCCGGGATCGTCTCGATCGTGATCGTGTTTTCGCCCTTGGGAAGCTCCCGAACCAAGGCCGACAGGAGCTTGGTCACGCCCGAACCTCGGGAGCCAGCGACGACGATGTTGCGGCATTCCGCGACGGCCTTTGTCAGGTACGTCGCAGCGTCGGTGCTCAGCCAACCCTTCTCGGCGAGTTGATCGAGCGAGCTCGCGCTGCGGATGCGAATCTCGATGACCAATCCACTCATGACGAGCGGTGGCTGCAGGATCGTCAGGCTTGGGCCGAAGGAGAGTCGGCCGTTGAGCACCGGTCGACCTTCGAGTGCCTGACCGCATTCCGCCGCGAGGCGCTGTGCGACTCTCTGGACGGCGCGCGCCGACGAAAACCGCACGGATGCAGGTTCGAGACCGTCACCCTTGTCCACGAAGATTCTCTCCGGGCCGTTCACGACGATGGTTTGCGCCGATTCGTCGGACAGCAAATCATCGAGCGCACCCAGGCCGACTGCTTCGTGAAGTGCCGCGTGCGCCAGTCCGCGCATGTCCAAGTCGGGGTGCACCAGACCATCCGTCTGCATTGCGAGAAACGTCTCGGCGATCGCCGCTCGTGCGGCCGACCAGCGCTCTTGGTTCTTCATGGACGCGGAGTCGACGTCGTCGATGTCCATGCGCTCCGCGAGGCGGCTGAGCAGGTTGTTCAGCGGATCGCCGACCGAAATTTCGGTTTCGGTCTTGGCCCGCGCGCGCGGCAGGCTAGTCTCTCGTCGTTGAATACGCGGTGGGCTGACCGTGCCTCTGGGATCCGTGGGCAATCCCGCCACGCTCGAGCCTCCTGCCGTCGAGCGCCGAGCTGCGATCGACCGTCGGACCGGCACCGAGCTGCCCATGACCGGTGCGGCCTTGCTCGGCAGCGGAGGCGGCTCCGAGACCCGCGGCATCTCGCCTTGCGTCTCGGAGCGTTCATCCGCGACCTCGAGCGTGATGATGAAGTCCGCGATGTAGATCTTGTCGCCCTGCTTCAGCGGCTGAGCGGCGGTGATCTTGCGACCGTTGACCCAGGTCCCGTTCGTACTGTTCAGGTCGACGACAACGGCCTGTTCGTTCTCGAGCTTCAGACGCGCGTGCTGCTTGGAGACGTTGCGCTTGGCCAAGACGATGTCGTTGCCCTGAACCCGGCCCACGGTCAGCTCGGGCTTGGTGAAATCAAGCCTGCGCCGGACGCCCCCCTCATCCGTAATCACAACCGCATACATGCCGTCGGTCCATTCAAGAGGGGACGAGCCCTTGCGTCAAGTCATCGCCGATTGTCGCCCCGGCGGATGAGGGGCCGGAATTGGTGCTCACCCCTGCGCGTCTACGCGCAAGCGGCCTGAAATCATTCATTTTATTTCGTAGTAGCGCAGCGTTGGGGCCCGATAAGGGTTAAAAAACCGATCGAGTCGGCGCGAATCGACACCACCCAAGGGGTGAAGTGGGGTAGCTTACGCGGCATGGCGGGTGGGTTTTTGATTGTGGAGGACGAGCCAACGCTGGCTCGGACCTTAGCTCGTACATTTGGGCGTCACGGCGCGGTCGAGGTCGTGCACAGCATGGGCGCGGCCCGTGAGCAGTTGAAGAGCCAGGAGGAATGGACAGGCGTCGTCCTCGACCTGATTCTGCCCGACGGCTACGGCCTGGACCTGCTCGCCGAAATTCGGCAGATGCACGGCGAGCTGCCGGTCCTGGTGCTCACGGGCGAGCTCAATCGCGATGTCGTCAACAAAGTCCAGACGATGCGCGGTGAGTACGTCTGCAAGCCCGCATCCGCGGACAATCTAAATCCCTTCATCCAGCGTGCGCTCGCTCAGGCGCGGGTCGATGACGCAGCCATCGGGCAGCGCATCGAGCACCTGGCGAGACAGCTCAAGCTCACGCGCCGTGAAACCGAGCTCCTCACCCTCTCGGTCGACGGTCTGTCCCGCAAGGAGCTTGCCGAGTCCCTCGGGGTGGCCGAGAACACCGTCAAGGCCCAGATTCGATCGCTTCTCAAAAAGAGCGGTGCGCGGAGCCTCGCGACCTTGGCCCAGAAGGTGATCAAAGGCGCGACGCGTGACAGCCTCCCGCCCGACGCGCCTGTCGACGCTATCGACTGAGCTCGGTCTCCACCACCGAGAGGTCTTGCAGGATCTGCACGCGGCTTTCGGGGAGCGCGCTGGCGGCTCGCCCGCCGGCGAGGACCTTCACCCTCTTCGGTATCGCCGCTTCGATCGCCGCGATCTCTCGCTGAGAATCCTTGGGCTCCAGGTTGGTGATCGACAGCATGAGAAGATCCGCTTTCGTGTCGTTGACGGCATAGGCGATCTCTTCGGCCGGCAGATCCGGTCCCAGGTACAGAACGCTCCATCCGTGCATCGCAGCCAACATCGCCACCATGAGCGCGCCAAGCTCGTGATCTTCGGTTGCCGGCGTCGCAATGACCGCGCGGCGCCTGGCGTCGCCCGCCGGATAGAGCCGCATCAGTGAGAACAGCAGGCCACGCATGACCGTCGAGCCCGCGTGCTCGTGTGCGATCCGCATCTCGCCGCGCTGCCAGCGTTCGCCGATTTCGACCAAGACGGGGGCGACGACCGATTGCAGAAATTCGCTCGGTTCGGTGCTCAAGGCCGCACGGGAGAGCATCAGCTCGGCGTCCTGGATGCGAAGCTGCTCGATCGCCTTCATTACGCGGTCGCGAAGCTCGGGGAGGTGTTGAGCGGCCGGTTGGCTCGGCGTTGAAGAGAAGGAGGCCGCCATGTGACGAAGATCGGCATCCGACAGCTTCGCAATCCCGCCTATCGAGTGACCCTGTTCGACCAGCTCGTGCAGCAGCCGAAGCCGTTCGACGTCTGCGTCGGTGTAGAGGCGGCCTCCGGCCTCGGTTCGCTTCGGCAGAACGGCGATGTAGCGCTTCTCCCACATTCGGAGGGTGTGGGTGGAGAGCCCGGTCATCTTCGAGACCATGCCTACCCGGTATTTCGCTTCGTCTGCCACGTTTGCCTTTGGTATCGAGCCGAGCACTGAGACTGTTCAGGGCTTGTCTAGGGCTTGTCTATACCTGCTGATGCCAGGAATCAAGCCCGGGCCGCAGCGGTGCGGCGCCATCCTGGCCGCTCATTCACCTTGCCTGGCCGGTTGACCTTCTGGGCGTGCTGCAGGTACCAAGGCCGCAAGGTGGTCGCGTCGCGCAGATTCTTGGCCGGCGCCGTCGGCCCTCTGGCTTCATTGCTCACCCTCGCTGCCTGTACCGAAGGGTCTGCGATTGGTGAGCCGGACGAGGCCGCTCCCGCTCCCGCGGCCCCCGAAATGGTCGCTTACAACGAAGAGGCATCGTCGCGCTTCGGGCTGGTTCCACTTCACGCAGGCTTCAGCCCGGATCCCCGGATCGTGTCCGGGGAAGCGATCGGCGAGGTTCGAGCTCGCTCGATCCACCGCAAGTGCAAGGGTTGGATTTCCGAGCGCCCAGACTACCTCCTCGAGACCGACACGGCCTTCTTCAATCTGCACGTTTTAGCTCGTTCGCGGTCCGATACCCTGCTCGTCGTTCGCAAGCCCGACGGGTCGGTGGTCTGCAACGACAACCGCAACAAGACCAAGGACCCGATGCTTCGCTCCCACTTCCCCATCGGCACGACGCAAGTCTGGATCGGCGTGCACGACAAAGGTGCGACGGCTCATTACCGGCTCGGGTTTTCCGAGGTGAAATGGCGGTCGTCGTCGATTCCGCTCCCCGGCGCTGACTAGGGCTCGCGTCGACGCCAGAGCGCCAGCCGCTCGCGTCCTTCGCGTCCCGGGTGCGTCTGTTCCATTTCCGTGACTTCCATTTCTTCGAAGCTGACGTCGATGAGGCTTCGAACGAGGTCCGTATTGATCGGCCACGGCGGCCCGTCACGCCCCGACAGCGGGTCTTCGAACGGGAAGAGAAGGGTAGCGAGCAGTCCGGAGGGTCTTACCAGGCGCTCCATCGTCCCGGCCCAAGCGCCGCGCTGCTCGGGATCGAGAGCGCAGAAGAACGTGTAGTCCCAAACGAAATCGAAGGCGTCCTGTGGCTCGTACGAAAAGAAGTCACCGACTTCATACGAGACCGGACCCGGAAGGTCAGCGTGGACCGCGAGAAATGCCGCCCGAGCCTCGTCGGAAAGGTCGAGCCCGACGACCTCTCGATCGGCGCGCGCGAGGGTTGCCAAGTCGTAGCCGGTGCCGCAGCCGGGAACGAGGATCCGGCCGGCGGGGATCTGTCCGCGCTCGAGCATGTGCCGGAGCGCAGGTGGCGAGGTGCCTGCATCCCACGGGGTCGTCCCCTGCCTCCACGCCTGTTGCCAATCCACAGGTGCCATCGCCAAACCTTATCGAAGGAGTCCTATCGAGCGCGCCGACGCCCTGGCCACCGGGAGAACCGCGTCGAACGCCGCGGCATTACAGGCAAGGATGCCCGTTCGATTGCGCATGTCCGTCCCGCCGTAGTGCAAGGGCTGCCCCGCGAGATCGGTGAAGCGCCCGCCGGCCGCCTTCAGAATCGCTTCGGGGCCACAGGCGTCCCATCGGCTCGACCGGTCCGAAATGTGGACGTAGACGTCGGCTTCCTGCTCGGCGATGAGACCGGCTTTGAGCCCGACCGAGCCACTCGCTGTCTCGTGGCGGATGCCGAGTCGGGCAACGACTTCCGAGATGGCGCTGTTCCGGTGCGACCGGGAAACCACCAATCTCAACCGGCTGGGTTCTGCAATGTCGCTGACCTTCAGGCGACGGCGCGCGCCGCGATACTCGAGCACCGCGCCTTCGCCCACGGCGCCGTAGTAGAGCTTGTCGATTCCCGGCTGGTAGACGACGCCCAGCGTCGAAACCCCATCGATCGCCAGACCGAGCATGACCGAGAACTCGCCGTTCCTCGCAACGAACTCTCTGGTGCCGTCGAGAGGGTCCACGTACCAGCAGCGACCCGACCGGAGCGCATCGCTTTGGTCTTCGTTCTCTTCCGCAACGATTCCGTCGTCGGGAAACACCTTGCGGAGCTCTCCCACGATGTATGCGTTGGCCCTGGTGTCGGCCTCGGTCACCGGGTCCGCTTCTTCTTTGTAAGCGACCAGGAAGTCGGTTGCGTAGACCTCCATCAAGATTGCGCCGGCCTGTCGCGCAACGCGCGCAGACTCCGCGATTTCTCGATCCAACATCCCCGGCCTCTACCACGAGACGGTACGGGCGCCAGCGCTCAGAGGGTGATGCGTTTGGCCAGTTCCGCGAGCAGCTCGGCCGTATCGTCTACGCTCTGCAAAAGCTCGGCCGACGCTGGCGGCGCTCCTCTTTGTTCGTCTGAGCAGACGAACGCGCCGATGCCGTGCTCCGCTGCAAATTCAATCGCAGGAAAGTCCGTGAGGTCGTCGCCAGCAAAGAACACGGAGCGCGCCCCGGAGCGCTCGAAAATCTCGGTAAGCGCGCTGCCCTTGTCATGACGGACGGCTTCGGCTTCCCGCAAGGCCTTGCCACGGCGTACGTGCAGGCCGAGGTTCTGGGCGAGCTCGTCTGCCTCACCGAGCAGCCTCGCGGCGCGCGCAGGATCTTTGGCGGCAATCGCACGAACGTGCACGGCGATCGCCTGCGGCTTGTATTCGATGAACGCATCCCGTGCGTGCGTCCTGACCCAGTGTTGAAAGAGCTCGAGGGCCTCTCTCCGTTCTGGCACGAGCTCACGCGGCCCCGGAGCTTGCCCGGGCGCGAGGACCAGCCCGCCATGCTCGACCGCTCGCCAGATGCCTTCGAGCTGTTCCATTCGCGCCAGGGAGCTCAGCGCGCGGCCGGTGATCAGCGCGAGACCCGCCCGAGGCGCCCCCGCAAGCGCCTCGAGGCTGGAGAGTGTGGCGTCGGGAATTCGCGCCAGATCCGGGTCCGCTACGATGGGCGAGATCGTCCCGTCCACGTCGAGAGCCACCAGCAAGGGCCTTTCGAGCTCGAGCAAAGACTCGAGCAAGGTCCGGAGGCGAGTCACTTTCCCTCCAGCGCTTCGAGGTAGCGGTCGGCCCAGAGGTGCACGTCGAGTCGCATCACCTCGGATCGCATCGAACGCATTCGCCTTCGCTTCTCCTTCGCCGGCATGGTGAGCGCACCGTGAATGGCGGCGGTGGTCGCGTCGACGTCGTAGGGGTTCACGAGGACAGCGCCCTTGAGGTGCTTCGCCGCACCGGCGAACTCGCTCAGAATCAACACACCATCCTCGTCGGTCCTCGCGGCGGCGTATTCGTGCGCCACGAGGTTCATTCCGTCGCGCAAAGGCGTGACGAGCGCGACATCCGCTGCGCGGTAGTGGGCGAAGAGCGCCCGCTGACTCAAGTTCCGATAGAGATAGTGAATCGGGACGCGGCCGGTCTCCGCGTAGCGGCCGTTGATGTCGCCGACCATGCGGTCGATCTCTTCTTTGAGATCGGCGTACGCTTTTACGTCGGTGCGGCTCGGCACCATCACTTGGATTAGGGCGTACCGCTTGCGCGCGCCCGTGTCTCGACGCAGGAGTCGATCGAACGCTGAAAGTCGCTCCGGAATTCCCTTCGTGTAGTCGAGCCGATCGACACCCAGCATCAGCTGGCGGTTCCCCATCGACGCGCGGATTCGATCGACCTCGCGATCCACGTCCGGATCGATGGCCAGTGCCTGCAGCTCCTCCACGGGGATTCCGATCGGCGCAGCGAGCGTAGTCACCTCGCGGTCGCGGTAGTGAATCGTCCTGCTCGACACCCGATGCGAGGTGAAGCGCTCGACGCACTGCCGAAAGTGTTCGGCGTACTCGGGAAGATGAAAGCCGAGGATGTCCGCGCCGAGCAACCCTTCGAGAATCTCCTCGCCCCAGGGGAGGATGCCGAAGGTGTCCGGGGGCGGCCAGGGGATGTGGCAGAACCAGCCGATCCGCGTCCTGCTGCGCCTGGCGCGCAGCATCGCTGGCACGAGCATGAGGTGATAGTCCTGAATCCACACCAGGTCGCTCGGACCACTGGTTGAAACCGTGGTGTCGGCGAAGGCCTGGTTCGCGTCCACGTAGCTCGACCAGGGGGCATCCCCGACCTGAATCGTGGGCTCGAATCCGTGGAGGAGGGGCCACAGCACCGCGTTCGATACCCCTTCGTAAAATCCCCGCTGCTCTCCCCGCTTGATCGAAATGTGGGCCAGGTCGTAGCTGAGATGGGGGGCCGGAACCGTGACCGAGTGGAAGTCTTTGGCAGGTTTGGCGCTTACCCAGACGCCACCGCGTTTCTGCAATACAGGATCGAGGGCGGAAACCAGGCCCCCGGCGGCGCGGACCCAGCGGTCGCGGCCGCGGCTGGCTTCATGCCGATACGGGCCGCGATTCGAGACGACCACCAGCTTTCGGCTCTTTCTCGCCATCGCGCCTCATTGTAGTCTGCTCGAGGTGATGGACCCAGCGCAGTTTATTCAAGGACGCAGCCGAGAGACAGAGATCCGCCGCGACGCGCGCGGACGCTGGTTCAACGGAGCCGACGAGATCAGCCATCCGATTCTGGCTCGCTCCTTCGACGGATGGGTCGACCGCGCCGAAGACGGCAGGTTCTGCCTGAGCAACGCGATCAACTGGGCATACGTGGAGATCGAAGGGCCCGCGTATTTCGTGAAGGATGTGGACCTGCGCCCCGAGGGCATCGTTTTGCTTCTGTCGGGCGACCTCCGCGAGCCGCTCGATCCGAGCTCACTCTGCCAAGGCCCCGAGGGTGCGCTCTGGTGTGCGGTTCGCGAAGGCCGCTGCCCGGCGCGATTCGACAACCACGCCGTCAGCAAAATGAGCGATCAAATCTGCGAGGACGACGACGGCGTCTACATCCGGATCGGCGACCAAACGGTGCGGCCGCCAGACGTCGACGATCCGCTTTCGCTCGGCCTCGAAAAGCGCTAGACCTGCCGCGTGTCTCGTCGCGAGCTCATCGCCACCCTGATCGTCGCTGCGATAGCGTTTCCAGTGATATTTACGTTCACGGGCGCCGTCGTCGATGCACAGGCCCGCGCGCGCGAGGCCCCGTTCAGGGCGCTTCTCGGGAACGCACGGTTCGAGCAGCTGATGAACGGCCAGGGCGGCGTTCCCCACTACCTGGGCGCCTCTCTTCTCGCCCCGGATTTCAGCCTTCCCATGCAGGACGGCAGTGAGTGGAAGATGGCCGAACAGCGCGGGAAGGTCATCGTGATGAACTTCTGGACGGTGACTTGCCGGCCTTGCATCCAAGAGATGCCCACCATCGAGCTGCTCGCAGAGATGACTCGAGATTGGGGCGACGTCGAGGTCGTCGCGGTATCGACCGACCGGAGCTGGGCAGAAGTCGAGACGATCGTCCCTCGCAACTCGCGCATCACGAGCTTGCTCGATGCGGACCGGGAGGTCGTGACGGGTCTGTTCGGAACGAAGCTATTCCCGGAGACTTGGATTATCGACGCGGACGGAGTGGTGCGCTTTCGCTTCGACGGCGCGCTCGACTGGTCGAACCCGGTCGCGCTCGACCTGATTCGCGCGTATCGCTGACGGCTCAGGTTTCTGAGAGGAGGTGGCGCGATATCCAGACTCCAAAGCCGACGAACAAGAGGTCGAAGGCGGTCAGGATGCGGAGCCAGCCGATCAGCTCGGTCATGCTAGCGCCTGCAAAGAGCTCCCGCGTCGCTACCGCCGAGGCAAGCAGTGCGGGGGCGACCAGCGGGAACACCAGGACGCTCAACATCAGGTCGCGGGCGCGCGTGCGAATGCCGACCGCGGAAAACAGAGAAGCGGTCGAGACGAAGCCAAGCGAACCGAGAAACACGAGCGCTAGGAGCGGTAACCAAATTCCGGACGCCTCGATCTGAAAAAAGATGAGACAGAGCGGGACCAGCAGGAGCTCAATCGCAAACAGCAGGATCAGCGCGCTGACCGTCTTGCCGATGTAGATCGACGGCCTGGGGATCGGCGCGAGCAACAGGCCGTACACCGCGTCGTTCTCCCGCTCGAGCGCCCAGCTTCGGCCGATCAGGAGAATCCCGCAGAAGAGGATCGAAATCCAAAGCACGCCGGGGGCGACGTTCGGAGAGCTGACCGGATCGGTGTAAAACGCGAGCGAGCCGAGTGTGACGACCAGAAACGCGAAGAGCCCCGTCGAGGTGAGGATCTCTTTGGTGCGCATTTCGAGCTGCAGGTCCTTGAGGGCCACGAGCCATGCGGCGCGGAGTGTGTTCATGGGTGCGGCTCCGCGATTCGGCCGCGATCCATGTGAAGGACCCGGTCGGCTACGGCGCCCGCGAACTGGGCTTCGTGGGTCACGATGAGGATAATCGCGCCATCCCGCTTCTGTTGCTCGACCAGCTCGATGAAAGATGCGGTGGATTTGATGTCGAGGCCGGTCGCAGGCTCGTCCATCAACAATAGGCGGGGCTGGTGAAGAAGGGCTCGAGCAATCGAAACGCGCTGCGCTTGGCCGCGAGAGTAAGTTCGAACGGGCCGCTCCCAGTACTCGTCGAGCGAGAGCGCTTCACAGAGATCGGTCGCGCGCTTCTGCGCGTAGGGAATGTTCTGCAGCTTGGCCGCGAGCACCAAATTCTCGTGACCGCTCAAGCCAGGGTAGAGCTGGAGCTGGTGTGCTACGAAACCGATGCGGCCACGAAGCTCGTCCGCCCGTGAAACGCCGTAGCGACCGTAGCGAATTTCGCCTCGCGTTGGATGGGCGAGCATTGCAAGCAGCCAGAGCAAGGTTGACTTCCCGGAGCCGTTGGAGCCCCGGATAACGGTTGCCTCCCCCGCCTCGAAGCGCAGGTCCACCCCGGCCAGTGCGAGCGTGGGCCCATAGGACTTGGCCAGCCCAGCCACCGAAACTTCTTCAAAATCGAGCTTCACCGCTCCGCACTCTAGAACAAGTCCCGCACAATGCCGTCAAGTTTCAGCCAGCGCTCCACGGGGACGCGCAGCCATTGGCCGTTCTCTACGAGGTTGCCGTGTTCGATGGCGAGCTCGATCTGACGCTCCCTGCCAAGCCGGGGGCTGCGACCCGCTCGTCGTTCGGTCGCGCTGAGGTCGATGCCTTCTGCGGTGCGTAGCCCGAGCATCCAAGCCTCGCCGATGATCTCCTCAGGGCCCAAGTCTTCAACCTCGCAGTCTAACGTTTGCCGCCGCATGTACCGCTGCGGGTTGGCTTCGTTTCGCCAACGCTCTGCGCGCCCGGGCGCCCGATCGAGGCAACCGACCGCCGCCGCGCCAAGCCCGCAGTACGCGCCGCCGCGCCAGTAGTGCAGATTGTGGCGTGAACGCTCACCCTCGGCCGCGTAGTTCGAGACTTCGTAGTGCGCCCAGGCGAGGTCCGTGAAGCAGCGCTCCGCGTGTTCGAACAGCTCCGCGTACCGCTCTTCCGGCGCGACTCTGAGCTTCCCCGCGCGATGAAGCGAGCCAAACATCGTCTTCTCTTCGATCGTCAGCGCGTACGCCGAGACGTGCCGAACCCCCATTTCAGCGATCCGTGCGATGTCGTCTCCAAGCTCGCTGCACGTCTGGCCGGGCATTCCAAACATCAGGTCGGCGCTCACGCGCGGCATTTCCGCGGTCGCTCCTTCGAGCGTGGCGAGGGCCCGTTCTCGATCGTGCAGCCGACCGAGGAACTGCAGATGCCGATCAAGCAAGGACTGAACCCCTATCGAAAGCCGATTCGCGCCCGCTTCACGAAGCAGGGACGCATGCTCGCGATCGAGTGAGCTCGGGTTGCACTCGACCGTGACCTCGACGTTTTCAGCGACCTCTTCGAATGCGTTACGGATCCCTGCGAGCGTTCGTTTCAGCGCGTTTGGATCCCAGAGTGACGGGGTGCCCCCTCCGAAAAAGACCGAGCTCAATTCGCGGCCCGGCAAGTCCTCCGAGCGTGCGTCCAGCTCGCGAAGCAATGCGTCGGCATAGCCGTCGTGTGGCAGCGCCTCGCTGCGTATCGGTTCGGTCGCAAAGTCGCAGTACGGGCACTTTCGTGTGCACCATGGGAAGTGGACATAGACCGAGGTCTCTTTGGCTTTGCTTGACATTCGGCGCGCCGGGCGGGAGGTATACTCCGCTTTCGGAGCTGGTCTCAAATGGTACTCCCCGTATTCCCCTCTCTGCGCATTACAGCCGACGCCCTGCTTCCCCAGGGCGCGTTCGCCGAGGCCCAGGCTGCATTCTTGAAGCCGGACCCGGGGTTGGTCGTGCAGCTTGGCGACTTGTTTCGTGCCAAGAACGCGGGCGTCGTCGCTCACTTCTACATGGATCCGGAGCTCCAGGGAGTGCTCTCCGCCTGCGACTGGCCGCACATCCATGTCTCGGATTCCCTCGCAATGGCGGACCGCGCAATCGAGATGGCCGAGCAAGGGGTGAGCACGATTGCGGTGCTCGGCGTCGACTTCATGAGCGAGAACGTGCGCGCAATGCTCGATGCATCGGGACATGCCCACATCCCCGTCTATCGAGTAGCCATCGATCCAATCGGCTGCTCGCTCGCCGAGTCGGCAGAGGCAGACGCTTACGGCGCGTATCTGATGGAGGCCTCGGCGACTCCGCGTTCGCTTCACGTCGTCTACATCAACACCAGCCTGGTCACCAAAGCCAAGGCGCATGCGATCGTCCCGACCATTACCTGTACGTCCTCGAACGTCGTGCGAACGGTGCTGCAGGCGGCCGCCCAGATCCCCGATGTACACATCTGGTTCGGTCCGGATACCTACATGGGCGAAAACCTCGCGCAGATGTTCCGAAGCCTGGCCGAAATGCCCGACGAACAGATTCGGGAGCTTCATTCGGAGCACGAACAGGCGACGATTCGCTCGCTGTTGCCGCGATTTCACTATTTCGAACAGGGAACCTGCATCGTTCACCACATGTTCGGCCGTGAGGTCGTGGATCTGGTTCGCGCGCACTACGCCGATGTCTTAATCACGGCACACCTCGAGGTACCCGGCGAGATGTTCGAGCTCGCCCTGGACGCGCAGCGGGAGGGCAACGGGGTCGTCGGCTCCACGTCGAACATCCTCGCCTTCATCTTGGGCAAGGTCGACCAGGCCATCGCACGGGGAGACCAGGCCAATCTGAGGTTCATCCTCGGCACCGAAGCGGGCATGATCACGCCAATCGTCCGACAGGTGCAGACGAAGCTTCAGGACTACGCGTCTGAAGGCGGAGCTGGTCTCTCTGCCGAGATCGTATTTCCCGTAGCCAGCGACGCCATCGCCCAAGATGCACAGAGCGGGCTCGGGGTCGTGCCGGGGGTAGCCGGTGGCGAGGGTTGCTCGACGGCGGGCGGCTGCGCGACCTGCCCGTACATGAAGATGAACTCGCTCCAAGCCTTGCTCGGCCTGCTCGAGCGCATCGACGCCGAGCCGCGGTCGAGCCTCGTTCCCTTCGAGCCGCGCAAGTACGTTCAGGAGATCGGCGGCCGAACGGCGGCGGACCTCGGCGGGGAACCCATTTTGCACATGCGGGCGTTTCAGCGCTCGGGCGAGCTCTCGGACGCGCTCGTCGGTGACGTGCTCGGCCGCGCAACGAACGAAGTGAAATCCAAGGCCTGAGCCCAAGCCCTGCGATTCGCGGCGCAGAGCGCGCCTTGACCGATGGGCCAACATACTTATGTTGCAGCGGCCGAACGGCCCGCGGAACCCATGTCGAAGCCTGACTACTACGAAGTTCTCTCCGTCTCACGCGAGGTCACGGTGACCGAGCTCAAGAAGGCCTACCGTCAGAAGGCCCTCGAGTTCCATCCCGATCGCAACCCCGACGACGCCCAAGCGGAGGAGCAATTCAAGATCTGCGCCGAGGCGTATTCGGTTCTGAGCGACCCGCAGAAACGGCAGATGTACGATCGCTTCGGCCACGCGGGGTTGGGTGGCGCCGGCGCCCCGGGCTTTGGCGACATCGGCGACGTGTTCAGTCAGTTCCAAGACATCTTCGGAGATCTGTTTGGTGGAGGCGGCGGTGGCTTTGGTTTCGGCGGCTTCGGCCGGCGTCGACGCGACCCGAACGCGCCCACGCGCGGGGCCGACATCCGCACGGACGTGAGCCTAACGCTTCGCGAAGCCGCGTTCGGTGCGACCCGCCAGATCGATCTGTCGCATCCATCGCCGTGCGAGGCCTGTCATGGTACGGGAGCAAAGGACGGCGCGCTCGAAGGCTGCGCGACCTGCGGTGGCCGCGGTCAGGTTGCTCGCGCACAGGGCGCGTTCGTGATGACGACGACCTGCCCAAGCTGTCGCGGTCGAGGCTCGCAGGCCAAAGAGGCGTGCGATGAGTGTGAAGGAGGCGGCCAGGTCGATGTCGAGCGCGTCGTCAAGATCAACGTCCCGGGCGGCGTCGACACCGGTCAGAGCCTCCGCCTGAGCGGTCGCGGTCAGGAGGGCACGCGGGGCGGACCGGCAGGAGACCTCTACGTCACCGTTCACGTCGAGCCCGACGAGGATTTCCAGCGCGAGGAGTTCGACCTCGTCCATCGCCTGGTCGTGACGTATCCACAGGCTGCCCTCGGTGCCAAGCTCGAGGCGCCCGCGTTCGAGGAAGACGAAGAGGCGACGCAGACGGTCAAGGTCCCGTCGGGCACCCAGGCCGGCGAAACGCTTTTGGTCCGTGGGGGAGGCATCCCGCGTCTAAACGGTCGCGGGCGAGGGGATTTGATCTGCCTCGTCGAAGTCGAAGTGCCCAAACGGCTCTCACGCGAGCAAAAGCGGCTCTTGAAAGAGCTCGACCGTAGTTTCGACGAATCTTGAGAAGGGCTGGAGATCGAGCCGCCTCCGGGTGTAGGCTAGTCGTCTGCTCTGGGGCCGGCCCCGATGGAGAATTCTGATGCAGCCTCTTTCCGGACTCGACTCTTCCTTTCTCTACCTCGAAGACGCTCGCCAGCCAATGCACGTCGGCAG
>SHLP01000032.1 GCA_004283055.1 Deltaproteobacteria bacterium
CGAAGGCGCGTTCCTCGACGAAACCGGGATCTTGGAAGCGTATAGAGGCGAGCTCTCACCAGCGGGTTCCGGTGAGATCGACCTCGGTGACGGTCCGGTACCCACCGATCGATGGGAAGCCGCGATCGAGGACGTGCCCGCCCTCGAGTATCTCATCGAGCTGATCGCGCTCGATTCGGAAGGCGGCACGGTGTGTGCGGTTGAGCGACAGATCGAGATCATTGCGGGCGCGGTGGCACAGGTTGAAGTCGCCATGCCGTGCGTCGACGCTGCGGAGAGCGCACCGTGAAACCCCGAGCGAAAGCCTCTGCTCTGATTTGGGGCCTCATACTAGCGCTCGGGGCTTCGTGCGGCGACTCTGGAGCTTCGCAAGGCGGATCGATCGCCACGTCGGTGACCGTGTTCGTTCCTTTCGATCCAGACGACGCGTCGATGGAATACAGCGCCACGTGCGAGCCCAACGGAAGCGACGCCGTCGAGACCCAGGGCACAGTCGAGCGTGCAGGCGGCTTCCAGCTCGAGGGCGAGCCGCTGACCGCGATCTTTCGAGGCTCGATCGAGCTCGGGCTCGGACCGTGCGGGATTCAGTTTCGGCTCCGGGACGCGCAGGGTGAGGTGATTTGGACGCTTTCCGAATCGTTCGAGCTCGACACCCAGCTTTCGTCCGAGCTCTACTTCGCCATGGTCGACTTCCCCTGCCCGGAGATCCCTCTGCCCGACGCGTCCGTCACGCCCAAGAGGTTCTGTGGACCTGCGGGCGGCATCATGCTGTCGGCTGAAACCCCGGCAGCGACTTCAAGCATCGAAAGCGTGCACTACGTGCTCACGTCGACGAGCGACATCTTTCTCGAGCCGCTTGCTCTCTACGAAGGCAGCCTCGAGCCCGCAGGCCAGGGCGCCGTCGATCTTGGCGGGGGTCCCATCGAGACCAATCTCTGGGAGTCCATCCCCGGGGTGGTGCCCGTCGACGCCCCTTTCGCGCTGGAGATCAGCGCGCTCGATGCGGATGGAATCGTGGTCTGCGCCACCGAGACCCGCCTCGATGTGCTCCCAACCGCCATCGCGCAAGCACACGTCGTCCTGCCCTGCCCCGTGCCTTGAGGGCATTGACCAACGGGAGGCCGATCGCGAAGATGCGAGCATGATCGAACACGCAATCACCGCGCTGCTGCTCGTGGTCGCCGTCATCCACGTGCTCCCGCTCGTCGGTTTCGCCGGCGCTCGGCAGCTCCGCGGTCTCTACGGCTTGGAGATCGACAGCCCGGATTTAGAGATACTTATGCGGCACCGCGCGATGCTCTTCGGGATCCTGGGCGGTTTCTTCGCGTATTCGGCCTTCATGCCCCCGCTGCAGCCGATCGCTTTCGTGGGCGCAGCTGCCAGTGTCTTTTCGTTCTTCTACTTGGCCGGGCGCGTGGGCGGCTATGGCCCTGCGATCGCGAAGGTCGTCCGCGCTGACTTAGTCGCGGCCATCTGCTTGGGAGCGGCCGTAGTATTGTACGCGCTCACCGATGGCCCGCAGTGACGGACGCCACGAAGTCGCGAGCTCTGCGCGAAGCGTGCGTGGGTTTTCGCGATGTGGGCCTTAGGGTGCTGGAATGATTGGGATTTTGAGAGGGGAGCGTGTCCCCCTCAACGCCTACGCCGCAGCGATCTCAGCTTTCCAACGAGCTCTGCCTGAGTGCGGACACGGAGCTTTCGCATGACGTCGCGGAGCAGGCCGGACACGGTCGAGGCGGAAACCCCAAGGCGCGAGCCGATCAGCTTTCCGGTTTCGCCGAGCGCAGCGTAGGTGGCTACCTCGGTCTCTCGTTTCGTGAGGCGATGCGGATCGCGCGTGCCGGCGGGATTGGAAACCGCCAAGATGAAACGCCGGGACCCGGACTCGAACAAGTCGACCATCGAGCACCGGCCTTCGACGACGTCGTGCCAGAGTCCAAGGGCGGCCTCCGCATCGCCTGGGGCGGACCGGCTGCGAGTCCGGTCGGCCAGGACCGCGGCGTTCCGAAGCGTCCCTCGGAAATTACTTGGAATGGATGAGCGCACGCGCACGGACGCCGACGAATCGGTAGCCCCGATCAAAGCCCTGCGCAGGCGGAAGCCCGCACTGACGTGTGTTCCCACGGCCTGCCATCGACGTCGGGTGGTGGGGCTCAATTTCGTAGTTTCAAAGAGCGGTGCCATGATGCACACACCTGCGCCAGAGGCGTCGGAAGCCCACAGGCCCAGGACGTCCCGAGCAAAGCCGCCGTGTGACGCCCTACCCCCACAGGTCAAGGCATGCGTCTCGCCGACTGCCTCGCTGAGGGTCATGCAAATGCCCGATCGTGCTCCATAGTGCGGGATGTCCGCCGCGATGCGAGGCAGTTTTCGTGCGCACCGTTCGGGAACTGCGATCAGATGCAACTCGCGCAGCACGGTCGTACTCCCATCTCGAGAAGGGGCGAAAATGCCGCCCGCAACACCCAGTCCACGATCAAGAAGCGGCCGGCTTGCGGCGAGGATTCCTGGGAGCCATTCAGAATCGCGGGATTCGAAATTGTATGCCGCTTCCGCAAGATCGATCAACGTCGTGGTCACGCGATCCATCTTCCGTCTTGTCACTCCATGCGCGGGGGGGTTGTGGGTTTGCGAAGTGCCGGGAAGGGGCGGAGCTCCACGGTCTCAGCGCTCTGCGAGGCTCTCGAATACGAGATCGATTTTCACGAAATCGCTTGCGTTGAACGCATGGCCTTCGAAGTTCGCGTGAACCGAGTCTCCATCCACGACGATGTCGTCGTCATCGAGATCGAGCGTGGTTGCGTCGCGATCGATGTTTGCCGCGACGATCCTCGGCCCGACGCCGAGTAGATTGGCAATGACGTATCCGTCGAAGTCCGCGCGTCCAAAAACACCCGGACCTTCCACGTTGGAAAAATCGTAGATAATGCTGCGAGGCTGTACGTCGATCGCCAACGCCGCCTCTGCACTCGGCGCGCACCGAGACTTGGGCGCGCCGATCGCGCAGTTTGCAAACTCCATGTGATCGCCGACGAGTGCCCGGAGCCCGTCGGCTGTTTCGTTACAGGGCTCGGTCACATGAACGAGCTCGATCAGGGCCCCCTGCCAATCGGCACGCGGCTCGATTTCACCCCACGAATCGGGGCGCAATTTGAATGTATCGACATCTCCGCAGCCCCCCAAGAGACCCGCAGCGACAACGGCGAGCATTGGCGGGGCAGAGTAACCAAACGCAAACCTAGTCATGATGAACTCTCCTTCGAGCACTTGGCTCAGTAAGGGCCGCATCTATCTGGCTACGCTTCTTTCCATTCTATTTCCATACGCAATTGTTCGGGATCCCGTACGTAATTGTTCGGGGCGTTCACGCATGAGTGTCGAGCCTGCGCTGAAATCTACTGGAATCAGCCGAAGATGGTGACCCCCACACCGTGATTGGCGGCCCTGCAGGCCGCGTAGCCCGCGGGCAGCTGGTGAGCTGCTCGGAGGCATTGGGCTACGAGTGGCCGGTGCTGATAATCGCGAACGACTCCAGCCTTGCGACGAACCGAACCTGCAAGAACGGTCCACTCGACAGGCCGCGGCCGGGCACGATGCCGAGCACGGGATTCAATGCGAAGGTCTGCAAACCCCAGGGGCGCGCGCAAAACGAGTGCCCGGCCTGGCCGTCGGCGCAGCAGGTGGTCGATGGCTGCCTTCAGCGGATGTGGGACGAAGGACCGGGACGCCGCTTTTCGAAACACGGCCACTACGTCAACGTGAGCCGCCGCGAATATGAGAGCGTCGCCTGCGGGTTCGCGAAAGATTCCAACGGTGATGTCTGGAGCGTCCAGAACTTCCGCTGAGCAGCCGGCTCACTGGCAGCCGTTCACCGCGATCGCGGTTGCGGGTCGTTGACTGCTACGCGTTCGAGACTTCCGCTCGGGCGGGGAGCTCCCGGGCTGCTGGCGTTTTGGGGGGGGTCGTGAGCTCGAGCGTGCCGTCGTCGATCGGCTGCCCGAGGAGCGCCTCGTCGAGCGCGTAGCTCTGGTTGAAGCGCCAGGGTGGCCGCGAACCCTGCGATGGGTTGATCCCCTCGGCGCGCTTTACATATCCCGCCGTGAGGTCGATCGCCGGACGCCCCTCGACGGACGGGTCGCGGACCGGGCAGCAGCGCGTGTGACCGCGCTCCTCCATGAGCTGCAGCAGACGGCAGACGTAGTCGCAGACGAGCTCCGCCCGCAAGGTCCACGACGAGTTGATGTAGCCGAACACGAACGCAGCGTTGGGGAGGTCGCTCAGCATGCATCCTTTGTAGATCATCGACTCCGACACATCGAACGGCTTGCCGTCGACATCGAGCGCGACGCCTCCCATCCACAGGAGATCGAACCCGGTCGCGGTGACGATGATGTCGGCCTCGAGCTCCCTGCCGGCCTGAAGGCGGAGCCCCCGTTCGGTGAACGTCTCGATTCGATCGGTCACGACCTCTGCGCGCCCGTCCGCGATCGGCTCGAAAATGTCGCCATCCGGCACCAGGCACACGCGCTGGTCCCATGGGTTGTAGTGCGGCGTGAAGTGTGTCTCGACGTCGTAGTCCTCGCCGAGCGCTTTTCGGGCCTGCCGAATCAGGAGCCTGCTCGTGAAGCGCGGAAAGCGCCGCATGCTCTCGAACAGGAGCGCCATCAGCTTGATGTTGCGCCAACGGATGAAGCGATGAGCGAGCTTCGGACCGAGCACGAAGTTGAGAAAGCTCTTCCAGCGGCTGTGCCGGGCCCAGGCAAGGACGTACGTCGGCGACCGCTGCACCATCATCACCTTCTCGGCTTTCTTCGCGACGACGGGCAGCATGGTCATGGCCGTTGCGCCGCTCCCGATGATCAGTACTCGCTTGCCTTCGTAGTCGAGGCTCTCGTCCCAGAACTGCGGGTGAACGATCCGGCCTTGGAAGCTCTTAAGACCTGCGAACTCGGGCGTGAAGCCGCGGTCGTATCGGTAGTAGCCCATGCAGGACCAGAAAAAGCTGCACGTGTAGACTTCGAGTCGATCGCTGGCCTTGTCGCGCACGTGCACGGTCCACAGGCTGTCACGCGTCGAGAAGCTCGCGCGCTCGATCTGCTTGCCAAGCTCGATCTTTTCGTCGATGCGGTGCTCAGCCGCCGTCTCATCGAGGTAGCGAAGGATGTCCGCACCTTCGCCGATCCAGTCTGTCTCCGGCCAGGGCCGGAAGGAATACCCGAGCGTGTGCATGTCCGAGTCCGAGCGGATGCCTGGGAAGCGGAAGAGGTCCCAGGTGCCGCCGAGCCGATCCCGCCCCTCGAGGATGGTGAACGACTTGTCCGGGCAGCGCTTCTGCAGGTGGTACGCCGCGGCAATCCCGGAAATGCCGGCGCCTGCAATCAATACGTCTACGTGGGTTTTCATGAGCCCTCAAAAGCAACGAGCACGACCGTCGCGTGGCAACCATACCGCGTCGCAAGGGCGAGCGACACCCAAAGACGACGCGGGTCGGGTGCTGGGATCGCGGGCCTCGAAGGGCGATCTGTGGCAAACCACCGACCTCGAACGAAGGACTCCCCGCCATGTCAGCAATCATCCGACCGCTCTTGTTATTCATTGCCGCCAGCTTCGTGCTCGCCTGTTCGACCGATTCGGGTTCTACCGCGGGCTCCGCACAGGACCAGGTGCTGCGCATGAACCAGATCCAAGTCCTCGGGACGCACAACAGCTATCACATCCAACCGCGCGACAGGATCCTCGAGCTGCTCGCGATCTTCGATTCTCAAGAAACCGCCGACAGCCTCGAGTACACGGCCTTGCCGCTCGAGGAGCAGTTCGATCGCGGCGTACGCCAGCTCGAGCTCGACCTCTTCGCCGACCCCGAGGGTGGCATGTATGCGACCCGCCGCGCGCTCATTCTGACCGACGACCCTCCGGAGTCGGGTCTTCCTGAGCTCGACGAGCCGGGCATGAAAGTGCTCCACGTTCAAGACCTCGATTTCGAAACCCATTGCCTGACTTTCAAGGCCTGCCTCGCGACGCTCAAGAGCTGGTCCGACCGCAACCGGCAGCACATCCCGATCACCGTCATGATCGAAGCCAAGGAAGAGGTCATCCCGGATCCGCTGGAGCTCGGGTTCGTGATCCCCTTGGAGTTCGGCCCCGACGAGGTCGCCGAGATCGACCGGGAGATCCTCGAGGTGTTCTCGCCCGATCGATTGATCCGGCCCGACGACGTGCGCGGCGAATACGACACGCTCGAACAAGCCGTGCTCGACGACGGTTGGCTGACGCTTTCCGAGGCCCGAGGCCGCGTCATGTTCGTCTTCCTCAACCGAAGCGCGGCTCGCGATCACTACATCGACGGCCACCCTTCGCTTCGAGGCCGGGTCATGTTTACGAACTCCGACGAAGGTGACCCGGAAGCGGCCTGGTTCAACGTGAACAGCGCGCTCAGCGACGGGGAACGAATTCGCGAGCTCGTTGGCGCTGGCTACATGGTACGCACGCGCGCCGACGCGGACACGCAGCAGGCCCGCGATGACGACTACACCCTCCAAGAAGCTGCGTTCGCCAGCGGCGGGCAGTTCGTCAGCACGGACTACGTCATGCCCGTTCCCGACTTCGGCAACGACTACTTCGCTGCGGTGCCCGGCGGCTACGTCGCGCGCTGCAATCCGGTCACGGCCCCGGCAGACTGCGACTCCGACCTGATTCGCCCGTAGTGGGTGCAGAACGAAAAAATTGGGCAAAAACCTTGCGTTTTTGAGCAAATCCCCTATAGTCAGTAAACATAGCAAGCGTCGCGCAGTCGATTCTCAATCCTGCAAACGCTTGTGCCAGAACCAGCGCAACCGTCCGGCTCAACGGCCGCAGCCATGCGTCTCTAGTGCGAGTGTTTCCGACATCCCGCACTAGACACTGTGCTTTCGCGCCACCGACGGCTGCCAAATTGTCCGCAGAAAGGAATCACAAAGCTCATGCAAGAAGCCATGAACATCCAGAACAACACCCACGATCGCGAGCGTTCACAGCCGAGCGTTCGACAAGACCTCGGAGAACAGCTGATTCAGCTCCGCGACGAGCTCTCGCGCACCGCGCACGAGCTCCGCATGAAGTCCAAGGGTTCGAGCGCTGAGGTGCACGACACCCTAAAAATGCTCGACCGGGAAGCTACGCGCTTCAGCGCAGAGGTCGAAGAGGCGGTCGAGCGGACTCAAAGAGACCTCATCGACTTCGGTGAGATGCTCCAAATGCGATTGCAGAAGCTCGCGAACCAGATCGCGATGCCGCCTAGCTGACGCCGGCCAACCGCTTTCCAACACTCCACTCCAAACACAATTTCCACCACGAAAGGAAGCTTCATTCCATGTCCACTCCATTTTCCAATCACGTTTCATTGCCACAGGAGGCCAAGACCCAACTCGTCGATACTTTGAACAGCATGCTCGCGACCACTTCAGACCTTCGTTCGCAGGTCAAGCAGGCCCACTGGAATATCAAGGGGCCCCAGTTCGTCGCGCGACACGAGCTGTTTGACAATCTCGCCGCGAAGCTACTCGGCTACGCGGATGTCATCGCCGAGCGCGCCGCGACCCTTGGCGGCTACGCGACTGGTACGGTGCGGCAGAGCGCCGAGCACTCCAAGCTCCCCGAGTATGACGTTCGCGCCGTCGATGGGAAGCATCACATCAAGGCGCTCGTCGACCGCTACAGTGAATACACCCGGCTCATACGGCACGCGGTCAACCAAGCGGAGAAGGTCGATGACCCCGCCACCGAGGACGTCTACACGGAAATCCTTCGCGGAACTGAGCTCGACATGTGGTTCCTCGAAAGTCATTTGAACGTCTAAGGGCTGCTAGATGCCGCTCGACAAAGTCTACGGCGATGTGATGGGCAAGCTTTCTAGGTGGGCCGAGTCGGTCGCTGAGATGCTGCCCAACACCATCGTTGCACTTCTCGTGCTCGTGCTCTTTTGGTTCGCCGCGAGGGTGGCCAGTGGCGCGAGCACTCGTGCGTTGAAACGTTTCAACACTCATCAGGCCGCGCGCGACCTCATCGCTGGCATCACCCAGCTTGGGGTCCTGCTCGCAGGTGTGGTCGTAGCGCTCAGCGTGATGAACCTCGACAAAGCGCTCGCATCCATTCTGGCGGGTGCGGGTATTGTTGGCCTAGCAATCGGCTTCGCCTTCCAGGACCTCGCCGGCAACCTCATCTCGGGCGTTGGTCTCGCCATCCATCAGCGTTGGCCATTCAAAATCGGTGACATAGTCGAAACCAACGACGTTTTCGGCGTAGTCGAAAAAATCCATCTCAGGACATCGATCATCCGAACACTCGATGGGAAGACGGCTATCATCCCCAACAAGGGAATTTACCAGAACAAAGTCCTAAACCACTCGGCGTCCGGGACCCGGCGCATCGACCTAGAGTGTGGCGTCTCGTACGGCGACGATCTCGAGAAAGTGCACCGAGTCGTTTCTGAAACGCTGGACGGCATCGAAGGCCGTGACTCCTCGTCCGATGTCGAGGTGTTCTTCACGGGCTTTGGAAGCAGCTCGATCAGCTTGGTCGGACGATTCTGGGTAGACTATGTGAAACATCGGGATTTCCTCGACGCGCAGAGCCGCGCAGTCGTGGCAGTAAAGAAGGCCTTTGATGCCAATGACATCGTAATTCCTTTCCCGATTCGCACGCTCGATTTTGGGATTCGGGGTGGCACATCTCTTGCTGAGGCCTTCCCTGAACGAGGGTTTGCTCGACTCGCGGAGGCGGCTCGATGAATGCTACAGAAAGAGCGCGGAAGCCACAGCCGCGTCGACGACGAGCGCCTAAGTCCAAGACCTCAGGGCGCTCGAAGCGCCAAAAGCCGCCATCCCCCAAGCTCTCCGGTCGCCGCAACATCTTAGTGCTCGGTCGGAGTGAGCTCGCGAAACGCATTACTCGTTCGGTTCGGGAGCTCGGGATTCCCTGTCGGCGCTTGCATACGCCCGACGAGGCCCTGGGCTCCGTCGACGAAATGACGAAGGCTATGGTCGTCGTTCCGCCAATACCGAATCTGTCCGTCGCCGCGTTTGCCCGAAGCCTCGACGCCGAGCCCTCGCGGATTCCGATCTTTGCCGTCATGGAAGGTCCAATGCCGGCGCGAACCGTTCGCAAGCTCTACGCCGACGGTATCGAAGCGGTCTTCGAGTGGCCCACCGACCGACAAGCCTTTAAGCGAACTCTGTTCCGAGTCGCGGCTCCTACCATCGGGCGCTGGGGGCGGGCGAAGTCGGCCTCGGAAATCGCGTTGGAGGAGACTGCGCGTACGCATTTGGAAGCGGAGGCGGTGCCTTTCGGAGCTCACCTCAGCGTCGAGGCGTGTCGCCGGTTCTTGGTTCTCAAAGGAAGCCTCGACGCGCTCTGGAAGCTCGAGTTAGCTCGCCAAATCGTCGCCGACATTCCAGGTGTCGAAGACGTACTTGCCGACGGGGTCGAGATCGCGGGGCAGTCGCACGACGACCGTGCAACCGCCAGGGCAATTCGTGAAGTTCTAAAACACGCTGCGAGAGTCGAGAAGTCGACGCTGGCCATCGCTGTTCGATCTGGCGAGGTCACCGTGACGGGATCGGTGCGAGACAAGCGAGAAGCTACGCGCGCCCTCGAGCTCATCCGGCAAGTTCGCGGGGTTCGCCGCGTGCAGAACTTCCTCGTCATCTCGGCCCGCGGAAAGAAACAAGACGCGGCTCTCGCGAAGCGGGTACGCGAGGTCTTGCGGACCAGATACCCGAACCTGCAGGTCGACCTCTCGGTCTTCGGCAACGTCGCCGTCCTTTCGGGCAGAGTCCCGAGAGCCGGCGTTCGTGACAAAATCAAGGAGCTCGTCTACGGGCAGGATGGAGTCGAACGTGTAGTTGACAAACTGAGCGTGAGCGGACGAGCACGCCGATAGGATTGCCACCGCGACGCGCCCGTTCTAACGTGGAGCGAGGGGAGGGGGAAGCATGCGAGCTACAGCTGCGCTGGTCGTGGCGCTGATGGCGTCCAACACGGCACTTGCCGGGCCTCAGTCCACAATTGGCGGAAAACCTCTAAAGACCGAGATGGCTCATAGCGCGGGCGTGGGCTGGCCCAGCCTGTTCTACGAGTGGTGGAACAAGGGTCAGGGCAACCTCGACTGGGCGCTTGGGGCGGAGCTCGTCTACGGCGACTGGTCTGCGGCCTATTCAGACATCACCGTTGGCTTCGCTTTCAACGTCCCGCTGCGATGGCACATTCACCATCGAAGGCATGCCAGATCGACGACCGACGTCGGCCTCCGCTTCACGCCGGGAGCACTGATCGGTGACACCGAAGGCCGTCAAAGGCGGCCGCCATCAGGGGTGCAGCCCGCGCGGGGGATCACCGGCGGCCTCCGAGCGGAGATCGCGATTCCCGTGTCGATCGACGTGCACAACCGGGTCAGCGTGGTCACGGGTGCTGCGATTCCGCTCACGCTCGTGCTGGCGAGGGAGACCAATCCCTGGGGAATCATCCCCTTGCTCGTGCGCATCGGTGTGGAGATCAACGCAGCCCCCAAGGTTGCGCCGTTTTTTCTTTTCGAGCTTGGCCCCGGCATCGGCGTCGGCGGGGGAGGAGCCGACGTCGATTTTGCCTTTCGAATCTGGGTTGGCACCGCATTCTGGTCGGTCCTCGGCCGCTAGGCTCTGAGAGCCGCATCGCCCACCACGCCGTTGTGCTCTCTCTACTGCGGCCCCGAATCGTTCGAAAACCGCTCGATGAGGTTCGTCACCTGCTTCGCGGCATCGTCGACCGCGGCGGCGACCTTCGGTGATAGGCCCTCTCGAAGGGAGCTCGGGGCCTGGATCGAAATCCCGATCAAAGTGACCTCGAGGGCCGGGTTGAACCGCGCGCCAAGCTCGATCGCCTCGTGCACACCTATCCCGTGAGACGAAACCGGCCGAGGGTCGTTTTCCAGCTCGGCGCTCTTCAGTACTCGAACCGTCCCCGGCACGCCGCCGCCCACGACGGCGTCGATCACGAGCACGCGCGAGGCGCCGGACACGAGGACGTTGAGCAGGCCGGCGCCGTCGTCGACTCCCGTTGCCGAAATGCCTTGGGCGCGAAGCCGCTCGACGACTTCGCGGCCGACGCCGTCATCCCCCGCGAGTCGTTGTCCCACCCCAACGATTCGTGTCGGTTCAAGTAGCTCAGCCACAGATACTCCGCTACGTACGCTCGATGGTCAGCTTGAGGAAGTGCGTCGCGCAGGAGATGCACGGGTCGTAGTTACGAATCGCGTGCTCGGCTCGGGCGCGCGCAGCGGCGTGCGGTAAAGCGGCAAGAGCCGGGGCGATGGCTCTGAGGTCGTCCTCGATGCTGCACTGGTTTTGCGAGGTGGGTGGGACGATCTTTGCCTCCCGGATATTCGCGGCCGCGTCGAGGTCGTAGCGGTGATAGAGCAGCCCCCGCGGAGCCTCGGTCGCCGCCGCACCCCGACCGGCTTGCGGCTTTGCTTCGATCGCGGAAACCGGAGGCGGCTGGTAGCTTTCGATGATCCGAATCGCTTCGTCGAACGCGTAGATCACCTCCACGCCGCGAACGAGAATCGAGCGGAACGGATTTTGGGCTGTCTGCGGCGTGAGGCCGACGCGAGCCGCGGCTTGCTGCGCCCGCGGAGAGAGACGCTCGGCGTTGAGCGCGAATCGAGCCTGCGGGCCGCAGATGTACGGACCGCGCTCGATGATTTTCGCGTGGAGCGCCGTCGAATGCGGGACCTGCTCCTCGATGAAATGCTTTTCCCAGTCCAGGGCATCGATGTCGAGCCCGCACGTCGAGGCGATTCGACCCTCGTTCATCGGGTACTCGTCCGGGTGTTGGAGCGCGACATACTCCGCGTCCCGAACGAGGTCGGGGAACTCGAACGTGGCGCACCAATCGAGCAGGCCTTCGGCCGCGTCGCGGGCCGCCTCGAGGTCCGGCAAAAGGCAGCTGAGCTCATCTCGGCGCGGCGCCCGGTAGAAGCCACCGAGCCGCACATTGATCGGGTGGATTTCTCGACCGCCCAGAGCGCTCACGATCGCGTTCCCGGTCTTTTTCATCTGCAGTGCAGCATGGACCTGCTCGGGGTGCTTCTCCGAGAGGGTCATCACGTCCGGAGTTCCGAGAAAATCAGGCGCGTGCAGCATGGTCATGTGCAGGACGTGGCTTTCGATCCATTCACCGCAGTAGAGGAGGCGCCGAAGCTCGCGCAACGCTCCATCGCAACGTACACCGAGCGCCCGTTCGATCGCGTGACACGCGCTCATCTGGTACGCCACGGGGCAGATGCCGCAAATCCGTGAGGTGATGTCCGGCGCTTCGGCCGCCGCTCGACCCCGCAGCATCGATTCAAACAGCCGGGGCGGCTCGAAGATGCGGAGCTGCACGTCGACGACCCGTTCCCCTTCGAGTTGAATCATCAGCGCACCCTCGCCCTCGACGCGGGCAAGCTCGCCGACGGTGATCATCCGGGTCCCGCTAGTCCTGTCCGTCATGTCGCTCCGCCTCCGTCCGGAAGGGCTCGGCCGCCGCGTTGAAATTGGAAAGAAGCCGGTAGAGCTCGGGCCGCTCCACGCCCCTTTCGAGCAGGTCCCTGACAAGAGCAGCCGGCCGGGCCGCATCGCTGGGCCCGAAACATCCGTAGCAACCGCGGTGATACGTCGGACACAGCGCGCCGCATCCGGCGTGCGTCACCGGCCCGAGGCAAGGTGTGCCGTGGGCTACCGTGACGCACACATTCCCCCGGGCTTTACACTCCATGCAGGTTGAATGAGACCGAATGGGCGGCTTGCGGCCGAGGAGGAAGGCCCCGATCACCTGCAGCAGCTGGCCCTTGTCGATCGGGCAGCCGCGCAGCTCGAAGTCCACTGGAATGTGGGCAGCGATCGGCGTCGAAGTCGCGAGCGTCTCGATGTACTGCGGATTCGCGTATACCGCGCGCATCATCTCGGCATGATCGGCGAAGTTGCGCAAAGCCTGGATGCCACCCGCCGTGGCGCATGCGCCGATTGTGACGACGGCTTTCGACACTTCGCGTACGTGCTGAATGCGTGCGGCGTCCTTGGGCGTGGTGACGGATCCTTCGACGATGGAAAGGTCGTAAGGGCCTGGCTCGACGTGACTCGAGGCTTCCAAGAAATGGACGATGTCGACCGCGCCGGCGATGTCCAAGAGCTCGTCCTCGCAGTCGAGCAGGCTGAGCTGACAGCCGTCGCACGAAGCGAACTTCCAGACCGCGAGACGTGCCCGGCCCATCAGAGCCCCCTCAGCAGCAGCTTCGACGCCACCCGATCATATCGGTACACCGGTCCATCCTTGCAGACGAACGTCCCGCCGAGCTGGCAGTGGCCGCACAGCCCCACACCGCATTTCATGCTTCGCTCGAGCGAAACCCAGATCTGGCTGGGCTCGAGGCCCCGTTGCTCGAGCTCCCGTGCCGTGAACCGCATCATGATTTCGGGGCCGCAAAGCATGGCGACGCAGTACTCCGGCTCGATCTCCGCTTCGGCGACCAGTCGCGTCACCACGCCGACCGGGCCGTACCAGTCCGTCCCGGAGTGGTCGACAATCGCTTCCAGCGTGACGTCGAATCGGCCTCGCCAGCGCTCGAGCTCAGCGCGGAAAAGGATGTCGGTGGGCGAGCGCGCTCCGTAGATGATGGTCACCTGACCGAACTCGCTTCGCCTGGTCAATACGGAGAGAATCGCAGGACGAAGCGGGGCGAGCCCCAGGCCTCCAGCGACGAAGAGCACGTCTTGCCCGCTGGCTTCGGCGAGCGGCCAGGTGCTCCCAAACGGACCACGGACTCCGACTTCGTCACCCGCCTCGAGCGCAGCGAGGGCCTCGGTCACGTTTCCCACTACACGGATGGTGTGGTGGAGCGACGAGAAATCGTTTGGATCACCGCTAATGGAGATGGGCACCTCGCCAACGCCGTGCGCGTACAGCATGTTGAACTGCCCAGGCTCGAAGGCGAAAGGCGCCGACGGCTCCAGCGCCCAGGTGAAAACGCCGTCGATGTCGTGACCCGCCCGGCCGATACGCATCGGCATGGGGGCGTACGCGTTTGGTACGGGGCGTATGGCTTCAGCGATAGACATCGAGTTGCTGCAGACGCAAACGGGACAATCGTTGGTAGGTGTTGTCGAGCAGGCGCGACGTAATGGCGTATCCGAGCGCCGCGTCCTCCCTCATCTTGCGGTCGAGGCAATCGTGATCGAGCGAGAATGCGATCACGGTGTCCCGCGCCCGGCAGTCGAAGTGCGCTGTGGCGGGCGTCACCCACGAGATGCCCAGCACATCGCCAGGCATCAGAGTTTCGATGCAGATCGTTTCCCCGTTGGGGGCGTGCGTCTCGATGGCGACCGTACCTCTGCGAATTAAGTACATGCACGCTTCTTTTTGACCTTCCCTGGCCAGAAACTCGCCTGGGCGAAACCGCAGGTTCTTCGCGCAGCCCACGATGAGCTTTACGTGCTCGGGTCTGAGGTCTGCCAAGAAGGAATGCTTTTGTAAGATCGACTCCAAGTCTTCCATCTCTAACCTCTTGCCTCTCCCACCGCGCCTGCCTCGACGGTCAAATCAATCCCGACGGGACACCACGTGATGCAACGACCACAACCGACGCAGCCCGAGGTTCCAAACTGCTCCACCCAGGTCGCCAGCTTGTGGGTGAGCCACTGGCGATAGCGCGCGCGCAGCGTCGGCCGAACGCTGCCGCCGTGAATGTAAGCGAAATCGAGCGCAAAGCAGGAGTCCCAGGTCCGAGTGCGCGTCGCCACATCGCCTCCGAGATTCGACGAATCTTCGACGTTGGTGCAGAAGCAGGTGGGACAGGCGAGGGTGCAGTTGCCGCAACCTACACAGCGCTCAGCGACGTCGTCCCAGCGCGGATGCTCGAGGTTTCCGAGGAGTCTTTCGGTGAGCCCTTTGTTGTCGAGAGCTCGGCCCATCTTTTGAGCTGCCCCGGCCACGAGGTCTGCAGCTGCGGCGATGTCTCCGTCGGTTGCGGGCGTCGCCGCCACGCGTTCCAAAACCCGCGCGCCCGCATCGCTGCCGACCTCGATCAAGAAGCGGTGATTCGGTTCCATGAGCTCGGTCGCCGCAAGGTCGAACCCGGCCTTCGCCCGCGGGCCGGTATCCATCGACACGCAAAAACACGTTCCAGATGGGGTCCCGCAGTTGACCGCGAGCACGAACGCGGCTTCGCGCCTGGCTGCGTAGTCGCTATCGGGATGCGGCCCGTCGCGGAGGACTCCATCCTGCACGCGCATCGCAGCCACCTCGCAAGGGCGCGCGCCGATGATGGCAATAGGATTTGCTTCCGCTGCCGCAGGTTCGACTTCGAGCGCCGACCCTTTGCGCCGGATGTGGACCAGGTCGAGTCGCGACGGCAGGAATTGCTTCTTCCATGGCTGTGACGGCACTGCCCAGCCGAACAGCGCGTCGTCTTCGCGTGGTCGCAGCCGGTATCGGCCAGGGCTCTGTTCGTCGCCGACACCGCGCGGCAGATCCTCGATGCCTGTGATCGCACTCAGCTGGATTGCGCCGTCGCGCGCAATCGGTCCTACGAGAACGAAACCGTCACTCCGTAGCAGGGCGAGCAGGCGTTCAAAGCCGCCCGCGTCCAGTACGGATTGGCTGCCAGGAGAACATTGCATCGTGGGTGTCAGCCCCCTACGCTGGCTATCTCTAACATCCTTGGGGTTGTTTCAACAACTGGGGAAGAGAGAATCGTGCAGGGGTCCACGACCCGGTCAGACGTCGACGAAGACGTCCCCGTCTTCCACCATTACAGGGTACGTCTCGAGCGCCTTCTCGCCGCGGACTGCGTTCAGAAGTTGAATCCCCGGGGGGAAGTTTGCCCACTTGCACACCTCCCCGGTCCGAATGTCGAACTCCGCGCGGTGGAGCGGGCAGCGAATTCGCTCTCCGTCGACGACCTTGCCTCTGGTCAACGGTGCAAACACGTGTGTGCAGCTGTTCTGGGTGGCGTAGATGCCATCTTCCAGACGGTAGACGAGCACGCTCGTGTCCCCAGCCTTGAACGCTTTCTTCTGGCCCACCGAAAGGTCTGACTCTTTGCAGACCATGTGTCGCGTCATGTCGTCCTCCAATCCAGCCGACGTATAGCAGAGCTGAGGAAAAGCGGCGGAAGCCGAGGATCGGCTTGCGATGGGGGCTGCCGGGCTCGACGATAGCCTAGTGCGAATCATTCTCGGTGCGGCCTCGCTGATTCTGGCCTGCTGGCTCGTCGTCTCGGCGAGGGCGGATGAGCCTGTAACGGATGCGATGCGGCGGCGCGAGACCCGCGAAAACGAGGCTGCCGGTAGGGATCTCCTCGGGACCCAGGCCAAGAAGTGGCTCGCAGGCCCGGAGTGGGCGAGCTCGAGGCCGCTCCGGCTCGCTGACCTTCGGGGTCGCGTCGTGGTCGTGCGCTTCTGGACCGACACCTGCCCCTACTGCGAAGCGAGCCTTCCCGCGATGCAGAAGCTCGCCGAAGAGATGAAAGACGCACCGGTGACTTTCGTTGGTCTTTATCAGTCGAAGCCTCTCGGAAGCGAGCGTCCCTGGAAGGGCGTCGTCGCGCACGCCGCCAAGCTTGGCGTCACGTTTCCCATTGCATACGATCACCACTGGGCGACGCTTCGGTCGTGGTGGCTTGACGGCGCCCGCCGCAGGGCGACCTCCGCGAGCTTCGTGATCGGCCCGGACGGCAGGTTCGTTCACGTGCACCCGGGGCCCGTCTTCTTTCCGAGCGCCGACCCTACGGACGCCCGAGCCAACGCCGACTTCGAGGCCATTCGAGAGGCTATCCGGCGTCACCTCCCCAGCGCCGACCGCTAGCGTCGCGCGATCGGTGGCGGCGGGGCAGGCCTGATGATCGGTCAGCTGGCACTTGGAGCTTTTGTGAGTACGGAAGGGGTCATGAGATCAAGGTATGCAATGGCCTTCGTCGCTCTCGTCGCAGTCGCCGCCGTGGGCATTCCCAGCGTCGGCAGGGCCGAACCCGAGAAATGGCATGCCGGCGTGATCGGCGGCGGGGAGCTCAACTTCGCGCCCAACCTCGACAAGCAACTCACCGGGCACGGCTGGGCCGGGTTCGACAGCGTCGGGGAGGGGATTGTCGGCGGCGGTAACCTTCGCCTGTTCTACAACACGACCAAAGTCCACGTAGGGATCGAGAGGCTCACGTTCGCCAACGACAAGCTTGCGTTTTTCGCCTTCCTCGAAGGCGAGGCCCTGATTTCGCAGCTGCTCAACGACTATTTCCAGCAGGGCCGCCGAATCAACGAGTTCGGGATTGCGGCGAGCTACGTGCTTCTGCAGACCAAGCTCCAATGGTATCCGGGCAAGCACCAAACCATCGAAATCCTCGCCCCCGTGCGCCACTGGTGGTTTGGCGATCGGACCTCGACCTCGCCCGGCTTCGCGCTCCCGCCCAACACCTGGGTGTTCGAGCCGCGCATCGGATATAACTTCTGGAAGATCGACGTGCCCGGCGAGGAGTGGGAGAGCCACCGCGTGTTTCCTCGCATCGAGGGAATTGCCGTCGGGATTGACGGTGGGCTCAACGTGCGGTCGAAGGTTCGGCCCTGGGGTATTGGGGACGGGCGAAACGATCCGGGCAAGGTCCTCTACAGCGTGGCGCAGTGGCTCAAGGCCGGCTGGCAACTGGGACGCTTCGTCAGGCTCCAGCTCGACGAGTGGGCCAACTACGGTTGGCGGCAAGACGACATCTCGCGCGAGCGCATCGGCGGCGCCAGTCCTTATGTGATTCCGGTCCCCGGCCTTCCCTGGCCGGCGCTGATCAGCGAACGGCTCTTTGCCGGCCAGCTCGGCCTTCATCTCAAAGCCAAGGAAAGCTCACAGCACGAGTTCGGGCTCTTGGTGGCCGGCGGCGCCTTCAACGACGTCTATCGCGTCGGCGCCCTCAACACCTACGGCGGTGCGGGCGGGCTCACCGTGTTCGGCGATTTGCGCTTTGGGCCGACCGGCCGCTACCAGGTCAACATCCGCGGTAGCTATGGCTTCCCGGCCGCCTGGCTGCAGGCTCCCCCCTACATCGCCTTGCTCGCGTCTCTGGGCGTACGCATCTTCTGAATCGCATCAGGGACGCCACAGCTCGTTGGATCTTCCTTCTTTTGAGGGCCGTGCGAGCCTACCCCTCGGGCGCCGGTTCGTGAGGCTTCGTTTTCCAGCGACCGTCGGTGCTGAATGCGGACCAGGCCCATCGTACCCAAGCGACCAGGCGGAAGGCGAGCCACAGGGACCAGGCGAGCATCAGCACTCGCCAGACCCAAATACTGAGACTCAGGGTCGCCGTTTGGGGGAGGTCGTTGCTGCTGCGGTCGATGTACCATTCGAGGCTGCTGCCGTAGCTGCCTGCCCCGGCGACTTGCATGTCGGGATACACGAGCAAGCCGGTGTGAACCGCAGCGTAGAAACACAGCAGCGCTACCACGCTCAGACCGGCGAGCAGCACTTGGCGTACGTTGAAGGCGCGATGAGGAAGGGTTGAATCTTGGCTGCGGTGCTGCAGCGCAAAGAACCAGGCCACGACGGGCACGGCGACCCAGACGGGCAGAGTGACAAAGCCGAGGCTCAGGAGCAGCCAGTCCCAAACGCGGAGCGGACTTCTGGGCAGGCGCGAGAGCAAGAAGGCGACGAGCAGGGCAAGCAGAAGGTAGGGCCAGAACAAGACCACCGCGCCCCATGCGGGGCCCCGGGTCCACAAGAGCCATCGGTCGTCGGGAAGGTCGACGCGTACGCGGGCGTTGACGACCGGCGCGCCCAGGCCGATCGGAGACGTCCTGAACCAGGTCCCAAGCCCTCCCTCTTGCTGAAACGCGATCTGCACTTGCTGCACACCGGGTCGGAGCGTGGTGCGCAGCTCGTTGCCTTGCATCTGAAGCGAACGCGGGCTGCCGTCGACCGTGACGCTCTGCAGCTCGGCGCCCTGGGGGAGCGTCCAGGCGTGCACGCCCCCGCTGCTGCTGCGCACGGTGGCGGTGAGCTTGGACTGCGTGCGCCGCAGGCCCGGGTTTGCCTGGAGCGTGAGCGCGTCGATGGTGAGGACGCTGCCTTCGGCGGCAGGAGGACGGTCAAAGCTCAACTGGAGCTCCTCACCCGGCCAGGGCCGGAAGAGGGGCTGCCAAAGGCCGTTTTGGAAGTGCGCGATGGGAGGAAGCCCCGCGTGCTGGCAGCGAAAGATCGGGCCGCAGCTGAGCACCCAGACTTCGGACCAACGCACGCTCTTCGGTGCGAGTAGCGATAGCTCGGCGCTCGGCTCGAGACTCGAAGACCAGCTGACACGCGTCTCGCCTCGCGGAATCGTGATCACGATGTGCCCATCCTCGACGAGCGCGTCGGCCTTGGTGACCTCCTCGCCCCGCAAGAGCGGTATGCGCACCACATCGACCGCCGACGAGGGGCTGATGCGTCGGACTGTCGTGTTGACGGTCCAGCGGACGCCGATGCCGACGGTCCGGCGTACTTCGAACCAGGGTTGCAAGCGCACGGCCTCCGCCTGACCGGTCTCGCCCTCTTGCCGCGTGAGCTTGCGGCGCAGCTGAATCGATGCGTCGGCGCGGCCGTTGTCGCGCAGCCCGTCGACTTCCCAGCCTTTCGCGCGGACGGTCAGGTGCTTGGGATGGTCGCCGAAGGCGAGTGTCAGACTCTCCCCTGGTGGCGCAAAACCCTCCAGACGGACTCGGTGGACGCCCGCTTCGAGTCGCAAGAGGGCGAAGCCGTCGGCTGCGAGCGCGACCGCGCTTCCTGGCTCGCCATCGACGCTGATCGAGCTCGGCAGCCATGCGCTCGCAGGGCCGGGCATCCGAAAAGCACTGGTCGCGCCCACGTGCACGTCGGCCTCGAAGACGATTCGAGAGCTCGTCGCGTCGATGCTTGCCTGCGCGACGGTGACGCAATCGGGCGCGCACTCGGGCGGGGCGGTCAGGCGTTTGGCGAGCTCGTCGAGGATGGCTGGAGAAGGGGTCCCCTCTGGGTCGACGCGTTGCGCCGCAGCGTGGCCCGGGCCTAGGAGCACGGCGCCGGCCAGCAAGGCAATCGAGATGCTGGTGAGCGCAGCGCTCGACTGGATGGGAGGCACTTGCGTGCGCTTCCACCGCCGCATCACACCGAGCGCAAGGAGGACCAGGAGCAGCACGCGTGCGATCGATGCGAGGAGATTGGCGCGCGGGGAGATCAACCAGAGCTTCACGCGATGATCGGACGGGACCGGACCCGACCAGCGGAGCTCCCACGAATTCGACTCCCAATCGGGAATGCCCTCACCGGTCTGCACGACGGCATTGGGGTCCTGCTGTTGGGTCATCGGGACTTTGGCGGGCTGCAGTGACCCCGCACTGCGAAGGCTCTTGCGCGACTTCGGGAGCACGTACGACTCGTCGTCAGCGGCGCCTCCAAGCGCTTCCATCTGCTCTTCTTCTGGAGTTATCTGGGGTGCCATGTCGACCTTCGTCCGCGATTGCATCGCATACTCGACGAAGCCGCCGCCGAACATGAGGGCGACGAAGAGGAAGAGGAAGCTGGCAGCCACGCAAAACCCGAGCACCGCCTTCCAACTGACTTGGCGCACCTCGGCCGTACGGTAGGCGGCTACCCCGACGACCAAGACGGCCCATGCAAAAAGCCAAGGCAAGGAGAGCCATGCGATCGAGGAGACGCCGACGTGCGGGAACAGGCCGCTGCGCAATTGCGAGACGCAGAAGGGCACGGCGATCAACACGAGCGCGATACCCGCGCCCCACCAGAGCGTGGTGAGACCGCGACTCCAGCTCGGGCTCGTCACGACTCGCCTGAGGGCTAGTAGCCCCAGGAGCACGACCCAAATGAAGAGCGGCGCCCCCGCCTGATGGAACGTCAGAGTGAGCGCAAGGAGCGCAACGAGCCCCCAGAACGGACCCAGCAAACGAAGCGCGGCGATCGCGATCAGGGCCACGAAGAAGATCGCGAACACGTCCCAGCGCGACAGCCAAGTCTGCGAGGTGTCATCGGCGCCCGAAATCGCCAGGACATCCCAGCCGGGGGGCAAGCGCAGGAGCGCGCTGAGACGCTCGATGTTTTCCGACCAGCCCACCGCGGGGAAGGAGGAGCGCGCATCCTCGAGCCGCGATTCGGCGCTCATCGCGAGCTGGGCGGTTCGGATCTCGACCCCGCGCGGCGCCGGGGCTCCTTCCGCAGCGCCCGCGGACCCCAGATCGTTGATGAGCTGTCCTTCATTGCTCAGCTCTACGCGTCCGAGCGTGCCCTCCTCGAGGATCAAGCGGTGACTGCGTCGCAGCTGGCCGCTGATCTGGTCGCGCACCGAATAGCCGGTGCCATCGACGTCGAGCCAGAGCTCACGGGCGAGCTGAACCACGTTCGGTTCGGCTTCCGCCTTGGCGCGGCGCGTGGTCTTGAACGCAAGAGCCTGCCCCGGCGTCAACGAGTACGCCGGCAGGTCGCGCCAACCGGAGGGAAGCGATGCGCGTGACGTGTCGACGTTGGGAGCGCCCGAAAGCTCGACCTGACGCAGGCTTTCGTCCGCCCGCCAGACCCAGGTTTCGAGCGACGGCCACGGCGAGGGTGGCTTGGGCGCGACGAGCGATTCGAGATCCCCGTCCGCCTCCGCGATCACCAGCACTTCGTACGTTCCGGCATGAACCTGCACGCTCAGCCGTCGCTGCTTGTCGAGGCGCACGGGCAGCTGAGACGTGACGGCGATGGGAATGGTGTTCGCGAGCAGCACCTCTTTGAAGTTGAGCTCGCGTGCCCGACCCGAGACGTGCAGCACGAGGCGTGTGGTGACTTGCATCGGAATCGCGTCGGCGATCTTTCGATGCACTTCGACTTCGAGACCCTCGACCGTCGTTTCGACTTCTTCTTTCGCGCCCAGCCAAACCTCGCCGCCCTTTTCGCGCCGCGGACTCTGTACGGGTTTGCCCTTGATCTGCAGCCGCACGATCGCCGTCTGGTTCGGCACGGGCAGCAGCTCGGGTGCCGTTTCCCAACGGAGCTCTCCCGTCACCAGGTGCTCGCCCGATTGGAGTCGTATGACGGGTCGCTCTCCCTCTTGGAGCACGACCACGGGCTGACCATTGACCCGTACGAGCTGCGGCCAAAGGGTCGGGCTGCCGGGAAGCTGAACCTCCCCGTCGCGGTCGAGAAAGAACCGTTGCTCGAAGCGGGCGCCTGTGTCGTTCACGCTCAACGCTAGCGGGCCTGGCCAGCGGCAGATGGCGGCCCCGCCGGCAAGGGTGCAACGATGGTTGGGGGCTGCGTGAAGTACCCAGGGCACCCAGGGTTTGAGACCGTCGGGAACTTCAGACGGCGTCAGACGCTGCGCGCTGGCATTCGTTGCCAGGAGTGCGGGCACCAGTAGAGCGAAGATGAAGGGCAGAGCGGGGCGAAGGCGCATAGGGGTTCCTCTCGAGATCAAGCTATCGCAGAGTCATTGGCTCAGACGAGAAAAGCGTCATGACGGCACGGCGTACGCCAGCTGCTCCGGATCCTCGGTGCGATTATCGCGTGATGCGGATCGACCAGGTGCCGCCGGCGGCGGGCGCGTAGAAGAGCGTTCCTCCGAACCATGGCACCGAGTCGATGCTGCCCAGCCCGCTTGCGACGATCTGCACGGAGGAGGGGTCGTCGGTCGGCACGAACACTTCGAGGCGTTTGCCGGCCGTGGCGCTCGCTCCGCTGGCCTCGAGCCGAGTGTCGTCGGCCGCCCAATCGACCTCGCTCAGTGCGCCGGGGGCGAAGCGCACGGTCATCTTCTGCATCACGTCGACGAGCGCGGCTCGCGGCCCTTCGATGCTGTTGGTCTCGCAGTTCACCTCGAAGAAGCCGTAGACCATCGGCACGAGACCGTCGCGAGCCTGGCTGTACATGTGCGCGTCGCCGCAGGCCTCACGCCAGGTCCAAATCGCTGCGCCGAATCGGTAGCGGTCTTGCTCGCTGAGGTGCCGCTCGAAAAAATCGTCGTCTGGGTCGGCTGCGCGACTGGGGGAGCTACCCCATTCTCCGGTGACGACGGGCGCCCCTTCGTAGAGCGTGGCGGCCTCGTCGGCAGCCTTGGCGTACCCGTCCTCGACGATGCCCGGGTTGATTCCTCCCTGATAGATGTGCGGCGAGTAGACGACTTGGTCGTCCTGCTCGAACGGAGGCGGCCCGGGTAGATTGAGCGCGGCCCAGGTAATGCTCGGCTCGAAGAAGAACAGACGCTTTGGCGCGCCGACCTCGGCTTCTGCCGCTCGCATCGCCTCGAGCGCGTCTTCATAGAAGGCGGAAAGCGTCGCCGCGTTTTCTGGGGCGAACTGATTGGGCTCGTTCATCAGGTCGAAGCCGGCGACCGAATCGTCGTTGGCAAAGCGCGCGACCACATGGGCGAACATCTCCACGTAGCGAGTACGAATGCCAACTCCGCCGGGGCCTTCCGTGTCGTCGAAGAAAGCAAGCCAGGCGGCTCGCACGGCGGGGACCAGCTCGCGTTCGAAGCGTTCGCAGCGCGGTTCGCCTCCATCGAACGTCGCCCATTCGGGCGCGCCGTCCCAACCGCCCGCGGGCCGGGTGTCGCAGACCTCATCGGGGGGCGCCGCGAGCGACGCGTCCCAGGCGTCCTGGTGGAGGTCGATTAAGGTGTACACGGAGCGCTCGCGGAGCATGGCGATGGAATCCGCAATCTCATCGAGATACGCTTCGTCGTACTCACCGGGCGATGGCTCCACGCGCGACCAGCTCAGGAGCAGCCGCACCATGTTCCAGCCCATCGCCGCGATCATGTCGGCGTCTTGTTCGGTGAAGGGGTAGGTGGTGAAGAGCTCGGGGTCATACTGCCAGTACTCGACGTGGGCGTTCACGTTCACCCCGCGAAGCAAAACCTCTCGACCCGAAGCGTCGACGATTCGACCACCCTCCGCGGGGTCCGGAACGGCCTGGAGCGCTGGGAGCGGATCGCCGGGCGAGGGCGGGACGGCGCTGCCGTCGGCGCTCTGGCAGCCAGCGAAGGCCAGAAGCGAGACAAGGGCGAGCGTTCGATGGATTGAAAGGCAGTGCATGGTGGCCGGAAGCATGCCGTTGAAACGAGCGCCTAGCTAGGTTTGTCTTTGGCTGCGTGCGACGTAGCGCACGTTGCAGGGTCGATCGGCACGCGCCACGCCTCCGATTTGGCGGGGCAAGGGACGGGGCGTGTCGAACTCGGCGCTGAGCTCGTAGCGACGAAATAGCTCTCCAACCGAGTGGCGAATCGCCGCTGTGGAGAAGCGATGGGCGGGGCAGGTGTGCTTGCCATGGCCGTAGGTAGTGACCAGCTCGCGTGCGGGCAGCTCGCTCGCGCGAACGAAAGCCGAACCTCGGTAGTTCATCTCGTTGAACTGGTCGAGCCCGTCGGCGGCGGACTGGTTGGTGACCGACAGCATCGTCGCAACGAGCGTGCCGGGCTGCACGCGATAGGATTGAGTCTCGTCAGCGACTTCGATCGGCGTCACCACGCGCCGCAAGACGATCGACCGCTGGCTCATTCGGATGGACTCGTGGCTGAAGGCATCGAGGACGCCATCGCCTTCGGAGAGGATCTGTTCGATGATGCTGGGATGTCGAAGGGCGAAAATTACGGTCCATGCCATCGCCGCGAACAGGTTCGACTGCGACCCCATCTGAACGACGATTACATCGCGGGCAATGCCGATCTCGCGGGCGGGGCTCGGCACGTCGTCCCAGGACGCACAGATGCGCGAGAAGAGATCGCGTTCGTCTACGCTGGCGCTGCCCCGACGCTCCTGGAGCATTTCGGCAAAGACCGCCTCGATTGCGCGCATGGCTCTGCGCTCTCGACGCTTTCTCGTCGCGGCCGCTATCAGGGCCCTGTGTGGGTGTACGAAGGATTCGGACGCGTCCAGCTGTTCGAAGTGAGCGGAGAGCGCGGCGAGCTGCTCGTCGGACGCTCCGCCCATGCCACCCCAGCTTGCGAGGCCCATTCGATGCGCGAGGCGCTTGGTGAAGGCAAAGAGCTCGAGCGACCCTGACTCACCCAGGGCAGAAAGCTCGACGTCGACTGCCCGGTAGAGATGATCGAGGTACGCTTCGACGTCATCGCGGGCGAACAGATCGTGTGGCAGCGTGCGGCGGCCTTCGAAGAGCTCGATGGGCAGTTTGTGGCTCAGCAGCGTGAGGTCTGCGAGCGCTTTGCTGGCGTCTTGTTCAGGCAAGCGCCACAGGTTTCGGACACCCAAAGGCGAGAACAGGCACAGCAAGCGATAGCCAAACGCGTCGACGACAAACGTATCGCCGTGACGCTCGCGGCAGTCGGTGAAGAACTGGGTCGGATCTCGAACCAGCTCGCGGCCTGCGCCAACCCACGGCAGGGCTCCCGAGATAATCGGCGGCGTCGGATCGATCGCCGGGCGCTTCCGTCTGATCGCGGACAGCGCGCCGCGCACCCGGGCGGCGGCGGCTGAGATCGGCCCGCGCGTTCCGATGCCGTAGCCCTCGACCATGTTGACGACGTTCGGGAGGTTCACCGCCAGCTTGAGATCACCATCGACACGGACCTTGCCGGACATGAAGGCACGCATCGGGTTCATTTCACCCGTGGTCAGCGCAACCCAGTCGTCGGATGTGACGTGAATCGATGCATCCTCGCTCGGGCCGTCGCCCGTGCTGACGAACGGGGAAGATGCGCCGCGTTTTAAATTGAGAACCCAGGTGCCGCCGTTCTCGCCCGAGAGAACGAACTTGAAGACCGCGTTGGGCTGGGTCGCGGCCTCGGGATCGACCCGCGCAGCTTCCTCGAATGCCGCAAAAAATTCGCCTGGAGTACGCATCGCTGCCGGCTTGCGCCGATGCGAAGCATGGCACAGACCTTTAGGCAATGGCAGACGCGCTCCGAAATCGTTCCGCGGTGGATTCGGTCGAGCGAAGGCCGCTCGGTGAAGAGCGCTTTTTGGACTTGAAGGGCCGGGGCCGGATTCGCGTGCTCGAGCACAAAGGGCCCAAAGGAGCGCCGACCCTCGTCTTGCTCCACGGCCTCGGCGCGACGGGCGGGCTCAACTGGTTTTCTGCATTTCCCGAGCTCGAGCAGCGGTACCGCGTGCTGGCGGTGGATCACCGGGGCCACGGCCGGGGCATTCCCACGCGCCGGTTTCGACTGAGGGATTGTGCCGACGATGCGGTCGCCGTCACCGACCAGCTTGGGATCGATCGGTTCATCGCCGTGGGCTACTCGATGGGAGGCCCCATCGCCAAGCTCTGTTGGAATCGGCACCCCCGCCGAGTGCGTGGCTTGGTGCTCTGCGCGACCTCGAGGTACTTCACGCCGCAGCAGTTTCCGATCCTGACGCGTGCGATCTTGCCCGGCGCCGTGGTTGGCGCCCGTTTGGCGCCCAACTTGATTCGCGAGCAGATTATCGAAAGCATGCTCAAGACCGTGCCAGGCAAAGAAGGCAAGGACTTCGTCCGCCGAGAGATGTCGGGCAGCGATCCCGCCGCGCTAGCCCAGGCGACGCGCGCCGTCCTTCGCTTCTCGTCGCGCGACTGGGCGTCGAACATCACTGTGCCGACCGCGGTCGTCATCACGACGCGAGACGAGATCGTACCCACCGGACGCCAACACGCGCTGGCTGCCGCGATTCCCGGCGCCAAATCGTTCGAGGTCCACGGCGACCATTTTGCGTGCGCTGCCCGCAATTCGAATTTCGTACCCCAGTTACTCGCGGCGTGCGCGCACGTCGACGCCGAGGCGGCTCGGCGCCACGCCGCGGCTGCGTGACCCTGCATCCCACCACCGCTCGTCGGCGGCTTACTCGACGATGCGGATGAGGTGAGTCGGGGCAGTGGTGAGGTGCGTTTCGTCGATCGCGTCGAGGGAGGCGCGGATTTCGCCCTCGCGCGCATGGTGGGTCAAAATGGCGATCGTCGCGGTGCCTTCGTCCCCCGCGTCCGTGTCCTGAACCATCACTTCGATGGAAATACCCGAGTCGCCCAGCTTGCCGGAGAGCGCCGCAAGGACACCCGATTCGTCCCTCACCGAGAACCGAAGGTAGTAGCGTGAGGAGAGCTGGCCGCTTGCTTGAAGCTTCTGCTCGCCTTCGGACGGCAGATGCCATCGCCGTACGGGCGCGCCGGCCAGCGCGTTTTTCGCAATGTCGATGATGTCGCCCGCGACGCTGGTCGCCGTAGGGCCCGCGCCGGCGCCGAGGCCAGAGAGGAAGCTTGGGCCGACCATCTTGCCCTGGATCGCCACGGCGTTGAGCGCGCCGTCGACGTGCGCAAGTGGGTCGCTCTTCGGGACCAGCGCGGGATGGACGCGCAAATCGAGCGCACCGCTTTCGAGACGCTCTGCGACGGCAAGCGGCCGAATCACATAGCCGAAGTTTCGCGCGTACTGGATGTCTCGCGGATCGACCTCTTCGATGCCCTCGGTCATGATTTCGCTCGGCAGGACGCGGGCGCCGAAGGCGAGGCCGGCAATGAGCGCCAGCTTGTGACCGGCATCGCCGCCGGTGATGTCGAGCGTCGGGTCCGCTTCGGCAAACCCTGCCTCCTGCGCGGCTTTGAGCGCGTCGGCAAACGCTGCGCCTTCGTTGGCCATGCTGGACAGGATGTAGTTGCTGGTTCCGTTGATGATGCCCCGGACGGACCGAATGTGATCAGAGGCGAGCGACTCGCGAATCACTCGGATCACGGGGATGGCGCCGGCCACCGCGGCTTCGAAATACAAATCGCAGCCATTGGCCGCCGCAAGGTCGAACAGGGCCGCGCCGCGCTCGGCCAGCAGGGCCTTGTTCGCGGTGACGACGTGCTTGTTTGCCTCCAGGGCAGCGCGCACGAGGCGCTCGGCAACGTCGACGCCACCGATGAGCTCCACGACGACATCGACGTCGTCCTGCTTGGCGAGCTCGAACGCGTCGTCGAGCAAGGCGACGTTCGGATCCAGCGCCCGAACGATATCCAGTCGGGCCGGGTCTTTATCCGCCACTGCGACAAGCCGGACGGGCGCCCCTGCGCGAGCCTCGATGACGTCGGCGTGCTCGAGCAATACCTTGACCAGGCCTTCACCGATTACGCCGCATCCGCAGATTCCAACCCTAATTTCGCGTTTCAATCGAGCACCTCCAGCGAGCGCGCACGCTAGCACGGGGGCGGGCTTCACCAAAAGCACGCGGTGCGGCGAGCTCCACCTAGCTGCTACAGTCAGCGCCGCCGCTCATGGAGCAAGCAACGACCGACGACGCGATGTTCCCGTTCGACAATAGCTACGCACGCCTGCCCGAGCGTTTCTTTGCGCGGCTGCCCCCGACGCCGGTTGCCGAACCGAGCCTTATCCGGCTGAACGAGCGCCTTGCCCACGAGCTTGGGCTGAGCCCGGAGCGACTGACGACGCCTGCAGGGATCGCGGTGCTCGCTGGGAACCAAGTACCAGCAGGCGCCGAACCCTTGGCCATGGCGTATGCGGGCTTTCAGTTTGGGAGCTGGGTGCCGCAGCTCGGGGATGGGCGGGCCATTCTTCTCGGGGAGCTCATCGGCCGGGACGGCGTGCGCCGCGACGTTCAACTCAAAGGCTCAGGTCGCACCCCCTTTTCTCGCAGCGGAGACGGGCGGGCCGCGCTTGGCCCGGTGCTGCGGGAGTACATCATCAGCGAGGCGATGGCGGCCCTGGGCATCCCCAGCACCCGTTCGCTGGCGGCCGTCGCGACCGGCGAACGCATCCGGCGCGAGACGTACCTGCCGGGCGCCGTTCTAACGCGGGTCGCGCAGAGCCACATCAGGGTGGGCACGTTCCAGTTCTTTGCGGGAAGGCGCGATGAAGAAGGCGTGCGCGTGCTGGCCGATCACGTCATCGCCCGGCATTACCCGGAGGCCGCCGAGTCGGACAACCCGGTCCTCGCATTGCTCGGCGCCGTGATGGAGCGGCAGGCCGCGCTGATCGCGCGCTGGCAGTTGGTCGGTTTCATCCACGGAGTCATGAACACCGACAATATGTCGATCGCGGGCGAGACCATCGACTACGGCCCCTGCGCCTTCATGGATAGCTATCATCCCGACACCGTTTACAGCTCGATCGATCGTCGGGGGCGATACGCTTACGGCAATCAGCCGTCGATCGCGCAATGGAACCTCGCCGGCCTTGCCAATGCGCTGCTGCCGCTCATCGCAGATGACCAGCACGCCGCGGTGGAGCTGGCCACGGAGCTGATCCAATCTTTTTCGACCCGGTTCGCGCAGCACTACCAGCCCGGCTTGCTGCGAAAGCTCGGCCTCGCATCGGCGCAGGACGGCGACCTGAAGCTTGCTCAGGACTTGCTCCAGCGGATGGCCGAGAATCGAGCCGACTTCACGCTCACCTTTCGCCGCCTCGGGGCCCTGGTCGATTCGACCTCGAAAGACGATGCATCGGTGCGCGGCCTTTTCGAGGACCCTGCGGCCTTCGACGAGTGGCTCGTGCGTTGGCGCGAGCGAATTCGCGCTGAGAGCCGAACGCCCGCAGAAATTCGAAGCGATATGCGCTCGGTCAATCCGGCCTTCATCCCGCGCAACCACGGCGTCGAAGAAGCGATCGAGGCGGCAGTCGAGCGGGGAGATTTCGAGCCATTCGAAGAGCTCGTCGAAGTCCTTGCATACCCCTACGAAGACCAGCCGACCCGCGCGCGCTACGCCGCGCCCCCGCGACCCGAGCAGGTTGTACGGGAGACCTTCTGCGGGACCTGATCGCGCTCGCTCGAGGAGGAATTGAGCGTTCGGGTCACTTGATCGAGAAGCCGAACCAGGTCTGCCCGTCGACGCTGGAACCGAAGCCGGCGTTGGTCCCCTTCACGTCGGCCGAGGTCCCCATTCCGACCGAGGCGAGGCTGAAGCCATACTCTCCCTTGGGCAGGGTGACTGCGGGCGTGACCTTGTAACAACCGTCGCTAATCTTCTTGAACTTCAACGGGACAGAGTTGTCTGTGGATTTCCTGTCCTTACTGCCGCCCCAGTTGGTGATGCCGCCGGTGACAAGCTCGCGA
>SHLP01000145.1 GCA_004283055.1 Deltaproteobacteria bacterium
GGCGCTGGCACTGGCACTGGCACTGGCACTGGCACGGACGCTGACACTGCCGCTGGCGCTGCCGCTGCCGCTGCCGCTGCCGCTGCCGCTGCCGCTGGCGCTGCCCTTGCTACCCCGCCTTCGGCCCCACCAGCGTCCGCAGGACCCCCTGCACTACGACGTCCCCACCCTCGTCCCGAAGGGTGACGTTGACTTCGTATTCCTGCCTGGCGCTCGATTCGATGGGTGGCGTGTGGCACTCGCCGGTGATCGTTCCGCGGGCCTTCTTGATGTAGTCGAGGCTCATGCCGGCCACGATGAAGCGAGCGTCGTTGGGGAGCGAGTACCCGAGGGCGAGGTTTCCGGTGAGCTCGACGAGATTCGCGAGCGCCACCGCGTGAATGCACGAAAGGTGATTTCTGACCGCGCGGCGATCGGAAAGAGTGACCCGCGAGTACCCATCGCTGAGCTCTTGAACCAGCGCCGACATGGAGCTGGTGTACGGGGCCATTTGTCCGATCAGTCGGCTGTACAAGCGCTTGCCGCCGGGGACTCGGACCAATCGATTCCAAACGTCTCGTATGAAATTTCTCTTGGGATCGGTGCTTAGTGCTTCTGCTCGAAAAAATGTGCTGACGGCCATCGACGGAACCGTAACACACCGGGCGAACGGCCATACGACAGGTACAACCTCTCCTTCATTTCAACCCCCCTGCCTGGTTCCCCGGTCTCACCAACCGGTGGTTTCCAGGCAGGGACTTTTAAACAGCCCGCCCCGCCAGCAAAACAACATCGCCGTTCAAGCGCTAATGAGCTCGCCCAGCCTTGCCAGGCTCTCGCTTGTGCCGCCGAGCAAGAATTCCAAATGCTTTGACGTCATGAAGTACCGGTAGAGAGGGTAGTCCCGGTCAAAGCCCATCCCTCCGTGTACATGCTGGGCGGCCGCCACGACCCGGGCGCCTGCCTCCGAAGCGAAGAATTTGGCGACCGCGAGCTCCTTGGCGGCGTCGAGACCTTCGTCGAGACGCCAGCAGGCCTGCCACATCGACGAACGCATCGCTTGGACATCGATGTAGGCATCGCCCACCCGCTGGGTCACGCCTTGAAAGGTGCCGATGGGAACGCGGAACTGCTTGCGTTCACCCGAATAGGTCGCGGTCATGAAGAGGGCCTGCTCCGCAATGCCGTATTCAACGGCGCAAATCGCGAGGTCGGTGCGATCGACGAGATACCGAAGAACCTGCTCTCCGTGCTCTGCGCCACCGAGCACGTCCGCCGCGGCCACGGGCGCGCTCTGGAGCTCGAGCAACCAGAGCGGCTGGCCGTTGGTTCCCCGCTGCTCGCCGAGGCGCACGCCCTCCGCCTTGGGGTCGACCAAGCACACGACGATCGAACCGCTATCCGAGCGTGCGGGCACGAGGATCCTCTCGGCACGATCCGCGTACGCGACATTGCTGAAGCGCCCCCGAAGACGCCAGTCCGCCCCATTGGGCTCGGCAACGGCAGAAGGGTTGAGCGGATTGCGGCTCCCCGTGTCGACCAGCGCCGCTGTGAGTATGGTGCGTCCCTGCGCAATGCCGCCGAGGAAACGGTCCTTTTGCTCCGCTGTCCCAAACTCCGCCAACGGAAGCGCCGAGGACACGAGTGTTTCAATCGCAGGAATCGGCGCCACCGTGCGCCCGACCTGCTGGAGCAATAGACAGAGCTCGGTGATGCCCATCCCGGCTCCCCCGTGATCTTCCGGAATGGCGAGCCCCAGCATTTCCGATTCGGCGAGCTGCCGCCACGCGCGCTCGTGAAACCAGCGCCCCTCCTTGGCGAGCGCCTTGAGCGACTCGTCGGTGACGATGTCGCGGAGCACCTGCTTGACGAGGTCTCGAATGCTGTTTTGATCGTCTGTGAAAGAGAAGTCCATCGCGGTCCTCGTCAGCGACGTCCGAGGCGGGGCATGCGAAGACCTGCCTGGCAAATGATGTCTCGTTGAATCTCGTTGGTGCCGCCCCCGAAAGTGAGCACCAATGACATCCGGTAGTACTTCTCCAGCCGTCCTCGCAGGAGCGCGCCCTCGGAGCTGTGGTGAAGCACACCGGCCGCCCCGTGAACCTCCATCAGCAGACGCGATCCCTCTACGTAGAACTCCGAGCCAAAGACCTTGATGGCGGAGGCATCGGCAGGCGAAAGCGCATCTTTGGCGATCCCCCAGGCCTGCTGCCAATTGAGCAGCTTGAGCACTTCGAGCTGGGCGTAGACGCGCGCTAGATTGCTCTTCACCCAGGGCAAGTCGATCACCACGCCGCCGTCGCCATTCGGTGTTTTCTTCGCCCACGCGATTGTCTCGGTACATATTTTTTCGAGCGGACCCACCGAACAAAGGGCCACGCGCTCGTGGTTGAGCTGCGTCGTGATCAGGTGCCAGCCCTCGTTTTCGCCGCCAACGATGTTTTCGACCGGAACCCGCACGTTGTCGTAGTAAACCGCGTGCACGTTGTTCTCGCCGAGCGCATGCATCGGCGTGATCTGAACGCCCTCGGCGTCTGCGGGTACGATGATGATCGAAATCCCCTTGTGGGGCGGTGCATCGGGGTCGGTCCGGCAAGCGAGCCACATGTAATCGGCGTGATCGGCGAGGCTCGTCCAGATCTTCTGGCCGTTGATCACGTACTCATCGCCGTCCCGCACGGCGCTCGTCTGAAGCGAAGCGAGGTCGGTGCCGGAGGCAGGCTCGGTGTATCCTATCGAGAAGTGACACTTTCCCTCGAGGATCTTCGGCGGGTACGTGGCCTTCTGCTTCTCCGTACCGAATTTGAGGAGGGTCGGCCCTACCGTGTTCAGTGTGAGGATGGGAATCGGAAAGCCTGCACGCTGCACCTCATCGAAGAATATGAATTGCTCAATCGGGCCGCGGCCCTGGCCGCCATGCTCTTTGGGCCAACCAATGCCCAGCCAGCCATCGGCCCCGAGCTGCTGCATCGCTTGGTGATAAAGGGGGCCGCCGCCTTCCGCGCGATCGAGCTCAGCTAAGAGCTCGTCGCCGATCAGCTGGTCGAAGTAGGCGCGGAGCTCGTCGCGCAGCGCCTTTTGCTCGGGGGTGTAGTCGAAATACATAGCCTCATGCTTTTCGGCCCAAGCCGAAGTGAAACACGTTCTAGTTAGCCATGCGTTCGATGCAAGCCGACGCACCCCATGAAAAAAGCCGGCTCGATGGAGCCGGCTTCCTTGCTGAAGAGTCTGAAAAGCTGGGGGCCTAGTAGCCCATCTTCTTCTTCGCGTCGCCTGCAGCGCCCTCGGCGTCCTTCTTGACGTCCGCTGCAGCGGCTTCGGCGTCGTCGGCAGCACCAGCGGCGGCTTCCTTCGCGTCCGCGGCCGCACCCTCGGCGGCGTCAGCGGCATCCGCGGCCGCACCCTTGGCGCCTTCAACGGCCTTCTCGCCCGCTGCCTTGGCTGCCTCCGCGGCGTCACCGGCTGCTTCCTTGGCTGCTTCCGCAGCCTCGCCGGCTGCTTCGCCCGCGGCTTCCGCAGCCTCGCCGGCTGCTTCTGCAGCCTCGCCCGCAGCGTGCGCGGCGTGATCCGCTGCTTCCGCAGCCTTGTCGGCCGCTTCTTCGGCCTTCTTGCAAGCCGTCATGGCCCCGCACAGCGCGAGGACCAGGCTCAATCGAAAAATGTTTTTGGTCATAGTGATTCTCTCCGTTGATAACGCGGGGTGCACCACGATCACCCACATTCCCCGCTTCAGGCGTCGGAGTTAGCGGCTATGTCGGGGCGCGTCAAACACGGCGAGTGCACGAACGCACCTGCACTTCGAACAACATTCGCAGCGTTTCGGTTCCCATCGAGGGTCTTTTGTGCACGTAAGGTGCTGCAAGGACAGGGGAACGCCGTCGGCACAATCCTCGGCGCCATTCCGTTGAAAAAGGATTATTCAAATGAGGATGTCAGCTCCATGCCAATTGTCATTTTGTGTCAGCCGCCGGGACGAGGACGGGCTTCTCGGCGCGACCACGGCCTGCTACGGATTCGGCCTCGATGAAGCAAATCACGATGGGCGTCGCGGGTTTGCTCTGGGTCGCGACGATGGGCTGCTCCCGAGCGGCGCCACCCGAACAGATTCGCCTCGGCATTCCGGCGGAGGCGCACCGTGTCGTCCAAGTCGGCCGACTGATCGACGGGGAGCGCGCGTTCGAGGGCAGCGCCTGGAACTCGGAGACCGCTGCCATCTTCCGCGGCGACAGCGCGTACGCGATCTTCGACCTCGGCAAGGTGACCGCGATCGACGCCGCCTATCTTCAGGGGGACAACAACGACGCGTTCATTGTCGAAACGTCGGAAGACGGCGCCCGCTTCACGACTCTGTGGACTGCGCCGGCGGTCGACCCGCAAGGCCTCCGCGCTCGGTGGACGAGCGGCCTCGGCGGACACGCGCGGTTTGTTAAGATCAGTGCGATTGGCGGCGACGCCAGTGTGAGCGCGAGCGAGCTTCAACTCTTCTCGGCAACGCCCTCGGCATGGCCACCCAAAGTCCGGGTCCGGTTGGAGCTTGCCTCGGCGATCTGGGCACGTCTTGCCCTCCTCTTATTTGCGCTAATCGCGATCACGACGGTGCTCGTCCACCGTCGCGACGCCCGAATCCTGATGTCGCGACTGCTTTGGGCAGCGACCCTCGTGAGTGCGGGGGCTGCCCTCTATTTCATTCGCCTTAGCTGGCCGGTCGAGACGAGCGTGATCGACGTGTCCCGCGGCATCTGCGCAGCGGTCGCTTGCGCGGTCGTCCTCCGGCTCGGCCTGCGCCCGGAGCACGCGCGCGAAAGGGTGCTCACGGGTCTCCTCGCCGCCATGGCGCTCATGTCGATCGCAACGTTTTACAATTTCGGCCGTCCGCAGTTCTTCGACTTCGAGGGAAGGCAGCCGAGCTACGTCCACACCTGGGACATGCGCGTCTATTTCCCGTTCGTGAAATACTTCGACGAGCTCGGCTACGACGGCGTGTATCTGGCAAGCGCGAAAGCGTACGCGGACGACCGGCTCGACGGCTCGCTCGATTCGATTGCAGACACCCCGATTCGAGACCTGCGCGACTACGAGATGCGGAGCATTTCGCACCTCTCCGAGGAGATCCACTCGGTGAAGGAACGGTTCTCCCCGGAGCGCTGGAGCGAGCTCAAACAGGACATGTCCTATTTCTGGGAAACGATGGGACCGCAGAGCTACTTGAACAGCCTGCGCGACCACGGTGGCAATGCGACCCCGGCCTGGTTGCTCGTCGCCTATGCGGTGTATGGCTCGGCGACGGCGAGCGAATCCACGTTGCTGTGGGCGGCGCTGCTCGACCCTCTGCTGCTGCTTCTCTTCTTCATCGTCGCGTGGCGGACCTTCGGGCTGCGGGCGGCGCTCGCCTGCCTAGTCGCCTATGGCGCGACCACGTTCTATCAGTTCGGGAGCAACTGGGGGGGCTCTACTCTCCGAAACGACTGGATGGTCTTGCTTGGGCTGGGCGTTTGCGCGCTAGCGTCAGGTCGCTGGTTCGTCGGCGGGCTGCTCCTGGGTTGGGGCGCCATGATTCGAGCGTTCCCCGTGCTGGCGTTGGTTTTCTTAGCCGCACCGATCGCTTGGAGACTGTTCGCCGCCGTTCGGAAACGTCGCGACGGCTCGAACGATGCTCGCCCGTTTTCCGAGCTGCTTCCACTGGCAAAGGTCGGCGCAGGGGTTTTCGTCGTGGTGGTAGTTTTGGGAGGCTTGTCGGCCGGCCGGTTCGGCCTCGAGAATTCCTGGGGCGCCTGGTCTCAGAAAATCGCGATGCACGCCAACAAGCCCAACGTCAATCACATCGGGCTCATCGCCTCTGTTAGCTACGAGCCCGACAACCTCTGGAGCAGCCTCCGTGCACGCGGCGAAGACCCGGAGCAATGGGGACCGCTTACCGCACAGACGATGAAAGATCGACGCTGGATCTCGATGGCCAGCATGCTGCTGTACACCTTGCTCGGTATCGCAGCGTGCAGGCGACTGAGGCTCGCGGACGCAGCGGTGATCGGGACCTTGATGATCCCAATCTATTTCTATCCGGCGAACTACTACTTACACATCCTTTTCATCTGGCCGCTGCTGCTCGCCCCGGCGGCTGGGCCGGCGCAGGGCAAACACTGGTCGATGGTCGCCGCGGCTGTCCTCGGCTTCTGCTCGCTCCAGTGGTTTGGCTGGCTCCTTCCGAGCCTTTACGGGCAATTCACCCTGTGGAGCGGAATGCTCCTGGGCCTGATCGCCATCCTGCTCCTGATCGCCCTTCATGCAGGCAAACGACTGGCTACTTCCGAAACTGTTTGAAATCGGGCGGACGCCTCTCCATGAAAGCGGTGAACGCTTCCATGTTGGCCTTGGAGCCCATGAGCTCGGCAAACCCTTTCATTTCGAGCTTCCGCGCAAGTGCGACCTTTTCGCCGTGCATCGCCTTCATGATCCGTTTGACCGCCACCAGCGAGTCGATCGGCCATTGAGCCATCTGCCGCGCTTTGTGGAGTGCCTTCGGGATGAGCGTGTCATCATCGAACACTTGCGTGGCCATCCCGTATTGGAGCGCCTTTTCCGCGCCGAAGAACTCCGCCGTGAAGAGCAGCTCGGCAGCCTGTTTATGGCCAATCGTGACCGGGCCCAAATACGCAGCCGCCGCCTCGGTGACGAGCCCAAGGCTCACGAACGGAAATCGAAGCTTCGCGCTCTGCCCCAGATAGACGACATCGGCATGAAAAAGCACGGTCGCCCCGAACCCGATCGCACAGCCCTTGGCCGCGCAGACTAGCGGCTTGTCAAACGCGCAGATGGCGTCCATCAGCAACTCGAACGGCGGCTCGTCATCCCGATTCATTTCAATCGCCGAGAGATCGAGACCCGAGCTGAAATCGTCGCCGGCCCCCGTGAGCAAGACGACGGCAACCCGGGGGTCTGCATTGGCCGTCGCGAACGCATCCCGAAGCGCGAGGAACGCCTCGGAGTTGAACGCGTTTCGTCGTTCCGGACGATTCATCGTGACGGTGAGAACGCCGTCGGGGTCGAGCTCCGTGAGAATCAGCGCTTCGGCCATGCGGGCTTGGTAGCACACTCGTACGTGAGTCGCGGCTCGATCGAGTCTGCCTTAGTACGCCCGGCCGCCGCTTTCCCGAACCAACCTGAGCAAGTTCTTCAGAACCACCGAGCGGACCTCTGCGCTTTCCATCGCTCCGGCGTGCAGCAAGTGCACCGGTCGGAAAACGTGTGAAGCGCCGATGAGCTCGCCGTCCTGGGTCTCGGCGGTCGTTCGGAACTCGGCGCTCAGCTCGGACGCCCGGAATCCGTCTGCGGATGGGAGCGCGAGGCGAAATTTTTCTGGCAAGCCGGCGAACAGGCCTTCGTCGGCACGGCGAACATCGGCCAAACGGCCGCTCACCCGCTCGTCAGACGGCGCGGTGCGCCGGGTCCCAAAGAACTCGGCGACGGGACCGGTCGCCGCGCCCACCGCCAGCAGCGTAGACCCGTTCCAGCAAAGCTGGCGCGTCCAGGTTTGCATGCGCTCGCTTCGAGTGGCACCCGCACGGGTCGAGATCACCGCGAGGCTGCCGAGGTCACCGTGCGTCTCCGAGGACGCGAGCAGGGGCCCCTCGGCCACATCAAAACCGTAGGCTCGCAGGTCGGCTGCGAGCTGGAAAGCGGAGCCGTCATGAATGACGGTCGCCTTTCGGAGCGCTCGGGTCCGAAGCTGAGAGTGTAGGTCTTGTGCTTGGTTTTTGTCTGTTCGTGCCATCGGTCGGGCTCCCGGCTCCTCCCATGACGGCCTCAGATTCTTAAACCAAGAAGGCCGCCCTGAGAGGCGGCCTTTGAGCGACAATGCGCGCAGGCCACCTCAGTCGGTGAACCAAAAAAAGTAGCGGATGTCGCAGTGGGTCTTCATTCGAACTTTAGTTTACGTCCGCCCGACGAAGCGTCAAGCACCTGACCAGCGTCCCGTTGGAATCAGGGGAAACGCGGCTGGATCACCCAGAAAGATGTACGTCCAAGCGAGGGTGGTGCCGCTCGAAGTCACTGCGGTAATCAGGGAGCGTCGATAGAGCGAGGTCGCGCTCTCGTAGCCCATGAAGTCCTCGTAAGAGTCGAGCTCTCGGAGCGCGGAGGCGACGTCGGCCAGCTCGTAGAGCTCGCCGTGAACCGTTCCGCCCTGGTGGAGAACGAGCCCGGGATACCAGTCGATTTGTAGCAGGGCCGCATCTCCGACTCGGGCGGGGCCGTGCGCGTTGAGGACTCTGCAAGACAAGAGCTCGTGATTGCGTTCGCCGCGCATCAAAGTGCCGTAGGCGAAGATCGCGCGAGGGCTTTCCGAGGCCGCGGCACCGGCGGCAGCCTCGAGAAAGGCGTCGTGGCGGTGCCCGAAACGCGCGAGGCCGCGCATGACGATCTCGCGGTAGGCCGGCGAAGGAGGCACGAAAGAGCCGTGGCGTGCCTCGCACACCCGGTAGGTGGTTGCTCGATGAGCATGCCCGTCGTCGGTCAAGGCCGTGACCGAGAGACGACGGTAGTAGCCGCCGGCTACGCCTTCCTTCGCGTCGAGCCCTTCCCAATCGTGAACCCGAAAGAGCGCGCCTGGGATCACGTTGCCGAGACGTGGGCGAACGTCGAGCGCCCCACCTTTTCGAAGGCGCGACTGGTAGTGGAAGACGAGCTCGTAGTCGGGCAGCCAGGCCGGCCCGAGCGGCTCGATGGACGCTGCGTCAAAGCCCTTGTTTGCACACCAGAGGTTCCAGTTCTCCGAATCGAGATTCGACCCGTACGCAAAGTAAAGCACAGCCGAGTGTAGCACCGGCGCCAACACGGGCATCGAAGCTCAGCGCTCGATGCGCCGCATCGACTCCCCGGGGTGGCGCTCATCCCGCGGCTGCCCTACCCTCGGCGTTCAATGGAGCGAGACCTGTCAGGCCGGTGCGGAACCTGCGGCTGGTACATTCGCAAACGCGAAGAGACCGACGGGTCTTGGGTAGGCGATTGCCGCCTGGGACAGGGTCGGTGGCCGCTCAAGGACACGGCGACCTGTTCGAGCCACAAGTCCAAAGAAACCCCTTGGGAACAGGCCCTCAAACGAAAGCCTGCGGCGGGTGCGCCGAGGCGGTATCGCGATGAGCCGGCGCCAAAACCCCGGCCGGCTATTCCCTCGGAGATTGGAATCGACATGGATCAAGATGCTTTTCGACAAGTGCTGCGTGAAGTCCTCCTCGACGAGCTTGGCGTCCGCGAAGTGGAGCTGGGGGACCGCTGGAACGATGGTGAGATGGTGCTCGTCCCTGGAAAAGAGGGAACCCAGGAAAAACGCCTACCGCTCGACGTCTTCTTCAAGAAGATCGTCATGGTCCGGGACAAGCTCCGCGTCCTCGAGCAGAAGATCAATGGCAACAAGAAACTGAGCGACGAAGAAAAGATCCAGCTCCAGCAGTACATCACCGGATGCTACGGCTCCCTCACCACCTTCAACGTCCTGTTCAAGAGCAAGGACGACCAGTTCTCGGGGCAGAAGAAGTAGACCCGATCGGGGCGCGGAGACGGGGCTCACCCGGCCTCCCAACGGCAGGCGGACGCGCGAGCCCGCAGGGCGAAGCCCGGCGCGAAGCGCCGGCAAGGCG
>SHLP01000146.1 GCA_004283055.1 Deltaproteobacteria bacterium
TCGCGAGCACGCCCGTCGCGAGCCGTTCTTCGATCGTACGGTTGACCGTTGGTACTGCGTCGCGCCTTTTTTTCGCGCCCCGTTATCCGCGGCGCCAGCGAGGCGGTCTGTAAGGCGTCAGCGCCGCCCCTAGCGCGATGGCCTCTTCGAGAGCGCGCGGCTGTCTCAACGATGTAACCAGCTGGGCAGCGATCGACTGCGGTTCGCTCGGGCGTTTCGTTTCCCCGACCATCTTCCGCTCTTCCCCAATCCCGACGATCGATCGCCTCGCCGCGTCCAAGATCGAGTTGTGAAGTGACGGCTGTGCCGCTGCGGCGAGCACGGCTGCGGCCATGATCCAGCGCACGTCCCCGTTCACCGTCTCACCGCGCGCAAGGCTGCGCATGAGTCGCCGTACTTCCGCGTGCTCGCCGTGCAGGTAAGCGAAACCGGGGATGTTGAGCAGTTGAAAGCCTTCGAGCTCCGGCCAGGCGCGTTGGACGAGCACGTCGATGAGGGAGCTCGCAATCGAATGCAGCGTCTCGTCTGCAAGGCCGACCCATTGCCCGCCTAGCGGCAAGTAGTAGAGGCGCACCCCGGAGTGGTCGCTTTCCCAGCGCTCCCAAAGGTCGTTTGCCTCGTTGTGACGCCCCAGGTGATGCAGGACGCGAGTCGCCATGAAAAAACGCAGGCGGGCGGGGGGGTGCTCGTCCATCAGTCGGCCGTCCTGCAAAATCACCGCGGTGTGCTGGGGCGAGTCTGGGTTTCGGAACGTGCGAGCCATCGATTCCACGTAGGCGGGGCCGAGGCTGACGGTACCGAACACGTCGGCGAAGATTTCTGGGAGCCAGGCCCCGAAGAGCCCCCGGAGCCAAGCGCCTTCGAGCTCCGCCGAAGACTCGGGCATCTCCACTTCTGTTGGAAGGCCGGTTCGCTGGTGCAAGCTCTGCTCGAGGCCGTCGAGGCTGTAGTAGAAGTCGTGGGCCACTTCGTGCGCGATCGCCGGCCAGCGCCAAAGGCTGTTTTCGAAGCCTACCGGCAAACGAAGCGGGGCGACCCGGGTCGAGGCGAAGCGCGGAACGATCGAAAGATCCCAGTCGCCCGTCACCGTGATCGGCTGACTCGACCTCAGCTCCAGGCCCTGCACGCGCGCAAGCTCGAGCAGCGGTGCGTAGCAGGCGTCTGCCATTTTGTCGGCGTCGGCTTGAAACGTAGAGCCGCCGTAGCTCCGCTGCCTTGCCATGGTCTGTAGGTAACGCAGAAGCAGAGCGAGCCCGCGAAGGACGGTCGTATCGTCCGCGATCGTCGACATCGTCGGCCTGCCGCCGAGTGAGCGCTCGATCGCGTCTACTCTGCCGAGGAGATCGTCTCGCAAGGAGGGCACCAGCCGCTGCAGGCGCGGGTCCATCTCGGCGCGTCCGAGCAAGCGGGTCGCTTCTTGTTTGAGCGTTTGGGCTTGGCTCCGAGCAGCCTCCAGAAAGTCGGCCTCGGGCGAGCGCTGGGGCACGGCAGGCGGGAGTGGCGCAGGGGGAGGCTCGCGTGGAGGCGGACGCTGGGCCCGTTTCGGCGCGCGCGCCTCGCGCGCTCCTTTCTCAGGCTTGGGCGCAGCGTCGCCCTTCTTGTTGAGCCGGTTCCACAGGCGCTTGATCAGAGGGTACAGGATGTAGATCAGGAGCGCGATCTCGCCGAAGTATTCCTTGAGCAGCTCCTGCATCGGCTCTCAGCGCTTTCGCCGCCCGTAGATGAGCCGCTTCCGCTCGAGCGGGCCCTCGCCGCGCTTCGCGATCAGGTCTGCCAGCAACAGCCGCGCGACGAATCTACGCGGCTCGGCGATCACACGGCGCAAAGGCAAGGCCTTATGCTTTGCCATCCTCGTCCGTTTCGCCGGTGGCTTTGCTGATCGCATCCCGCATGTCGGTGTCGGCGGCGACGTTGCGGAGGTTGTAGTAGTCCATCACGCCGAGGTTGCCTTCCTTCAGCGCGTCGGCCATGGCCGCGGGGATCTTCGCTTCGGCCTCGACCAGGTGCGCGCGCATTTCTTCGACCTTCGCACGCATTTCCTGCTCGGCCGCTACCGCGAGCGCCCGACGCCCCTCGGCGCGAGCCTGTGCGACCTGCTTGTCGGCCTCGGCCTGTTCAGTCATCAGCTTGGCGCCGATGTTGGTGCCGACATCGACGTCGGCGATGTCGATCGACAAGATGTTGAAGGCCGTGCCGCTGTCCAAGCCGCGAGCAAGCACGTTCTTGGAGATTGTGTCCGGGTTCTCCAAGACCTCGGCGTAGTTGAGCGAAGAGCCGATCGTGGAAACGATGCCCTCGCCGACACGGGCGACGACCGTCTCTTCGGTCGCACCGCCGACTAGCCGGTCGATGTTGGACCGAACCGTGATTCGTGTGACCACCAAGAGCTGAATGCCGTCCTTCGCGACGGCCGTGATCTTGGGCGTGGTGATAACCCTCGGATTGACGCTGGTCTGCACCGCCTCGAGCACATCGCGGCCCGCTAGGTCGATCGCGGCGGCCTGCTGAAAGCCCAAGGTAATGCCCGCTTTGTCGGCGCTGATCAGCGCGTTCACCACGCGCTCTACGTTGCCCCCGGCAAGGTAGTGCGACTCTAGGGTGTTGGTCGGCATATCGATGCCGGCTTTGACCGAAGTGATGCGAGGGTTGACGACGGCGCCGGGTGACACACGGCGCAGGCGCATGCCGATGAGCTCTCCGAAGCCCACCCGTGCGCCGCTCGACCAGGCTGCGATCCACAAGCGGACCGGGATCAGCCAGACGAAGAGGACGAAGACGACGATGATGAGAAGAAAAATTAGGGCGACTGGAGCGAACTGCATGAGACTTCCTTCCTAGCTTGCATCGGGGGTTCGCACGACGACGCGTGCCCCCTCCACCGTCATGACTTCGACTTCTTGATGGCTGTCGATGTATTCCCCTTCGGTCACCACATCGACCTCGTCTGAACCAAAGCGGACACGCCCGATCGGCCGGAGTGGGGTGACGGTGACCCCTCGGCGGCCGACCAGTCCGGTCCGGTCTTCTTGCGAAAGTGTTTCTGCCTGGCTGTGCTCGAGCACCATTTGGCGCCCGACCCGGCTCTTTGGCAGCCAGATGAGCATGATCCCGGCAGCAACGACCGAGACCGCGCCGGTCATGCCGCCCCAAAAAGGGCCGAGCTCGGTCCAGGCGGCGATCGCGCCTGCGGCGAGCGCAAGGAGCCCGAGGGCGCCCGCCACGCCAAAACCCGGCACCACGGCGACCTCGGTGAAGAGCAGAATCAAACCGATCACTAGGACGACGACGATGACGACTGTGGTCACGTCTCCTCCATGGGGCGGACGATCAGCTCGGGGCCTTCCTTGCCGATCACGCGCACTTTCGTGCCGCGCGCGACGAACGCACGTTCGCTCGTTGCCTCGTGGCGCACGCCTTCGATGATCACCTTACCGGCCGGCCTCAGGTCGGTGAGCGCCTCGCCTGTTTGTCCGACGAGGTCCGATGCGCTCGGAGCAGAAACGAAGCCGGTCTCGGCGTCTGCCAACACGAGCGACCGGCCCATGGCGGTTCTCGAAAACAATCGCATGACGACGAGGGCGAGGACGAATGCGCCGAGCAGGGACAGCAAAACGCGGGTCATCGCGTCCGCGAGCACACCCGTCTCGAACGAGACATCGAGCGGAATGCCGATGAGGGCGAGCACCAGCGCGGCGATGACGAAGACGAGCCCAAGCACGCCTGGTACGCCCAGACCGGGAACGAAGAAGATTTCGACGACGACCAGTGCCACGCCGACGAGAAAGAGGAGAGCTTCTTCCCAGCCGACCAGATGAACGACCGCGTGGCCGCCGAAAAACATCGCCAGCGAGACGAAGCCGATGACGGTGAACGCGCCGACGGTTCGCGTGTAGAAGGCGACCATCAAGCCGAGCATGCCGACCGAGAGCAGAAGACCGCTGATCGTCGGCTCGGTGAGCCAGCGCGCGATTTCTTCGCCCCAGTTGAGCTCGCCCGTTTTGATTTCCGGCTTTTCGAGGCTGAGCATGGCCATCAGCTCGTCCAGGTTGGCCGCCTTGCCATCAGCGATGCCCAACTTGACGGCCTGGTCGGTATCGAGCGTCAGCAGCTTGCCCGCGTCGACGATGCCCTCGATGACCACCTCATTGTCGACCATCGCCTCGGCGATGTCGCCCCGCCTGCCGTTGGCTTCTGCAGTGGCGCGCATTTCGGTCCGCATGTAGGACACCATCTTCTCGCCGACTGCATCGGCCTGCCCACCGGGGCCCGCTTGAATGGGCGTTGCGGCGCCGATGGTCCCACCCTCGGTCATGATTACGTTGTCGCAGGCCAGGCTGATCAAGGCGCCTGCGCTGATCGCACGCGGATGGATGAAGGCGACCGTGCGGGGTTTCGCCTCGAGCAGCGCATCTCGAATCTGAATTGCAGCGTCGACGCGCCCGCCCAGCGTATTGACATCGAGCACGATCGCGGCGGCGTCGGGGTTGGTCTCGATCTCGCGCCGGACGAAGGCGGCCAGGCCCAGCTCCACCGTGCGGTCGATCGCGATGACCACCACCTTGCTCCCTGGCGCTGCGTCGATCGGCAGGGCCTGCACGTCGCTTTGGACGTTGGCGCTCGGCTGAGGCCGATAGCCGGGGTCGTCGTCGTCGGGCTTTTGCCCCAGCGTCACCTGTGCTGTGCAAAGAATGACGCTCGCGACGAAAAATCCGCGGAAGCTCAGGCGCGAATGCTCTGCCCACCTCACGGCGGCAAACCTAGCGCCCTTGGGACCCACCCACAATGTGTACGTTCAGTGACTCCTGATCGGGCCGACCGTGATAGGCTCCCGCCGTCAACTGAGCGACGACCGATGACCGCTACGCCTCCAGACAACGCTGGACCTGTTCGAGAAGCGCATCGTTTCGACGAAACGCGACTCGATGCCTGGATGGCGGAGAACGTCGAGGGCTACAGCGGCGGGCTTCGGGTTTGCCAGTTCAAGGGTGGTCAATCGAACCCGACGTACTGGCTCGCCGATCGAGAGCGCCAATACGCCTTGCGCAAAAAGCCGCCCGGACAGCTCCTTCAGTCGGCTCACGCGGTCGACCGCGAATATCGGGTCATGCGCGCGCTCGGCGACACCGACGTGCCGAGCGCAGTCATGTACGCGCTTTGCGAGGACGAGTCGGTGATCGGCACCTCGTTCTTCGTCATGGAGTACGTTCAGGGGCGGATCTTTTGGAACGTGCAGCTCCCCAAGCTCGAGCCGGCGGAGCGGCAGGCGATTTACGAAGAGCTCGCTCGGGTCTTGGCTGCGATTCACAGCGTGGATGTCGGTGCCGTGGGGCTCTCCGACTATGGCCGCCCCGATGCCTACGTTGCGCGGCAGGTAAAGCGCTGGACCAAGCAGTACCTCGCCTCCCAGACCGCAGACGTGGAGGCGATGAACACCCTCATCGAGTGGTTGCCCGCCAACATCCCCGACGACGAGGCGACCGCGCTGGTGCACGGCGACTACCGGCTCGACAACATCATCTTCCACCCTCGGGAGCCTCGCGCGCTCGCGGTGATCGACTGGGAGCTCTCGACGCTCGGCCATCCGCTCTCGGACCTCGCATACACCTGCATGCTCTACGACGTGATGCTGCCGAAGATTGGCGGCCTGGCAGGGGTGGATTTCGAGAAGAGCGGCATCCCGGACGAAAAGGCATTCGTAGCGCGGTACTGTGAGCTCGTGGGCCGTGACGGCGTGCCCGACTTGAACTACTACAAGGCGTTTTCGATCTTCCGGCTGGCTGCGATCGCGCAGGGAGTGTACAAGCGCAGCCTGGACGGGAACGCCAGCTCTACGGAGGCCGCTATGTTTGGAGCAGCCGTACCGCACTTGGCCGGCATCGGCTGCGGGCTTGCAGGGATCGGATAGAGCGATGATCGAACGAATCGTATTGTTCAAGTTGAAAGAAGAGCACTGCAACGACGCTGCGCGAGCCGAGTTCGCCGAGCGCACCCGAACCGACCTCAGCGCGCTCGAGAGGGTCCGCGGTGTCACCGTCGGAGTGCCTGCCGACGAAGCCTCCGAGGCGAGTTGGGACATCAGCATCGTCGTTCGCTTCGATTCCATGGAAGACGTCCAGCAGTACATCGTCGATCCCGCTCACCGCGACTACGTCGACGGCTACGCCATGCCCCGCATCGAAGTCCGCAAAGCCTGGAACTTCCAAACGTAAAAAGGGGACAGTCCCCTTTTTGGTGGGGTTAACTTGCGAAGACCAAGGCGCGGCGGAGACGTGTTCGCACGGGGGCGGCCGGTCTGCTAGCTTCGCCGCGCAACGATGATTCCACGCTACACACCCGCCGAGTTTCGAGATCTCTGGTCGCAAAAACGCAAGTACGAGACCTGGTTCGACATCGAGCTGGCCGCATGTCGCGCGATGGAGGGCGCGGGGATCGTCCCTGCAGGCACTGCCGACGCGGTCAGCCCGTTCCGCGCACAGCTCGATCCCGACGCGATCGACGAAATCGAAAAGGTCACCCGTCACGACGTCATCGCGTTCCTGACGCATGTCGAAGGCCTGGCCGGCGAGCCCGCGCGCTGGCTGCACCGCGGTATGACCTCCTCTGACGTGCTCGACTCGTCGCTGGCCCTGCTGCTCGTCGAGGCTACCGATACGCTCTTGGTCCGCATGGACGCGGTGCTCGAGTCGCTGCGCCGCCGCATCGAGGAGCATCGGCACACCCCGGCGATCGGTCGGTCGCACGGCATTCACGCGGAGCCGACTAGCTTTGGATTGATATTGGCTGGCCATTACGCCGAGCTCGCCCGCGGGCGAAAGCGGCTCGAGGTGGCGCGGTACGAAATCGCAGTCGGCAAGATCGCTGGCGCTGTCGGAACCTACGCACACCTGAACCCGGCCATCGAGGCCGAAGCGCTCGGCTCCCTCGGACTTCGGCCCGAGACCGCCTCGACTCAGGTCGTCGCGCGCGACCGACATGCGGCGTACGTCGCGGCGCTCGGCATCGTCGCCGCGGCTATCGAGCGCTTCGCGACCAATGTCCGTCACTGGCAGCGAACCGAGGTTGGGGAAGCCGAAGAGCACTTCAAAAAGGGCCAAAAAGGGTCGAGCGCCATGCCGCACAAACGCAACCCCGTGCTCACCGAAAACCTCTGCGGCCTCGGCCGGGTCGTGCGCGCCGCCGTCGTTCCGGGACTCGAAAACGTTGCCCTGTGGCACGAGCGCGACATCAGCCATTCGTCGGCTGAGCGCATGATGCTTCCCGATGCGACCGCGACGCTAGCCTTCATGCTGGACCGCGTCCGCGGCGTGGTCGCCGACCTCGTCGTTTACCCGGAGCGGCTTCAGCAGAACCTCGACCGGACCGGTGGGCTTTGGGCGAGCGAGGGCATCTTGCTCGCCCTCATCGGAAAAGGGCTCGGGCGGCAGGAGTCCTACGTGCTCGTTCAGCGAAACGCCATGAGAGCGTTCGAAGGGGAGGGCGAGTTCCGCGCGCTCCTCCATGAGGATGCGGACATCGGGGCGCGGCTCTCAGCCGACGAGATCAACCGCGAATTCGACTTGAATCACGCGCTTGAGCATGTAGACACGATCATCGATCGCGTCTTGGAAGGAGAATGAGATGACGGTCTCACCGGAGATCCTGCAAGAGGGGCTCAAACGAACCCTCGATGGCACCAACTTCGAATCGCTCGGGAGCAAGTACGAGGGCAAGGTTCGTGACTGCTATATATCGGGAGGCAAGCGTTACATCGTCGTCACCGATCGCATCAGCGCTTTCGATCGTGTGCTCGGCACGCTGCCCTACAAAGGACAGGTGCTCAACGGCCTTGCCGCCTGGTGGTTCGAAGAAACCAAGAGCATCGTTCCCAATCACGTTGTCGACGTTCCGGACCCAAACGTCATGGTCGGCATCGAATGCGAGCCGCTGCCGGTGGAGATGGTCGTTCGGGCCTACATCACGGGCGTCACCTCGACCAGCATCTGGACCCACTACGACAAGGGCACGCGCGTTTTTTGTGGTCACGAGCTTCCAGATGGTCTGAAGAAGCACCAGAAGCTGCCCGACCCGATTTTGACTCCGAGCACCAAGGCGGCCAAGGGCGACCACGACGTGTCCGTCTCGCGCGAGGAGATCCTCGCCATGGGTCGCATCAGCGCCGAGGACTTCGACGAGGCAGCGCGCTACGCGATGGCGCTTTTCGCGCACGGCCAAAAGGTCTGCGCCGATCGAGGCCTGATCCTCGTCGATACCAAGTACGAATTCGGCAAGACGCCGGACGGCACCATCGTCGTGATCGACGAGATCCACACGCCTGATTCGTCGCGGTTCTGGTACGCGAACAGCTATCCGACGCGTTTCGAAGCAGGCGAAGACCCGGAGAGCTTCGACAAGGAGTACGTCCGACGCTGGCTTGCGAGCAATGGTTACAAAGGCGATGGCACCGTCCCGACGATCCCCGACGAGGTGCGGGTCGAAGCGTCCCGCCGTTACATTCAGGCGTGCGACGAGATTCGCGGCACCGCGTTCGCGCCCGACACGGCCGACCCGCTTTCGCGCATCACGAAGAACCTCGGCTTGGAGGGACGATGAAAGCGAACATCTTCGTGACCTTGAAGCGCGAGGTTCTCGACCCACAGGGCGATGCCGTTCGACGCTCCCTCGGCTCCCTCGGCTTCGAAGAAGTGAAGTCCGCCCGCGTCGGCAAGCTCATCGAGCTCGAGCTCGACGGCAACGACAAGGCGTCCGCCGATGCGCACATCCAATCCATGTGCGAGAAGCTCCTGGCGAACCCCGTCATCGAAGACTTCCGCTACGAAATCCTCGACTGAAAAGGGGACAGTCCCCTTTTCTTCTACTTCTTCTTCGGCCGGCCGCGTGGTTGCAACGTGCTTGCGAGTCCGAGGATGTTGGCGGTGTCATGCTGCCACTGCCTCGAGCCGAATGGCACCCCTCGCGTGACGCTAGATCGAAGGGACGCGATTTCAGCGCTGGTCTGGGGGGCGTTCACGTATGCGGCCCAATCGCTCCCCAAGTCTACCGGGCTCTCGTCGAGCCAATGGTCGGCTCCACTTCGCCATCGCGCGCTGGACCAAGGCCAACTGGTTGCGCGCTCGACCAGCTTCGCACGCACCGGATTTCTTTCTACGTAGCGCATGACGCTGACGAGATGCTCGTCGCTCTGGATTGGAAACGATTTGAACCGCCCTTGAAAGATGTGGCCGCTGCTTTCGTATTTCACCCGAAACCGCGATACGTACGAGGTTTGGACCCACTGCATCGCGGCACTCACGGCACCCGTCGCCCCTGCCCGCAGTACGAGGTGGAAGTGGTTTGGCATCAGGCAGAATGCGAGAAGACCGATTTCGTAGCGGGCTTTCATTCCGGCGAGCAGTTCGACGAATGCCCGGTAGTCGACGCGATCGAGAAATAAGGGTGCCTTTCCGTTCCCTCGGTTGAGAACGTGATAGCAGTAGCCAGGCTGCAACCGGCGCGCGATTCGAGGCATCCTTTGAGTTATCGACAGTGGAGCGCATGAGTTGCGTCTGCATTAACCCTTTCAAAAAGGGGACTGTCCCCTTTTTGCGGGGGTGGTCTTGACG
>SHLP01000007.1 GCA_004283055.1 Deltaproteobacteria bacterium
CGCCGCCCCCACGCGAGCGCCTAAGCCGAGCCGTTCGACGCAGCCCCGTGACGCGTTTTTTCCGCGCCCCGTTGTTAGCGCAGCATGAAGTAGATCACGACGCCGGTGACGGAGACGTAGAGCCAGATTGGGAGGGTCCATTTCGCGAGCCGCTTGTGTGCTTCGAAGCGCTCTTTCGCCGCGAGGAAGAACGTCGTCAGGATCATCGGGAGCATGACGATCGACAGCAGGACGTGGCTGATCAGGACGGCGAAGTAAACGAATCGTATCGCGCCCTGGCCCTGGTAGCTCGTATCGCCGTGTGCGTAATGGTAGAGGACATAGCCCACGAGAAAGACGGCGGAGGCGGCGAATGCGGAAACCATCAGTCGCTTGTGGATTTCGCGCCGGCCGTTTCGAATCGCGATCAGCCCGGCAACGAGCAGCGCAGCGGAGGTCGCGTTGAGCCCAGCGTTGACTCCGGGCATGAAGCTCAGGTCTGCGTCGACGCCACCGCCTTCTCTGACGAGCAACAGCCAACCGAGAAATCCGACCGCTGCGCTAGAGACCAGTGCGTTGAAGATCCAGAAGCTGCGATCGCTTTGGCGGGTCATCGTGCGAGCGTAGGCTCAACGACGCAGCTCGGCCAGCGACTGGTCTACTGCGTCGAGGACGCGGGGTACTTCGTCACTAGCATTCGGCCAGTGTGGGGCGAGGCGCAGCAGGCCGTCCGGTGTGTTGACGATGACACCGCGATCTCGGAGCGCAGCGGCGAGCTTAGACAGACGGACATCGGCGGGCACCGTCAATCCGAGGATGGTGGAGCGAAGCGCGGGCGCCGCGGCCCGATGACTCCGAAATCCCCTCGCCGCGAGACCGGCTTCGAGCGCTTCGAGGTAAGCATCGACGTGCTGATGGATGGCGGGAACGCCCAGCTCGCCGATCAGCTCGAGCGACGCGCCGAGCGCCGCAAGCCCGATGACGTTGCTGGTGCCCGTTTCGAGCGCCGGTGCGCCTCGCTTCAGCGGGTTGTCGTAGCGCAGTTGCGGCTCATCGCCGACCAGGAAGGCGACAGGATCCTCATGACCGAGCCAGCCCGCGAGCCGCGGCTTCATCGCTGCGGCGCAGCGCTCGGCCACATACAAAAAGCCTGTTCCCTCGGCTCCCATCAGGTGCTTGTGGCTGCCAGAGCTCAGGTAGTCGATTCCCCAGGACACATCGACCGGCGTGGCGCCGAGCGCCTGAATCGCGTCGACGAAGAGCTCCGCGCCGTATCTATGGCAGAGGGCCGCCATCTCGGCGAGCGGCATGCGCAGTCCGGTCTTGTACTGGACCGCGCTCACCGCGACGAGGCGGACTCCCCGCTCTAGCTCCCGTTCGAGTGCGACGAGACCTTCATCGACGGAACGATGAAAGCCATCCAGCGACAACCAGCGAAGCTCGAGAGCAAACTCTTCGGCGGCCTGTTGCCAGGGCGTGACGTTGGCAGGGAACTCGCCGTCGAAGAGGACGACGCGATCACCTTTGCGCCACGGCAGCCCGAACGCGATGTCGATGACGCCCTGAGTGGTGTTTGCCACGATTGTGATCTCACCCGGACTTGCCGAGACGAGCGAGGCGAGATCGCGCCGAACTTGCGCGAGCCTTGGCGCCCAGCGCACGAAGCCTGCCATCCCACCGCAGGCGTAGTCCTCGGTCACGTCTCGGATGCGCTCGCAAACTGGAGCCGAAAGAGGCGAAATCGCCGCGTGGGCGAGGTATGCGACCCCTTCGAGCTTGGGAAACAATGCCCGATCGCCGAGCTGGGGCTTCACCATGCCCGTACCTTAGCACCATGCGGTTTTCCGCTAGAGCGTGCTTTGGAAGAAACGCCAAGCCGCGATGGACGCATCGATGTCGCGGCTGGTTCTGCCGATCAAGCTCTCGGGCAGGTACTGCCAGCCAGACGGCCAGGTGTGACCTGCGCCCTGGACTTCAAAGAGCTCGACCTTCACGGGTTCTCGACAGCCCGTTGCTTTGGTACGTCTAATTCGGGTGCCATCTTGCGGAACGAAATCGGGGATCAATGAAACCTCTTCGCTCGCGCAGGCAGCCTGACGCTTCCAAAACGCAAAGGTCCGTTGCGTCGAAAGAACCTTGCCGAGCTTCTGCCCGTCGAACTCGACGACTCCGCCGTCCGGGGGCACGATCGGGTCCTCGGTGCCGTTGATCATCAGAACCGAGAGCGGCTCTTTGCCACAGCGACTGCGCCTGCGCGCCACCCTGTAGGGCATCGCGCCGATCACGGCGGTGAACGCACGGATCTCGTTCGTCCGCTCGCATGCGAACCGATGGGCCATCATCGCACCGTCCGAGACGCCGACGAGGAAGACGGCCTCGGGGTCAACGCTTCGTTTCTCGACCAGCTCGTCGATCAAAGCCGCCAGGAAGCCCACGTCGTTCACGCGCTCTCGCTGGGCTACGAAGGCCTGCACGTTGCGGCCGTCGTTCCAATGTCCGCCGACCCCTTGGGGATAGACGACGAGAAATCCGTCTTCGACGGCAAGCTCGTTCAGCTTTCCAAAGCTCAGTGTCACCGTGTCGTCGTCGTCTCCAAGCCCTCCGTGCAAAACGATCACCAATGGCCGGAGCCCCGACGACGACTTCTCTGTCGAGTCGAAGACCCCGACGTCGCGAACCATGCCCTCGTACTTGAACACGAAGCTCTTCAGCTCGGCCGCGCCCTCCGCACCCTTCCCCGGCGTCCCCGACGGACACCCCAGCAAGATCAAGAGCGGCAGCAGACACGATCCGCGCGTGAGAGCTTTCGAGACCACGTCAGCCCTCAGCCAAAGCTCGCAGTGCCAGGATGACATCGCCTCGTACGACGTCATCGCCCTCGTTCGGAACGACTCTCTCTACCTTCGCCGCATCTGGTAGGGCGTCACCCTGATACACGAGGCGGTTGAACGTCTTCATCACCTCTAGGAGCCCCAGCGTTTGGCCCCGTTTCACGATGTCACCTGCTGATACGAACGGCGGCTCGGACGGAGATGGTCGACTGTAGAAGCGGCCGCTCATAGGCGCCGTGAATGCAAGAGCGCCCTCCGAATCGGCCGTCCGGGACGAGGAAGCCGCGTCGCTCCGCATTGCCATCGCGGTCGTCGATATGGAAAGCAAGACGTCGCCATACTGAACGGGAACGCGCGCTCGGCCACCGCCGATCCGCTGGCTCACTCGCCCCTCGAGATTCTGTGGAATGAAGAGACTGCGCCGCACACCGAGCACTTCGATCATCCCAATCGATTGTCCCGAGGCGATTAGCTCGCCCTCGGCGACCCTGGGCAAGAACACCCCCACGCTGGGCGCCAGAAGCTCCGTCCCCTCCCCGCCGATCGTGCGAGCACGCAGAACGTAGTCGCCCTCGCTCATGCGCGTCCTCCGTTCATCAAGACGTCGAGGTCATGTAGGCTCCAAATTCGCGCGTTCTTGACGCGGCGATACCCGACACTCTGATAGCTCATCTCCACCAAGGCTTTCAGCCAGTCGCGGAGCTCGTCGAGATGCACGATCTCGTCGGTATCCATTTGCTTGGCGGCTACATACGGATCCATGTCTTGTTCGATTCGCGCCTCGACCTCCGCCATGCGTGCTTCAATCTTGGCGCGCTCCTCTGGGTCGGTCGCTAGTATCTCGAACTCGTCGTCGAGCTTGCTGTTGTACGAGGCGATGGCGAGCGTGCGACCCTCCATGACGCTCAGCCGCGAAATGGGAGTCGAAAGCTGGACGACCGGGTCGTACGGAAGCCCCGCCATCGCGTAGTAGCCAGCGCCGGATGCTTTCCGCAGCAGAACCGTGAACATCGGCGTCTCGTTGGTGCTGTTGGTGTAAATGAGGTTGGAGCCGTAGGCGAGGAGCCCGTGCCGCTCAGCCTCGGCGCCGATGTCGAAGCCGCTGATGTCTTGAAGCCAGATCAGCGGAATGCCGTCGCTGTCGCACGCCCTGCTAAACGCGCTGATTTTGGCGATGCCTTGCCTGTAGAGAATGCCTGCGGGGCGCTGCTCGTCGCGGGCCTCCGGGTCGTCGATCAGTCCTTGCCGGTTGAGTACGAAGCCCGCGTACAGGCCCCCGACGCGAGCGACGCCGCAGATCATCTCTCGGCCTACCGACGGCAACACCTCCCAAAAGAGGCTTTGATCGCAAAGCCGCGCCAGGATTTCGGTCGCGTCGTAGGCCTGACGGTGATCGATGGGGAGTAAGCCAAAAAGCTCCGAAGGTGAGTGAACGGGCTCCATCGAATCGACGCCACCTCGATAGAATGCTGCGCCAGAGCTCGGAAGCCGCGCGACTTCGCGACGTAGGCAGTCGATCAGCGTGACGTCGTCGGGAACCCTTTCATCGGCACAGCCGGACTGATGCACGTGCACCTCGGGACCGCCGATGTCGAGTGATGTGATGTGTTGGCTCTTCGCACCTTTGATCAGCGCGGCGCCGGCGATGACCATGTACGCTTGCTCCGTCATGTACACGCGATCGCTGATGATGGGCATGTAGCCCCCGCCGGCGATGCAGTCTCCGAACACGCCTGCGATCTGTGGGACGCCTTCTGCCGAAAGAAGACTGTTCATTTTGAAAATGTGTCCGGCGCCCGTTGCGCCAGCGAAGCTCCGACGCTGCTCTGGCAGGTACAGGCCGCTGCAATCGACCAGGTAGAGCGCCGGCAAGCGAAGCCGGCGGGCCATCTCTTGAGCCCGCTGGATCTTCTCCGGTGTCTTCGGCCACCATGCGCCCGAGGCGACGGTGTTGTCGTTGGCGATCACGACACACCAGCGGCCTTCGACCAGAATGAATGCCGTGATGACGCCGGCCGCCGGGGACCGGAGTCCGTCGAAGTCGACGCCGTAATTGACGAACGTACCAACCTCGAACATCGACGAGCCGGGGTCCCTCAGGCGTTCGAGCCTCTCGCGGGTAGTGAGCTTGTCTTTTTCGTGCACGCGAGCGACGTACTTTTCCCCCCAACCCGCTTTGACCTCAGCGCGACGCTCATCGAGGCGCGTCTGGAGCGGCGCATGAGCGGCCCGTTCACGCTCGTAGCTCGCCTGATCCACGATCTCCTCGCGGGGTTTGCCAATTGGGACTACCGGAATGCGTGCCATCAGCTCTCCCAACCCGGTACGGCCCGAGTGTCGTACCGATTCGCCCGGAACTCCTCCGACCTCAGAACCGCGAGGTGCATCGGGATCGTGGTCGAGATGCCGTCGCAGCGAAGGCTCTTCAGTGCACCGGCGAGGCGATCACAGGCCGCGTCGCGGTTTTCACCCCATGCGATGACCTTGCAAATCAAACTGTCGTAGTGGGGTGGAACTTCGTAGCCAGACTCCACGTGGGTATCGACTCGAACGTGCTCATCCTCCGCTAGTCCAAGCTCCCAGCGCGCGATGACGCCAGGGCTCGGGGCAAATCCGCTGGACGGGTCCTCGGCGTTGATTCGGCACTCGATAGCGTGACCGCGGAGGCCGATCTCATCCTGCGAGAACCAAAGCCGCTCGCCGCCCGCAATCCGAATCTGCGCCTCGACGAGATCGATGCCCGTTCGCATCTCGGAAACGGGATGCTCGACTTGAAGGCGCGCGTTCATTTCCATGAACCGAAGCTCACCGTGCTCGTCGAGAAGGAACTCCATCGTGCCTGCGCCGACGTATCCAATCGCAGAAGTCGCTCGGACGGCAGCTGCAAGCGTTTGCTCGCGCTCCGCCTCGCTCAGGACGGTGGCCGGCGATTCCTCGATGAGCTTTTGGTGCTTGCGTTGCACGGAGCAGTCTCGTTCTCCGAGATGCACGACCTCTCCGTACTGGTCGGCCAGCAGCTGAATCTCGATGTGGCGCCCGCCTTCGATCAGCTTCTCGAGATACAGCCGACCGTCGGCGAAACAAGCAAGCGACTCGGACTGCGCCGACTCGTAGGCGGCTCTCATTTCGCTCGCCTCACGGACGATTCGCATGCCTCGACCGCCGCCGCCGCTCTCGGCCTTCAGCAAGACCGGGAAACCAATCGCGTTGGCGACGTCGCGCGCATGCTCGGCGCCGTGCAACACGCCGTCGCTGCCAGGGATGAGTTTCAAGCCCGCGGCCGCCATGGAAGCTTTGGCGGGCGTTTTGCGACCGAGCTTTTGCATCACCGCCGCTGGCGGGCCGATGAAGGTGACGCCATGCGCTTCGCACAGGGACGCAAACAGTGGATCCTCGGCGAGAAACCCCCAGCCTGGGTGAAGCGCACTACACCGGGTTTGCACTGCAGCCTGGATGATGCGCTCCCGGGCGAGGTAGCTCTCGCTCGACCTCGCGGCTCCGAGAACGATCGACTCACGACCGCGCAGGTAGGGTGCGTCGCGGTCGGCCTCCGAGACGCCAAACACGGGCGTGACCCCGAGCTGGTCGCAGGTCCCCGCGATGCGCGCGGCAACCTCGCCTCGGTTCGCGATGAAAAGACGCCTAAATCGCTTCACGGGCGCGCACCTTAACACTCGGCCCGCGTTCTGAACAGCAGAGGGAGCATCGCGGCGCGGTTCGTGTCAAAATGAGGAGGCCATGTGTCGCTTATTTGGGTTTCGCAGCGTGATTCAGAGCCAAGTCCATCGCTCGTTGATGGATGCTGACAACGCGCTCGGCGCCCAGAGCAACGACCATCGCGACGGTTGGGGCGTGGCATTCTACGTCGACGGCGCCCCTCATATCACGCGCAGTCCGGCGACGGCCCTCGACGATGCCCTCTTTCATCGCGTGAGCGGCATCGTCGCCTCCGAAACCGTGCTGGCGCACGTCCGGCGTGCGACCAATGGCGAGCTCTCCGTGCTGAACTGCCACCCGTTCCAATACGGCAAGTGGATCCTCGCACACAACGGCGATATTCAGGACTTTGCCAAGCACCGCGCCGAGCTATTCGGGCGCATAGCGCCCCGGCTCCGGCGATACGTCCTCGGTGACACCGACAGTGAGATCTTGTTCTTCTTGTTCCTGACACATCTGTCGCAGCACGGCCCGTTGGAGGGTCGTATCGGGGTCGAGGAAACATCGATGGCTCTGCAATCGACGCTCGAGCACGTGCGCGCGATTTGCGACGTTGATCCAAAGAAGGAGCCTTCTCTGCTCACCGTCATCGTGACCGACGGGACGACCATGGTGGCGGCCGAAGGTGGCAAGGAGCTCTACTGGTCGACCTACAAAACACGCTGCGCCGATCGCGACACTTGTCCCAGCCTTTCGTTGGAATGCGAGGCGCCTTCTGAGAGCGGGTACGTGAACCATCTCATCTTTTCGAGCGAAACGATCATGGGTGAAAACATTTGGCTGCCCTTGGAGCCCGGCGAGCTCATTGGCGTCGACTGGCGCATGAAGCTGCTCCGAACCAACGGGCAGCGTCGCCTTGCGGTCGTGAACTGACAGCCGGACGGAGGCCCCCCTCCCTCTGAAGGATCGATGCTGCAATGGAGCAGGTGTACAAGAGCGAGTTGAATCGCAATGTCCCGTTGGCGAGCCCCAACGAGTTTGCGGCAATCGAGATTGGTCCGCTCTCGGTGTGGCCTCCGGTCGTACTGGCGCCGATGGCCGGAGTGACGAACTGGCCGTTTCGCAGCATATGCCGCCAGTTTGGCGCGGGTTTGTACGTCAGCGAGATGGTGACCGCGCGCCCCCTGGTCGAAGGCCGAAAGAAGACGCTCATGCTTGCCGAGTTCGGCGAAGACGAGGCTCCGAGAAGCCTTCAACTCTACGGCGTCGACCCGCACTACGTCGGGGAAGCGGTGAAGTGGCTCGTCGGTGAGGGCCGTGTGGATCACATCGATATGAACTTCGGGTGCCCGGTCCCCAAGGTCACGCGCAAGGGAGGCGGCTCGGCCATTCCCGCCAAGCCCCAGCTGCTCGCCAAAATCGTCCGGGCCGCGGTGAACAACGCCGGTGAGACTCCCATCACGATCAAGTTTCGCATGGGTATCGACGAGACCCTGCTCACATACGAAGACGCGGGTCGCATCGCGGAGCAAGAAGGTTGCGCAGCCGTCGCCCTGCACGCACGAACGGCCGCGCAGCTTTACGACGGCGAGGCGCAGTGGGACGCCATCGCAGCGTTGAAGAAGCACGTTCAGTCGATCCCCGTACTCGGCAACGGGGACATTTGGGAAGCCCACGACGCGCTCCGCATGATGCGCAGCACCGGCTGCGACGGCGTCGTCATCGGACGAGGCTGTCTTGGCCGGCCTTGGCTATTTCGAGACCTGGCGGACGTGTTCGAAGGTCGCGAACCCCAGAACCCACCGACCTTCGGAGAAGTTGCCGAGATCGCAATCGAGCATGCTGCGCTCTTGAGCGAATGGGCGGGCGAAGCTCCGTCGATGCGGATGTTCCGGCGGCACAGCAGCTGGTACACGAAAGGGTTTAGGGGCAGCGCCAAGCTCCGGGCGCGGCTGATGCGCGTCACCGAGCTGCGCGAGCTCGCAGAGGTCCTCCGGGCCGCCGACCGCTCTGAGCCTTTTCCCCCGGACGCCATGCGAGTGCCGCGTGGGAAAACCGCCGGCCGCCAGAAAGTCTCGCTCCCCGAAGGGTTCCTTCAGAACCGGCTGACCGACGACACCTCCCCCGTCTACGTCGACCCCGGCAGCGGCGGCTGAGCTCGATGCCGGAGGGCTGGGCTGCGATCGATGGCCTAGAAATGGCGTGATTTCGGTTCGTTGAAGGGGTAATGAGTGTCGCCGCCGCAAGACGACCCTAGGTTTGCGGCGCGAAGGAGTACGGATGTCTGAGCATAGAGCCACCGTTCATTGGGATCGCCAAGGGACCGAGTTCACCCACAAGGAATACACGCGCGACCACGTGTGGAAGTTTGACGGCGGAAGCGACATCGGAGCCTCGGCGGCGCCTCAGTATCTGGGAAACCCAGAGCTGGTCGACCCCGAGCGAGCCTTCGTCGCCGCGCTTTCGAGCTGCCACATGCTGACGTTTCTGGCGATTGCGGCCCGCGACGGCTTCGTCGTCGACGAGTACCGGGACGAGGCCGTCGGCATCATGGAACGAAACGAAGAGAAACGGATCGCGATCACCCGTGTCGTTCTTCATCCCAACATCGTCTGGGGAAGCGAGCCGCCGAACCAAGATCAGCTCGACGCACTTCACGCAAAAGCACACAAGCACTGCTTCATCGCCAACTCGGTGACCACCGAGGTGGAAGTCGCGCCGCCCGCCTGACGGTGATGGTGGGGCCGTCAGGCAGGCGGTTCGAAGTACGATAGGTTAAGCCTTCAACAGACAGCGCCCTCAGGGAGGCATTCCCAGCTCACCCAGCAGTAGTCGCAGGTCCAGCCCGCTTCACAGCCGTTGGTTCGGCAGTCGCCGGCCGGCGGCACGCACCAGCCCACGCAGACATCGCACGCCGGGCAAGCCGGGTCCTGCAGGCACACCTCGGCGGCATTGCAGCGCTGCTCGTCGCCGCACTGCTCGGGCCCGTAGCACTTCGGAACACACTCACCTTGGAAGTTCCGGATGTGTGTTTCGACCGGGCACTCATCGGTGCACTCACCTTCGTAGGCCACGCGAACGTGCGCACAGCGGGCCTCGCAGGCGTTGCCATAGGTCTGTCCGTCAGCGCCACAGACGGGAGAGTAGATCTCGGGGCAGGCACATCGTTCGCACACGCCTCCACCCAGCGGCGCTCCTAGAATGCCTTCCTGACAAATCCAGCCGATCGGACAGTCGTAGTCATTCTCGCAGAACGGGTGCTGCGGGATGCACTCGCCCAACTCGCAGACGTAGCCGGGTGCGCAGTCGATGAGCGCGCACAAATCGACGCACATGCCGGGCGGCGGAGGCTCAGGGACGCTCGGATCGATGACGCCGTCGTCGGGCCATACACCGAAGCGATCGCAGTAGTGACCCGAAGGGCAATCGCTGTCGTCCAAGCACTCGCCCGGGTGCGTCTCCGGCAGGATCGTGCACTGCACCTCTAGGTCGCCGAGCGGTGTCATCATGACGAAGCCCTCGAACCGGGTCTGGTCTCCGTCACACAGCAGCACGCCTTCGCCGAAAAACAAGTCGTTGAAGATCGGTGGATCGAGCAGCTGGAAGCTCGCGCCAAACGGCTCGCCGAGGCGCATCAACTCGTGAGGTGAGATCGCGAGGACGCCGGTGATGCCCGGAACCTGAGGGCTCTCGCATTCGGCCTCGAAGCCGTCCTGCCAGCGCGGATCAACGCGGCACATGCCTTCGCCAAACCGCTCCAAGCATTCGACGAGCTCATAGGTGGGCGTGAAACCACACTGGCCGTTTGGCTGCCGATCGCAGCTGGCCTCCTGGTAGCACTCGTACACCGGGCGCCATTCGCAGGTGCTGGCGATATCCATGCCCTCTTCGACGCAAAGCTGCCCGCTGCAGCCGGAACGAACACAGCCCTCGCCAGGAGGTTGCTCGCAGTACCCTTCGTGCCGAACGCCGACCCCGGCACAGGCCGCCTCGCAGGCATTGATGTAGTTCCGGCCGTCGCCCCCGCACACCGGTTCGAAGACGCCCGGGCAGTTGCAGCGAGTGGGGCCGGGAATGCACCAGTAGGCGTCCGGGCCAGAGGGGAAATCGGCCGGATCCGCGCCTAGGCCGTTCACTTCGTTTCCTGCGGCCCAGGGCACGGGCATGCAGACATCCCCCACGAAGCAGTCGATCGGAGATTCGCAGTGCATGGGCGCATCGCAGCGACCGCGGTGCTCGACGTCACGCTCGCCGTGAACGGCCTCTTCGACCGAATACGTCGAGCCGTCCTTCCCGCAGACAAAGCCCTCGAGTGGGGCTGCGCTGTCGTCCGTCGTTTCGCCACAGCCGGCAACCGTCAACACGACGACACCGAACACCACACCAGCCAACCAGAATCGATTCATTGCTTCTCTCCAGGCACAGGGGTCACTCCGGCTAGTGAAGCAACTTCGGTGCCAGCGTGAAGGCTGAAAATCCGAAACGATTTCGCCGGTGGAGACGATACGCGGCTGTGCCAGCCCGTGCCATTGCGAGGGCAAGCCTTGCAGAAAAGTTCAGATTGAAGCGCCGCGCCGTCGCTGGAGCCGAGCTAGCCGTCGCCCGGCCGCTTCTTCTCCCTCGGCGGGCGCCGTGCCCTTCGCGTGCTCGAGCGCGCGATCGAGATCTTTGCGGCGATGCTCGTACAGTTTGGCAAGTGAAAGCCGAACGACGGCGACGAGGAGCTCGTCGTCGGCCGCTCGCAGCGCGTCCAGGAGCGCTCGTTCCTCTTCTTCGACATCGCCTCCGCGCCGCGCCATTCGCGCGCTGAGCAGGCAAGCTTCCACGGTGCACGCGGACTCCCCACCGCCCTGGGCCGCAGCGTCTGCAAACGAACGGGCGCGAGCACGATCTCCGGTCCGCTCGGCGACCTTGGCGTATGCCAAATGGTCGCGCGGGTCGTCGTTGCCATGCACCTCATCGAAGTGACTCACCAGCTCGGCGAGCAGCGCGGCCAAGGCGATTAGGTCGTTGGCGTTGTGTTCGATGACTTTCGCGATCGGTGAGACGTCGCCTCCATCGAGGTAGTCGAAATAGAGCTGGGGAATCAAAGCCCCAGAGACATCGTCTTCCCGGTGCATGCCGAGCACCCGACGTTCGAGCTCGACCAGTCGCACCGATTTCAGCCGCGGCCGCAGAACCCGGCGCGCGCAGTGCAGCAAATCGAGATGCGGCGGCAAGACCGGTGCGCGGACTCGGTTCAAAACGAACCGGTTTCGCAGCAGCGGCCAGTCGAAGGTCTTTCCGTTGAACGACACGATGCAGGAACTCTGCTGCACCCGCTCGCGAAGCCAGCCCAGCATGGGCCCCTCCCGACCGAGCTCGGGGAGGAAGAGCTGCTGAATCCGCATGGATTGGTCTTCGAACCAGGCGATTCCGATCAGAAAGGGCACCGTCCCCGTCCCACCGGCAAGGCCGGTCGTCTCGGTGTCCAGGAACAGGGCGCGTTGAAGGTCGATGCGTTCGAGCGACGGATCGAGGGCGAGCTGAGCCAATCGCTCGGTCGACACCTCGAGCGCCTTGGCGATGGGCGATCGCCCGTGATGATGCCGGGGTTCGAGATACTCGTCGATGAGGTGCAGCTCACCGTGCTCGGTCTCGTGACGCTCACCGGGCAGCGCGCCTCGAACGCTGGCAACGTCCAGCTGTCGGGGTGTCACTTGGGCTAGTCTCGCCAGGCTTCGTTTGATCGACATCGGCCCTCAGTGGGTAGCGCTCACACCAACCGCATCCAGTAACCCGAGCACCAATCGCTTGCGCGCTGCCTCTGGCTCGTCGTCACCCGAAGCGTCGGGACCGATGCAGCCCGGGCAACCCTCTTCGCATTCGCAGCTTTCGATCAGGTGCCGCGCGCGCCGAAGGAGATCTTCGCGCTCTTCGAACAAGCGCGAAGCCAGGCCGATCCCGCCCGCCACCGCGTCGTAGAGGAAGATCGTCGGGTCAAAGCCCGGGCCCTGCCCGTTTCCGGGTGGCGCCTCGTCTTCGTTGCGGCTTCCAAGCGTTCGTCCGAGATCCCGCGGGTCGATCATGAGCCCTACGGCGCCTACCAGATGCATGGCTTTGGAAAGACCGCGCAAGGCGTCCACGACCACCGCCCGCGGCTCGGGCTGGCTCTGAACGAAGTCCTCAGGAAAGGTGAGCCAAAAAGAAGTGGTGTGCTTTTGCATCTGGGGAAGGTGAACTTCGCCGTAGCCCACGTTCTCGTGCGTGTGGAACTTGATTTTCTTGTAGCCGACGACCTTTTCGATGACGCTCACGTCACCGAGCGCCGCATCGAGCGGGACTTCACCGAGCTCGATGGTTGCGCTCTGGTCCTCTTCGAGCACAGCGACCCTGCTGTGGGTCATGGCGGTCGTGTAGTAGTCTGGCTTCACTCTGCGAACGAAGGCCTTGTGGTTGTCGAAATCCAAGCGTTCGACTTGGTACTGCCCACCCTCGTGCTGGTAGATCGCCTGCTCGTGCAGCATCGTGTGCGTGCTTCGCCAGTCCATCTCGGCGATGGTCCGGTTCCCATCGAGGTCGATGATCACGAAGTTGTCCCAGCTGGCGCTTCGAAGAGATACGTTGTTGGCAGGGTAGCTGTCCGAAGCCCAGTGGTAGATCGAGCCGGCGGCCGTGGCGCTGGGGTGCACCACCCCGTTGTCGGCCAAGTAGTCGAGCGCTTCGCCCAGAGCGTCGTCTGGAATGTCGCCGAACACGTCATCGGGCTCGAACGGAAGCTCGAAGGCGGCACACTTGAGATGCTGGATCAGAATCTCGATGTTGTCGGGGTCGATTCGGGCGTGCTCGATAGGAGCCGAGACCAGCTGACGTGGATGCCGCGCCATGTACTGATCGACTGGATTGCTCGACGAAACCAGAACGGCCAGCGAGAGATCGCGCCTTCGCCCTGCCCGGCCGAAGCGCTGCCAGAGCCCGGCCATCGTCCCCGGGTAGCCTGCGCAGACGACCGCATCGAGCGCGCCGATGTCGATGCCGAGCTCGAGGGCGTTGGTCGCGACGACGCAGCGAATTTCCCCGGCCCGAAGCGCAGTCTCGATGCGCCTGCGCGTCTGAGGCAGATAGCCGCCGCGGTACGCGTGAATCGCTTCAGGATCGATCCGATCGACCGACAGCTTGTCGCGAAGGTATTTGAGCATCACCTCGACCCCGTTACGGGAATTCCCGAAGACCAAGGTCGGCACGCCGGCGCGTACGAGATCCTGGGTGAGACGCACCGCCGTCTTGATGTAGCTCTGCCGAATTCCGAGCTCGGCATTGACCACAGGGGGATTGTAAACGACGAGCTGACGCCGCCCCGTCGGCGCACCGCTCTCATCGACGAGCTCGACCGGTGCACCGCAGATGCGTGACGCGTGTTCCCGTGGATTGCCGATCGTCGCGGACGCGAATAGAAAGGTGGGGGACGAGCCATGAAACCGCGCAATGCGCTGCAGGCGGCGGACGACGTTGGCAAGATGCGAGCCAAAGATGCCGCGATAGCTGTGGAGCTCGTCGATCACGACATATTTCAGGTTCGAGAATAGCCGCGCCCAGCCCGTGTGGTGCGGCATGATGCCCGCGTGCAGCATGTCCGGGTTGCTGAGGAGCACCCCGGCCCGCTGTCGCGCTGCTCGCCGCGCATCGTTTGGGGTGTCTCCATCGTATGTGATTGCGCCAACGCTCAAACCCGCGTCGCGCATCATCGCGCGCAATGCTTCTTCTTGATCGCGAGAGAGCGCCTTGGTTGGAAAGAGATAGAGCGCCGTCGCGCTCGGGTCGGAAACCAGCGCTTGGAGGATCGGCAGGTTGTAGCAAAGGCTCTTCCCCGAGGCGGTGGGGGTAGCGATGACCAGATGCTTGCCCTGGGACGCGAGCTCGAACGCCCGGGCCTGATGGCTGTAGAGCCGGTGAATGCCTCGGTTGCGCAAGGCCTTCACCAGGCCTGACGCAAGCGAACCGGGCATCGACACCTCGCTGGCCTCGTGGGGCTCGACGAGATGGTTCCATGTGACGTTCCGCCACGTGGAACCTGACCTCCAACCCTCCAGAACCTCGGCAGCCCCGCGTGGTCGCGCCCAGGGCTCGTCTACGCGTCGAAAAGGCCGCGGCTCGCGGCTCGTGTTTCCCCCCACTGCGCTCATGCACAGCACTGTACGGCTGTTTAGCCGGCAGGGTCAAGAATCTCAAAACGGTTTGGGCGTAAGAGGTTTGGGCCCTACTCTGCACCAGAGATGAATGTGTGCGGGGGCGACTTCGTCGAGCACACCTAATGGAGGAAGAGTATGAGAATCGTTCCATCTTTGTTGATCGCGCTGGCTTTGGTTTGCGGCGCGTCTACCGGGGCCGTGCCGACGGCAAAGGCCGACCATCACGAGGAAGCCAAGGGCGCAGCCAAAAAGGGCGCTAGCAGCGCCAAGAACGCGGCGGCCGCGGCCAAAGGCAAAGCCAAGAAGGCTGAAGAGAAGGCCGAGCAGGCCGACGAAAAAGCCCAGGAGGCCAAGTCCCTGGCCGCCGATGCCGTAGAAGAGGGCAAGGGCAAGAAGTCCGAGGCCGAAGCGCGCAAGGAAGCCCAGAAGGCCAAGGTAGAGGCCCAGAAAGCCAAAGCAGAGGCTCGGAGGGCCGAGCAAAAGGCGAAGGCAGAGGCGCGCAAGGCCCAGCAGAAAGAGAGGGCGGCCGCGGCCAAGGCTGCCCGCAGGGAGCGCGCGCAAGCGCAAGAGGATAAGCGCCACGCCGCGCAGCTCAAGCAGATCCAAAGCCGCCGTGATCGCGTCAAAGCCCTCTACGAAAAGCAGATGCGCAACGTCGACGCCTCCGAGGCCCGTGAAAAGGCCCGGCACGAGAAGCGTAGCGCCCAGATCGACGCCCAGTAATCCCGCGCGGCGAACGAGGAACGAGGCCCGTCTCCATCGCGGAGGCGGGCTACGCCTTTTTCAGAGCCGCTGCTGCGGCTAGGTCTGGCCTGGAAGAGGCGCGTTGGGGTCGTAGGGCATTTCCTCGCCGGCTTCCATGCGCTCTTGCATCTCGTACTTCGAGGGGCATCGCGGGATCACCTGATTGGCGAGAAAGACGCCATCACCGCCGAGCTCTCCCTGCACCGTGACCTGGATACCCATGCCGTCCCGGAACGTGTCGGGGACGACGCATTGCGGAAAGCGTACGGGCATTTCTTTGTCCTCTTTGTAGAGAACGAAACGCCACTCGCAGGGGTCCTCGCGAAATTCGATCGAACCTTGACGCAGCTCGCCTTCGACCCGCAGGCGGCGCCCCTGGAATGAATCCGGCGCTCCCATCACTTCGTGCACCAACTTGGAGTACACGAAGGGGTTGTCACTGCCCGAGAGTAACCAGGCCGCGGCGCCGACTAGCACTACGAATACGATGCCAGCTTTCACGCCACCTGAAAGCCCTCTCTTTGGAGAGGGCTCGATTGCCGGCGATGAGTCGGACGGCTTCGTCATCGATACAAGTATGGTGCCGGAAGCTGTTGCCCGCCAGGCGGTACCCGAAAGACCGCGCCTCGACGTGCGCTACGGCTTACGGCTGTACCTGGAACGCGATGACGAGCGCGTAAATGCAGAGCGACTCGATGAGCGCCAGGCCGAGAATGAGCGGAACGAGGATCTTACCCGAAGCATTCGGGTTGCGAGCGATACCCTCGAGCGCCGCGGTCGCGGCGCGACCCTGGCCCAAGCCGCAGCCGAACGCCGCGATCCCGATCGCAAGGCCGGCTGCCATGGCGCGGCCGGCGATTGCGACGGCCTGGTTCTCAGCGTCCGACGCGGCGTCTTGCGCGAAAGCGGTCGCGGTGAGAGCGAGTGGTGCAGCAAAGCTGACAAGTCGAAGAGCCAATTTCTTCATTTTCCGGAGCCTCCTCAAGCCTCTCTTCCGAGAGGGAAACTTAGTGTTCATCATCGTGTGCGATTGCCAGGGTGATGTAGATCACCGAGAGCAAACAAAAGACCAAGGTCTGGACGGTGACGACCAGCACGCCCATCAAGTAGAAGACGATGGGCACGGGCAGCCACACCAGACCCATGGCTGCAAACAAGCTAACGAAGATGCCGAGCACCAAGTGGTCGGCGGTCATGTTGGCCATGAGTCGAATGCCGAGCGTGATCGGCCGGACTACGTGCGAGATCATCTCGATGACGAACATCAAGGGCGCGATGAACCAGGCGATCCACCAGGGCACCTTCGGCCCGAAGAAGTGCGAGAAGTACTTCACGAAGCCGTGCTCTTTCACACCATAGATGTGAGTCACGAAGAAGATCACGATCGCCATTGCGAAGGTGGTGTTGAGATTGTCGGTCGGCGGTAGGAACCCTGGAATCAAGCCAAGCGCATTCGAAAACCAAATCACGAGGGCGCAGGCGCCGATCAGCGGCAAGAAGTACGCGGCCGGCTTCGCACCCATCAAATCGGCCGAGAGCTTGTACGTGGCGCTGACGATGGTCTCGATAAAGCCGTAGAAGGTGACCTTGCCCTCCGGAAGGATGTTGTCCTCGGGCTTCTTGAGCTTTCGGCTCACGTAGACGCCGACCCCGATGAGGAACAGCACCACGGTCCCGTAGGCGAGGACGTGCTGCACCCCGAGGTGCGCGTTGTGCTCCATGTAGCTCGGGCCGAACAGCTCCGAGACCCAGTGCGAAAAAGACTCGAGGAACGGAAGGAAGCTGAACCATGATTCGCCGTGTGGCACGCCTTAGCCCTCCCCCGCCATCTGGGCGCTGCGCGCCGCCTGGGCTTCTCGAATCGAAAGGTCGACGCCCGCCAAGAGCATCCCGATCACAAGGGCGCCGAGCCCCACGGAGAATCCGAGTGGATCTGCGCCCCAACGCGCGAGCAGCGCCCAACAAACCGCCAGGAGGGTGACGAGCTTCACGCCGAGCAACCCGGCGGCCACCCCGGTGCCGATGAAGCCAGCTCCGGTGACGATGCGCTTTGCCAGCCAAGTGATCGCCCAGGCGTCCAGTGTGGCCACCACGCCTCCAACGAGAGCGCCCGTCCCCACGACACGCCCGCCCAGCACGAAGGCCAAGCCCACCAGGACAATCGCGGTCGCCGCGACGTAGCGTGGGGTTTGCGTTTTCAGTTGGTCGATCACGGAGCCTTCTCGTCTTCTTGTTCCATCATCTTCTGGGCGCGGCGGACGACCCTGTAGAGGCTTAGAGCGCCGGCGGCAAGCCCAAAACCAAGGCCAATCCATTCAAGCCAAGGTTGGGTTCCGAGCTTCTCGTCCAACCAGCGGCCCCCGAAGTAGCCGAGACTGATCGAAAGGGCGATTTCGAGCCCAATCGTCGACAAGCTGCCCACTTGCTTGAGCTGCTCCCGCTGTTCCCGATTGAGGAGCATCGCCAGCACATCGTTTCCCTACAGTTCCAAGGATCCGCGCCCGAAGGCGGGCGGCGTATAGCATGGGGGGATATGGGGTCAAGGTTGGTAGAAGACCACTTCAGCCCCGAAATTCGCGGTTTTTTCCGTGAGCTCAGAGAGCGGCGAACGCTGCCTTGAACGCTTCGCCACTCGTCTGGAGGGCCGCCGCGTCGTGCGCGAGCGAAACGAAGGCCGCCTCGAACTGGCTGCAGGGCCAATACACCCCGTGTTCGAGGAGTGCCGCGTGCCACATGCCGAAGGCCTCGCGATCGGTGTCCGAGGCCTCGTCCCAGTTGCGCACGGGCCGGTCCCGGAAGAACGCGGTCAGCATGGAGCCCACCCGCTGGACGGTGATCGGCACCCCGGCGCGGCCGGCGTGCTCGAGGAGCATGTCCTGCACCCGAGCGCCCTTGTCTTCGAGGTCCTCGTAGACACCTGGGCGAAGCAGGTGCTCGATGGTCGCCAGGCCGGCGGCGACGGCCAAGGGGTTCCCGCTAAGGGTGCCTGCCTGATACACCGGACCGACCGGCGCGACTTTCTCCATGATTTCGCGCCTGCCGCCGTACGCGCCGACCGGGAGGCCGCCGCCGATGATCTTCCCGAGGCAGGTGAGGTCCGGTTGGATGTCGAATCGTGCCTGCGCACCTCCCCAAGCCACCCGGAAGCCCGTCATGACCTCGTCGCAAATGAAGAGGGCACCGTGGTTTTGGGTTTGGGTGCGGATGGTTTCGAGCCACTCGGGGTCCGGGGGGATGCAGCCCATGTTGCCCGCGACCGGCTCGATGATCACCGCAGCGATCTCGCTTCCGCGCTCGGCAAAGAGCTTCTCGACCGCATAACCATCGTTGTAGGGGATGAGCAGGGTCGTACCCGCGATCGCCGCGGGAACGCCTGCGCTATCGGGTTCGCCAAGCGTTGCGAGGCCGCTGCCACCCTTCACCAGGAGGTAGTCCGCGCCGCCGTGGTAGCCCCCGATGCATTTCACGATGAGATCGCGGCGCGTGTAGCCACGGGCAACCCGTATGGCTCCCATCGTCGCTTCGGTGCCGCTCGAAACCAGCCGGGACATCTCCATCGAGGGAACCGCATCCCGAATCCGCTCGGCCATGACGATCTCGGACTCGGTCGGCGCTCCATAGCTCGAGCCCCGCGTGGCGGCGTCCTGGATGGCCGCGACGACGTCTGGGTGCGCGTGACCCAGGACCATCGGCCCCCACGAACCGATGTAGTCGACATACTTCGCGCCATCGGCGCCGACGAGGACGGGGCCTTGCGCTTCCTTGATGAAGACGGGCTCGCCTCCCACCGCGCGAAAAGCGCGCACCGGCGAATTGACGCCGCCCGGAATCACCTTGGAGGCGCGGGCGAAGAGCGCTTCGGAAATGGGGTCGGACATGCGGGGAGCCTTCCGAGCCATCGCCCCCCTGTCAACCCGTCCGCTCGGGCCGCCGCTGGCACTGACACCGGGGCCGACACCGGCGCGGAAACCCGAATAATCCCACGACCCCAGCTGTTGGTGGGGGGTGGGTCGCCGTGCTAGCCCGTGGCCCCGAGGAAAACACATGTCGAACGACGTCCGTGCCATCAATGAAATGGTCCAGCGCGAGAGCGCATTCATCGATACGATTCTTCACGAGGTCCACAAGGTCGTGGTCGGCCAAGATGTGATGATCGAACGCATCTTGATCGGGCTGCTGACCGGGGGTCACATCCTGCTCGAGGGCGTGCCCGGTCTCGCCAAGACGCTCACGGTCAACACGATTTGCAGGACCATCGCTGCCAAGTTCCAACGCATCCAGTTCACGCCCGACCTCCTTCCTGCCGACGTGATCGGGACCGTCATTTACAATCAACAGCGCGGGGAGTTCACCGCGAAGAAGGGCCCGATTTTCGCGAACCTGGTGCTCGCCGACGAGATCAACCGAGCACCCGCCAAAGTCCAGAGCGCGCTGCTCGAGGCGATGCAAGAGCTGCAGGTGACCATCGGAGACACGACGCACCCGCTCGACCAGCCGTTCATGGTGATGGCGACGCAAAATCCCATCGAGCAAGAGGGCACCTACCCACTTGCCGAGGCCCAGGTCGACCGCTTCATGCTTCATGTCCGCGTCGACTACCCGAGTCAGGACGAAGAGAGGAAGATCATGGACCAGATCTCCGATCACTTGCTGCTCGGAAGGGACGCAGGGGCGGGGTCCGGCGTGCAGCAGGTCGCGACCACGGCGCAGCTGCTCGAGGCCCGAAAGACGGTCGGGCACGTGTACATCGATCCGAAGATCAAGGACTACATCGTCCAGATCGTCACTGCGACGCGACACCCCGTGCGCGTGGGTCTTGGAGATCTAACCGACATGATCGCTCACGGCGCGTCTCCGCGCGCATCCATCGCTCTCAATGTCGCGTCGCGGGCGCACGCCTTCATGCGGCACCGCGGCTACGTCACCCCCGAGGACATCAAGGCCATCGGCCCCGACGTGCTCCGCCACCGGATCATCCGGTCGTACGAGGCGGAGGCGGAAGAAATCACGAGCGATCAGATCGTACGTCGCATCTTCGAAACCGTGGAAGTCCCCTAAGCAGGCTCACCGTGATCTCCCGCGAGCTCGTAAAGAAACTCAAGAAGATCGAGATCTATACGTCGAGGCTCGCCAACGATCAGCTCGCGGGCAGCTACCATTCGGTGTTCAAAGGTCGCGGCATGGCGTTCAGCGAAGTGCGTCAGTACCAGGCCGGCGACGATGTTCGCTTCATCGACTGGAACGTGAGCGCGCGCATGAATGACACCTACGTGAAGGTTTTCACGGAGGAACGAGAGATGACGGTCATGCTCCTGGTCGACCTCTCGGCGAGCGAGCGCTTCGGCTCGACACAGAAGCCGAAGATCGAGACCGTCGCAGAGGTGGCAGCGCTGCTCGCGTTCAGCGCGATCAAGAACAACGACCGCGTGGGACTGATTCTATTCACCGACCGGATCGAGCGCTTTGTGCCGCCGAAGAAGGGTCGCTCCCACGTGATGCGCGTGGTCACGGAGATCCTCAATGCGAATCCCGACGGCGAAGGCACCGACCTCAGCGTAGCGTTGGACCTGCTCGGCGGGATTGGGAAGCGCCGAACCGTCGCCTTCGTGATTAGCGATTTCATCGCAGACCAGTACGAAAAGGCGCTCAAGGTGGTGTCCGCAAAGCACGACGTCATTCCAATTCGAGTCGTAGACCCGCGCGAGGATGAGCTCGCCGACGTCGGCCTCGCCCTGGTCGAAGACCTGGAAACGGGGGAGCTCGTCGAAGTCGACACGTCCAACGCGAAGGTGCGCAGCGAATACGCTCGCGAGGCACAGCGGCAACGAGCAGCGCGCGAACACCTGTTTCGCAGGCTGCAGCTGGACCACGTCACGGTGAGCACTGAACGTGACTTCGTTCGACCCTTGACCGAGCTGTTCCGCCTGCGGCAGCGGCGACTCACGGGCTATCGGTGAGACGCGCGGCCGCCATCGCTCTGTGTTCCCTGCTCGCGCCCACGATCGCCTTGGCGCAGGCCCCCAGCGTTGCGCTCGACGCTCCGCTCGAAACCACGATCGGCGATGCGATCGAGGTGATCTTGACGGTCAGCGCCGCTTCCTCCGACGACGTGGCTGTACCCGATCAATCGTTCGAGCCCTTCGAGATCCTAGGCAAGAAGGTGACGATCGCCCCGTCGCCCGACGGAGCATCCAAGACCTTCACGTTCGAGCTCGAGCTTCTGTGCTTCGAAACCGGGGTTCAGGAGCTGGGACCCATTCGAGTGCGCGTTACCAGCGCTAGCGGCGACTTCCTCGAGCTCGATTCGAACAGCAGCCAAGTTGAAGTCCGCTCACTGCTCGCAAATGAGCCGGATGCGCAGCTTAGGCCGCCAAGCGAACCCGCGGTCATCGAGCAAGACGACTACAGGTTGCTGCTGGTCCTCGGCGCGTTGCTCGCCCTGGCGGTCGGAGCACTTCTGGCATGGCTATTCATGCGCTGGTGGCAGAAGCGGGACAGGCCCGAGCCCGCGCCACCACCACCGCCGCCCCCTTGGGAAACCGCGTTCGCGGAGCTCCGCGCGCTCGAGCACGACCGCCCAAGCGCGATCGCAGAAGACCGAACCGAGCAATGGGTGGATGCGGTCAGCGATGCGGTTCGAGCCTACCTCGGCCGACGCTACGGGTTTCACGGGCTCGAAAGCACGACCGACGAAATCGCAGGCCAGCTCGAGCTCGCAGCTTCGCTGTCCGTTGCCCCGGCAGAGGTCATCGGGTTTCTCGGTCAGTGCGACCTCGTGAAGTTCGCGAAGGCCTCCCTGGCCGATGATGCCTCGCACTGCTTGATCGACGATGCGCTGGCCCTCGTCGATCGGACTCGCCCCTCGGGCGCGAGCCCGGAAGGAGGCGTGTCGTGACCCGCGCAGAGCGCAGGGGCTGGGCGTTCGCCTGGCTCGGAGCCGCCGCGTTTGCGGGGCTGGTGATCAGTCTGCGCTACCTCGAGTCGAGGTATCAGCTCTTGATCACCGACGAGCAGCTTCGCTTCGAGCGCCCCTGGGCAGGCTTGCTCTCGCTCGCTGTCCCTATGGTTTGGTTTGCTCGTGTCTGGTTGCAACGGCTGTCGCGTCCACGGCTTCAGTTCAGCCGGGCTGCCGCGCTGCGGATTCCGGAGGGGAGCTGGCGCGCCCGCCTCTCAGATCTGCCGGGCGCGCTACGAGCGGTTGCCGTCGCGCTCCTGGTGGTCGGCCTCGCGGGACCCCAGAGCATTCACGCACGCGATACCGCAGAGGTGAGCGGCATCGAAATCATCCTCACTCTCGACATGTCTCGCTCCATGGAGGCTTCCGACATCCGACCCACCCGCTTCAAAGCGACGAAGTCGGTGGTTCGGCAGTTCATCAATCGTCGGCCCAACGACCGGATTGGCGCCGTCGTGTTTGGGGTCGACGCATATACGCTTCTCCCGCTCACGACCGATCGTGAAGCCTTGCGCACGGCGCTTCGTGGCCTTCAGCTCGACCAAATCGACGGACGAGGCACCGCGATCGGCAATGCGGTCGGCGTCAGTCTAAACCGGCTCAAGCGCTCGCGCGCCAAGAGCAAGGTGATGATTCTTTTGACGGACGGCGAGTCGAACGCGGGGAACGTGTCGCCCTCGCAGGCTGCGGATCTCGCGAGCGCGATGGGCGTCAAGATCTATCCCATCCTGATGGGCGTCTCCAGCGCGGCGCCCGTCCAACGGGGAACGGGGGTTTTCGGCCGCGCGATCTTCGGGACCGGGAACTACCCTGTCAATCCGGAGCTGCTCGATGAAATGGCCCAGAAGACCGGCGGTGAGTTCTTCCTGGTCAGCGACCGGGAGGCTCTGGAACAAAGCTTCCACCAAATCCTCGACGCGCTCGAGAAGTCGGACATCGAGGATGCAGGCCGAATGTACACCGAGCTGTTTCCCGCATTCGTCGGCCCCGCCCTCCTCTTCCTCTTGATCGAGCTTCTGTTTCTCCTCTGGCTCAGGAGGTGGCCGTGACCTGGGCGGACCCTCAGCTTCTTTGGCTCTTGGCCCTGCTGCCCGCCGCGATTGCCGCGCTCGGATGGAACGCAGCCCGGCGGGAGCGGGCTAGCGACCTCTTCGGAAAGAGCGCTACTGTTCAACCACTGATCGCAGGCCGCTCCAAGTGGTTGCGGAGCGCGCGGGCCATGCTCTGGTTGCTCGGCGCTGCACTCGTCATCGTCGCGTTCGCGGGCCCTCAATACGGAAGTCGGACACGAGTGCTTCGAAAACGAGGAATCGACATCGTCATCGCACTCGATTTCTCGAAGAGCATGCTCGCTCGCGACGTGCACCCCAGCCGAATCAAGCGAGCCAAGGGCGAGCTCGAACGACTCCTGGCCGACCTCGACGGTGACCGAGTCGGGCTCGTTGCGTTTGCCGGCGACGCGATGGCGTTCCCCATGACGGTCGACTACTCGGCCGTGCGGCTGTTCCTGCGCGACCTGGGCCCGATGGACATGCCGGTGGGCGGCACCGCCATCGGCAAGGCGCTGATCGCTTCGAAACGTCTGATCGAGAGCTCGAGCGAAAGCCGTAGCGACGAGGGCAATCCGGACCGGCGCTCCAGGGTGGTTATCCTGTTGACGGACGGAGAAGACCACGAGGGCGATCCGATTGCAGCCGCCGAAGAGCTGAAGGCCGTGGGAATAAAGGTCTATGCCGTCGGCATTGGTTCAGGCAGCGGTGAGCCGATTCCGAGCTACACTGCCGACGGCACATTTACAGGACACATGAAGCATGCGAGCGGCCGCCTGGTGATGACCGCGCTCAGCCCCGAAAACGAAGACACCCTGGAACGAGTCGCAACGATGACCGGCGGAGAGTATGTCCGAGCGGAAGAGGGCACCGTGGGCGTGACCGAAATCCGAGCCGAGCTCGCCAAGCTCCAGGCGTCTGAAAGAAAGGCGCGGCGCGTCACCGTGCATGAGAACCGGTTCGCTCTGGCGCTTCTCCCTGGATTCCTCCTCATCGTCCTCGAAGCGATTCTGCCGGAAGCCTGGATCGTCCGGCGCCGAAGGAGGAATACATGAGCCGGTTTGCACTACTCCTGATCGGCGCGGCAGCGCTGGTTTTCCCAGCAAGCGCATCTGCTTGGGCACCCCTTCGCAGCGAGAATTCGAACGCGAAGAAGGGCAACGCGCTGATGGCTCGAGAGCAGTATGGTCCTGCCCTCGAAGCGTATGACGAGGCGGCGCGAGAGCTGCCGGAAGAGCGGGCCGTGCAGCTCAATCGCGGGCTTGCGCTTCTCAGCCAAGACCTGAGCGAGCAAGCGAAGGAAGCGTTCGTCGCGGCCGCCGACCCTTCCGCCGCGCCCAATGTTCGCGCCGATGCGTACTACGACCTAGGGATCGCGTTCGCCCGAGAGGGAGACGCCTTGTCACAGCAGCAGTCCTACGAGGAATCGTCGGCGCATTTCCGCGAAGCGTCGGACGCCTTTAAACGGTCACTGCGGGTGCGACCGGGGGATCGCAACGCCGCGTGGAATCTCGAATACGCCCTGAAGCGGATTCGAGAAGAAGAGGAGAAGCAGCAGCAAGAGCAGCAACAAGACCAGGAACAGCAGCAGAACCAGGAACAGCAGCAGAACCAGGAACAGCAGCAGAACCAAGACCAGCAGCAGAACCAAGACCAGCAGCAGGAACAGGACCAGCAGCAGGAACAGGACCAACAGAACCAGGACCAGCAGGAGTCCGAGAGCGACGCCGCCGAGGAAGCGCAGCAAGCCCAGCCGATTCCACGCGACGAGGTGCAGCGCTTTCTCGATGCCCTCGAGCAGAACGAAGAGAACCTTCCCCTTCAGCGTGCTCGCCGCCGAAGCGCAGGCCGTCCGCCACCGGAGAAGGATTGGTGATGCGAGCTCTCGCACTGCTCGTGGTGGCCTCGTCTGCGATGCCCTGCTTCGCCAGAGCAGCCACCGAGCCCGAGGTGACCGTGACCCTCAACGCGACGCCGAATGAGGCGCAGGTGGGCGATCCGGTGCGGCTAGAAGTCCGGGTGCGCGCCCGCGGCGGCAACATCGAGGACCTTCAGCTCCGCGACCTCAAGAAGCACCTCGAGCTCGAGATCGTGTCGCATCAGACCATGCGCCCAATGCAGTTCAGCTTTGGCTTTGGGTCCGGTGTCCAGAAAGAGTCGAGCATTGCGAACATCTACGTGTTGGTCCCGAGGGCGGCCGGAACCTACGAGTTCTCTCCGGCCGTCGCGAAGGTCGACGGGAAAAGCTATCGAAGCGAACCGCTGACTTTGGTCATCCGACCAAGCGGGAGCAGCGCAACTGACCCCTCAGACCCAGCGAGCGCGCCAGACGGCTCGCCGGGCGGTGATCTGTCCGGCGCGCGCTACGACTCTCGGGCGTTCCTGAGGACCGTCGTCGAGCCGACGGAGGTCTATCTTGGGCAGCAGGTCGACATCGCGGTCTACCTCTACACCCGAATCCGGCTCTCTCCGCAATCCGTAGTCCCGAGCAAGCCAGCGATGGATGGGTTCTGGGTTCACGACGATCCGATCACGAGCCTCCAGTTCGAGACTGTTTCAGTGAAGGGCCAGCAATACCGCGCCTATCCGATCCAGCGTTCCGCGGCCTTTCCGCAGCGCTCGGGCGAGCTCGCAGTCGGAGCACCGAAGATCGCGTTCGACGCCGGCACTGGCAACTTCTTCGACGCTCCCCAGCGAATTGAGCGCGTCGGAGTTCCGGTCACCGTGCGGGTCAAGCCCCTTCCACCGCCCGTGCCTGCCAACGCCGTCGTAGGGAACTACGCGATTGAGGCGAGGCTCGACCGCAAAACGGTGAAGACCGGCGATGCGGTTACCCTGCGCGTCGATGCAGGTGGGGTCGGCAACGTGAACGATCTCCGCATCGACCTGCCTCCGATCGCAGGAGTACGCGTTCTTCAGCCCGCGATTCGAGACCAACGCCGGCTTACGAACGGCGGGCTCTCCGGCACGCGGTCCTGGGAATGGATCTTGATCGCGGAATCACCCGGTGAACATCGCGTTCCACCGATCGAGCTACACTTCTTCGACCCCGAAACAGAGGCCTACGAGACGGCTCGGACTACGGCTCTGAGCTTCAACGCGACGGGCGCGACCAAGCCCCCGGAGCCGACGATCAAACCGGTCGATGCGCCTCGAAAGCTGTCTACTGCGACCTTTGGACCGATTCGTGTATACAGCGCGCTGACACGAGACCGGACGCCCATTCGCGATCGTGGCTGGTTTGCTTGGCTTCTTGCGCTCCCGCCGGTGCTCTTCGCTCTCGTCTGGTTGGGAGCGGCTGTTTCGCGGCAGCGCGGCCAACGCGGAACCACTTCCGGCGCCATTCAGAGAAAGCTCCTCCGTGAGGCCGAGGGCGCCCTCCAATCAGATGATCCCCGGGCTTTCTACGACCGTATCGTCGCCTCGATCACACATGCCTTGGACACGCGGCTCAACGAGTCCGTAGCCGGCCTTCCGCACACCCAGCTCCTCGCGCGACTCAGCGCGGAGGGTTTCGACGAGGACTTGAAGCAGCGGCTGATCAACGAGCTCGAAGGCGCCGACTTCGCACGATTCGCCGCTTCCGGTGTGAACCGGGATGAGATGGACCGCTGTTTGCAGCGAACCACCGCGATCATCGAGAGAATCCAACGAGCGAAGAGTGCGAGCTGATGCGCATCTCTTTCATCGCCGTCGCACTCGTCGTTACGACACTTTTCGGGCATGCAAACGCGTTCGCTCAACAAGCCCCTCAAAGGGCCACCGGATCGTCGCTGCGCGAGCTCTTCGAATGGGCGAACGTCGCAGCCTCGAGGGGCGACCATGCAAACGCAATCGCCGGCTACCGCAAATTGATCGAAGCGGGGGTTCACGATCCCGACGTATACTTCAACCTCGGCACCTCCTTCGCCCAATCCGGCGACTACCCGCGCGCCATCCTGAACTACGAGCGAGCTCTCCTCCTCCGCCCGAATGAAACCAAGGCGTCAGAGAACCTTCGGGATGCCGAAAAGGCGCTCGAAGAGCAACGAGCCGAGCTCGAGGGCGAGGCCACAATTCAACGAAGCAGCTCGATCAGCGATGCGGCGTACGGCAACGTGCCCGAAGACGCGCTTGCCTATGCACTGCTGCTTGCCAATTTGGTGTTCTTCTTGGCCCTTGCCGCGGTCTCGACTGGTCGCCGGAAACACCGCTCTATCTACGCCTTGCTGCTAGGCGCCGGAGCGGTCCTTCTGATCGCTGCACTCGGGCTGGCAACCAAGGCGGGTTTGCTGCGAGACGGACCTCGGGTCGTGACGCTGGAGGACCGCGTCGTCTTGCGTGAAGGACCCGACCCACGCGCTCAGCTTCGCGGCGAGGCGCGCGGGGGCGATCGGGGGGAGCTGGTCGGGAGGGACGGCGACTTCGTGAAATTGCGGCTGGTTAGCGGGCTCGAGGGCTGGACGACGGCTTCGGGCGTCGGACTCATCGACTTGGACCACGACCGCCATTGACAAGCCGCGTCAACGGAACGACCATGCGTCCCAAACTAGGGTACGCTGGAGTGAGGAAAAGATGATGACGGACGCCAAAACCAAGATCCTAGTCGCTGACGATGACTTGGAAATCTTGGCGTTGGTGGCGCGGCACTTGACCGCACTGCCGGCCGAAGTCGTCGAGGCCTCCGATGGCGAAGAAGCGCTGCGCCTCGCCCAGCGCGAAAAACCCGACCTCGTCGTGCTCGACGTAATGATGCCAGGAATGAGCGGATGGGAAGTCTGCCGGGCGATCCGCGAGGACGAGGCGTTGACCGGCACCGGGGTGATCATGCTCACTGGCATCGGAGAGCGGCTCAACGAAATGACGTCGCCGCTCTACGGCGCCGACGGCTTCCTCGACAAGCCCTTCGAGCTCGACGAGTTGAGCGACAAGGTTCAAGAAGTCCTGGGCGAGCGCGCGTCGATCTGAACTTTGGCGCCGTTGCCGCGCGTGCGGTATATGCTAACGGGCTGACGATGTTTTCGAAACCTGCCGTCATCATCCTGCTGCCGCTCGTCGCTCTGAGCGGCGTCGCCGCGGGAGGCTGCTCGAAGCAGGCTGAAGGTCCGACCGCGGTCGAAGAGGAATGGCCCCAGAACGGGCTCACCGAAGCACAGGCCAACGAGGTCTTGGCGACCGTGGGGGACCGTACGATCACCGTTGGGGAGTTCGCGGACCGCCTCGCGTCTCAGTCTCCGTATCTTCGTGCACGCTTCGAGAGCCCGGAGCGCCGAAAGGAGTTTCTAGACAACCTCGTGCGCTTCGAGCTCCTGGTCTACGAGGCGAGGAGGCGCGGCTACGAGGACAAGCCGGAAATCAAGCGGGCCCGGCGGAACGCCATGATTCAGCAAATGGTGAAGCAAGAAATCGATGTGCCTCTCCAAGAGAGCGAAGTCACGGAGGAAGAGGTCAAGGCGATCTACGACGCCGATCCGGCGCAGTACAACCGCCCGGCTCAAGTCCGTGCGAGCCACATCTTGATCACGGACCGGGCCCGCGCGCAGCGGCTTCTCGCTCAGGCCAAAAAGGCCGACCTGGCTGGTTTTCGCAGGATGGCGCGCGAGCAATCGCAAGATGAGAAGACCAAGCGCAGCGGGGGTGACCTTCAGTTCTTCGCAGCCGACGAAGAAGGTGCGCCCGCCAAGGCGATTCGTGACGCAGCCTTCAAACTAGCGAAAGTAGGAGAAGTTTACCCCGAGCTCATCGAAGGGGGCGAGGGCTACCACATCATCATGCTTACCGGAAAGCGGGCGCCGCTGACGCGAACCTACGAGCAGGCGAAGCGGGCGATCCGGCACAAGCTCACGCGCGAGCGAAAAGCCGCAGCGGTCGCAGCGCTGACCGAGCGGCTCCGGAAGGACATCGACGTCGAGATCGACTACGAAGCCCTGAAGGCCCTCGAAATCTCAACGGAGGATACACCGAAAAGCCCATGATCAGCCGTCTTGCCACCATTGTGCTCGTCATTGCGATCACGGCCGGCTCGGCCGGAGCCGATGTCATCGAACGCGTGGTGGCCACCGTGAACAACGAGGCCATCTTCCTGAGCGACCTTCGAACGCGTGCTGTTCCGTTTCTTCCACAGGTCGCCGACGCGCCGACCGAAACCGAGCGGATGTCGCGTCTCAAGGAGCTCTACGACGAGCTGCTCAACTTCCTGATCGACGAACAACTCGTTCGCCAACTGGCGGCCAGCAGCGGGATCCGCGTGACCGATGCCGACATCGATGGCGCCATCGAGAATCTTCGAATGCAGAACAACATGACCGAAGAGCAGTTCCGGGAGGCTCTCGACGCTCAGGGCTTCACGATCAGGCAGTACCGAAAAGATCTGAAGCGGCAGCTGATTCGTCTGAAGGTGGTCAACGAACGCGTCCGCTCCCGAGTAAACGTGACGGAGGAAGAAGTTCGCGCACGCTATGAAGAGCGCGCACGAGGCGAGGGCAACGACATTCGCTTTCGGGTCTCGTACCTCGTGGTCCCGGTCGGAGAGGGAGCGTCGGCCATCCAGGTGGCCGCGAAGCGTCAAGAAGCCGTGCAACTCCGAGCTGACTTGAACCCCGAGAATTTCGAAGCCCGGGCGCAGGAGCTTGGAGGTGGAGACCTCGGTTGGCTGACGGAGGGCGACCTGCCCGAGGAGCTGGAGCGCCCGATCCTAGCGCTCGACGCCGGTGAAATCAGCGAGCCTGTGAGAGGGTCCAAAGGGTTCAATATCTTCTTTTTGCTGGAGCGGCAGGTTGGTACGGACTTCCCGTCCTTCGACGAGATGAAACAGGAGCTGTTTCGCGAGATGTTGGACGCAGCGATGATCCGGCAGGAAAAGATCTTCCTCGACGAGATTCGCCGGAGCGCCGTCATCAACCGGATGCTCTAGCCCGATGCCCATGAGTGGCGAGGTCAGAATCGAGCGGGACGGCCCGATTGCCCGAATGGTGTTCGACCACCAGGAGCGCCGAAACGCCATCACGGTCGACATGTGGGACGCGATCCCGAACGTCGTTCAAACCCTGCAGGAGGACTCCGAGGTTCGGGTGGTAATCATGCGTGGCGGTGGGTCTGAGGCGTTCGTCTCAGGTGCGGACATCTCGGAGTTCGAAAAGACGCGCACCGGAAACGCCGGGCGAGACTACGACGCGCTCACCGCGCGGGCGTTTGCCGCTTTGCAAGGGCTTGAAAAGCCGCTGATCGCCTCGATCCATGGCTTCTGCATCGGCGGTGGCGCCGCTATCGCCCTCACGGCCGACCTTCGCTACGCCGCGGACGATGCCCGCTTCTCCGTCCCACCGGCCCGTCTCGGCCTCGGCTATCACACGGCCGGCATCCAGACTCTGATCCGAATCGTTGGCTTCTCCGAAACCGCCGACCTGCTGTTCACGGGGCGGCGCGTGGACGCTCACGAGGCGCGGCACATCGGACTTGCAAACGAGGTCTTTGCGAAAGATTCGCTCGACGCGAGCGTCGATGAGCTGGCTCAAATGATTTCAAACAACGCCCCCCTCACCATCCGTAGCGCAAAGATCAGCTTGCAGGAGCTGGCGAAGCTCGAAGCCGAACGCGACACGCTGCGCATCAACGATTCGATCGAGCGCTGCTATCAGAGCGAGGACTTCAAGGAAGGAGTGAGGGCATTCCTCGAAAAGCGGAAACCGAAGTTCCGCGGCAAGTAGCCTTGGTTCCCGCGACGCGAACGCGACCGACTGGCACGACGGCCGTTCGAGACCTAAGACATCGGACCAAGGAGTAAGGCGATGTTAGAGAAGCAATCCACAGGCCTTCTGGCCTTCTGGCGTGAGTACGATCGCAAGACCTACGTCAAGGCCGCCGTCCTGGCAGACCGTCTCGGATACGACTCGTTCTGGCTGCCCGAGGTTTGGGGATACGAGGTCTTCTCTCTCCTCACGGAAATCGCTCTGAAGACGAAGCGAATCAAGATCGGCACCGGAATCATCAACGTTTTTAGCCGTTCGCCCGCGCTCATCGCCATGCAGGCTGCGACGCTCGACGAGATCAGCGCTGGCCGCTTCATTCTCGGCATCGGTACCAGCGCGAAGAACGTCGTCGAGGGTCTGCACGGGCGCGACTTCGAGAAACCGCTGACGCAGACTCGAGACGTCATTCGGGTCGTCCGTACCCTGCTCAATGGACGACCGCTCAGCGAAGCGGACACCAAGCTACGTCGCTATCGGCCGTTCACACTCGATTTTGAGCCGACGCGCCGACGGATTCCCATCTACGTCGCCGCTCTGAAGCAGAAGTCGATTACTAGCATCGGGGAGATGGCAGACGGTTGGATGCCGATTTTCTGGCCGTACAGCCGCCTCAGCGACGGCCGTGCGTGGATCGCAGAGGGTGCTGCCAAGGCGGGACGCAGTCCCAGCGAGATCGCGACCGCGCCGTTTACCACGGTCATTCCGATTCCTGGAAAAGGTGCCTCGAAGAAAGCACGAGAGATCATTTCCTTCTACATCGGCGGAATGGGCGACTACTACAAGCAGCTCCTCAGCGGCTTCGGCTATGCCGAAGAATGCAACGAGATCGCGAGGCTTTACACAGACAAGGCGACGCGCAAAATGGCGCCCGATGCCGTAACGGACGAGATGATCGAAGCGCTGACTATTTCGGGCGATCCAATTCACTGCCGCCGCGAGATCGCACGTCGGCGCGAGCTGGGCATGGAGCAGCCGATCATCAACCTGCCCCCGGGCATGGCATGGCCCGGGATGGCCGCATTCATTACAACTTTGGCTCGAGCGTAACGTCGCACTGAACGTCCGGCGGGCCGATTAGACGGTTCAGAGAAAAAGCACAAACATTTCCGGACGGTTTCCGATACAAGCCGGAACAATTACGTACGGATGGTGAACAATTACGTATGGAAGAGTTTCGGTATACGACCTATACAGTTGTCCACAGGGGCTAAGCAGACAGAGATCCAAATCGTGCGCTCAGCCACCTGCTCGACTCTTGAGTTGGGCATCGACGCGGTCGGTCGGATAACGGGCTGACCGACCGCGTCGTCTTTTTTACTTGGCGATTGGTTTAGCTCGGATGTTTCGATCCGAACGCAGCCTCAGGCCTCATCGTCTTCGTTTGCCGCGCCTTCGGTCATGGTCGCGATGAGTTCGGCCTGCGAATTCACGTTAGCCTTCTTGAAAATCGCGCCGAGCTGCGTCGTTACCGTCCTGAGAGAGGCATTGCGCAACTCGGCGATCTCTTTGATGGTTCGACCCATCAAGACGGCATCGATGATTTCGTGCTCAGCCGACGTCGTGCCCTCTGGGTAGCGCAGCTTCGGGAGCGGGACGCTCAAAACGAGGATATCTTCGCCGCCCACCCGCATCCGGCTCACGCGTGGCCCGGAATCGGTGTCCACCGGGGGCGGCGAATCCGAGCCTTCGAACGGACCTTCTCCGTCTCCTGAACCAGAGTCAGTTGTCACACCGCGACCTAATCAAACCAAGGTCTGCGGGTCAAGATTCAATCGTGACATTCATGAATCGAGCTGGGAGTGGTGCGGAAGACGCAGCCTTAGAGCCCCATCTGCTTCGCGATGATCACCTTCATGATTTCGCTCGTGCCCGCGTAAATCCGCTGTACGCGCGCATCGACATACGCGCGGCTGATCGGATACTCGAGCATATAGCCGTAGCCGCCGTAGAGCTGAAGACAGGCGTCCACGATGCGGCCCTGCATTTCCGTCTGCCAGAGCTTGGCCATCGAACACTCTTTGACGAGATAGTCTCCAGCCACGTGGCGTGCGACGAGGCTGTCCAGGAACGCCCTACCCACTTCAACTTCAGTGGCGCATTGGGCCAGCGTGAACTGGGTGTTTTGGAACTTCGAGATCGTGCGGCCGAAGGCCTTGCGCTCCTGCGTATAGGCGATCGCGTCTTCGAGCACCTTCTCTGCGCTGGCCTGCGAGAGGATCGCCACACAGAGCCGCTCCTGCTGAAGCTGTTGCATGAGCATCATGAACCCCATGCCCTCTTGACCCAACAGGTTGTGGGCGGGGATCCGACATTCGTCGAACGCGAGCTCCGCGGTGTCTTGGCTTTCCATTCCCATCTTCTCGAGCTTTCGGCTCCGGATGAAACCCGGAGTATCCGCTTCGACGACGAACAGCGAGACGCTGCGATGGGGGTCGTCGGAATTCGCGGTTCGGGCGGCGACGACGACGAGATCACAGCTCATGCCGTTCGAGATGAAGGTCTTGGAGCCATTGATTACGTACTCGTCGCCGTCACGCTTCGCCGTGGTCGTGATTCCCGCCACGTCCGATCCGGTTCCCGGTTCGGTCATTGCCAGGGCGGTCACGGTCTGACCGCTCGCACAGCCTGGCAACCACTTGGACTTCTGCTCGGCGCTGCCAAAGGCATGAATGTACGGGACGATGATGTCGGAGTGCAGGCTTGCCGCCCAGCCGGACTCGTAGGCGCGGGAAACCTCCTCCATGACGATCACCGAGTGGAGGAAGTCGCCCCCTGCACCGCCGTACTCCTCCTCCATCCATGGACACAAGAAGCCCGCCTCACCGGCTTCGAGCCAGATCTCGCGATCGACGACACCCTGGGCGCGCCACTTGGCCTGTTTGGGAACAACCCGGGTTTCGATAAACTGCCGGAAGTTGTTTCGGAAGATCTCGTGTTCCTCGGAAAATAGGCGTCGTTCCATTGATATCCCTCGACTGAATCGTCATTCATTTAGCCCAGACGCCCATCTCTGGCAAGGGTTGCCGGGCGCGGCTGCCTTGCCCATGCCGACCTCCGTATCTATGGTCCCGCGCGATGCGCCGCCGACCGGCTCGGTTCTTGTTTCTGCTTCTTCTGTTCGCGGCGATTCCAGCCACTGCGCTGGCGAGCGGCGATGGTCACGGACTGAGTTACGATGTCTGGCTGATCCTCGCGGCGATGATCCTCGCGGCGAAGCTTGGCGGCGAGGTCGCGGTGCGTCTCAATCAGCCATCCGTGCTCGGTGAGCTCTGCGTCGGCATCGTGCTGGGCAACCTCTATCTAGTCGGCATCCACACCTTCGAGGGCGCGGCCGAGTTGGTACCCGTCGAGTTCCTCGCCGAGCTCGGCGTCGTCCTCCTGCTCTTCGAGGTCGGCCTCGAGTCGACTCTGACCGAAATGCGTGCGGTCGCGCCGACGTCAGGGCTCGTAGCGATCATCGGCGTGGTCGCGCCCATGGCGTTTGGCTACGGCGTAAGCCTCTGGCTTCTTCCCGAGGAGCCTTTTTCGCTTCACCTCTTCATCGGAGCGACGCTTGCCGCAACCAGCGTGGGGATTACGGCACGCGTTTTGAAGGACCTCAACGCGATGGCACGCCCAGAGACTCGCGTCATCCTCGGCGCAGCGGTCATCGACGACGTCCTCGGCCTCATCGTGCTCGCGGTGGTTGCGAGCATTGCCGAGTTCGGTGCGATGCCCGGCCCCCTCGACCTCACGAGGATCATCGGGCTTGCTGCCGGATTCCTCATCGGCGCGCTCCTGCTGGGCGCCTACGTCATGCCCGGCGTCTTTCGGTTTGCGTCCAAGCTTCGGACTCAGGATGTCCTCGCCGCGGTCGCGATCGGCCTTTGCCTGCTTCTTGCAGGCATTTCCGGCGCTGCAGGGCTCGCTCCGATCGTCGGGGCTTTTGCGGCAGGGCTCATCCTCGACGAGGTTCACGTCAGGCCGTTCGGCCGCAAGTCGGCGCACGACCTTACCGAGATCATCGGACCCATCGTCGCTGTGATGGCCCCGATCTTCTTCGTTCGCACTGGCATGATGGTGAAGCTCGGCGGCATCGGGACTGGACCGCTGCTCCTTGCCCTTGCGCTGACGGTCGTCGCGATCGTTGGGAAGCTGGTGTCGGGCTTGGGCGTCCGTGGCAACACCGCGGACAGGCTCACCGTGGGGATCGGCATGATCCCACGCGGCGAGGTGGGGCTCATCTTCGCCAACGTCGGCGCGGGCATTCGTTTCGAAGGCGAGCCGCTCATCGCAGCGGGGGTGTACGCAGCCATCGTGCTCATGGTGATGGCCACGACAGTCGTGACGCCTCCGTGGTTAGCCCAGCGCATCCGACGAGTCATGCGCGAACAACCCGATGTCGCTTGAAGCGGCGTTAGAGAACGCGAACGCGCCGATTCGTGAGCTCGTCGAGTCGCTCGGATCCGATGCGCGGATCGATGTCGCGTCGATCCCTCGAGGCGCCCTCGATTGGACGGTCGCAGAGGCTGCTGCGGCTCATCTCGATCGCCGTTTCGTCGTGGTGGCTCCCGACCTCGAAGAGGCCTACCGCCACGAGGCGAATCTCCGGTTTCTCCTCCCCGACGGAAACGCCGACGTCCTGCTGTTTACCGCGGCAGATACGAGCGCTCTCCTCGATGTCGTGCCGGACCGACGCGCGGAGATGCAGCGCATGGCCGTCTTGGCACAGCTCGCCGAAGCGAAACCGTGGCGTGTGCTCATCGTTCCGGCCTCCGCGCTCCTCCGCCGCATCCCGCCGGTCGACCATGTGAAATCGGGCCTCGTTTCCATCGAAATCGCCCAAGAGATCGAACGCGACGACTTGGTTCGGCGTTTGTCGGAGCTCGGCTATCTCAGGGTTCCCCTGGTCGAAGATAGAGGGACATTCTCTGCGCGCGGGTCGCTAGTCGACGTCTTCGGTCCGGACGCCGTCCTCCCATTTCGCATCGAGCTCGACGACAATCTGATCTCGCGCATTCGCCGATTCAACCCCGAGGATCAGAAGTCGGCCGACGAAATCGACTCGCTCCAGCTCGCCGCCGCGCGCGAGGTGCCAGACACGCATGCCTCGATCGCTCGAGCCAAAGCGATGGTTCGCGAGCTGTGCGATGAAATGAACATGCCCACGCTGCAAGCCCGAGAGTTGGTGGCCGAGCTCGACCGAGGCTCCGCTGCATTGACTTCGAACGCGCTGCTGCCGGCCTACTTCGATGAGCTCAACACGCTCTTCGACTATCTGCCCAAAGACCTGCGCTTGATCTTGTCCGACCCCCTGAGCATCGCGAGCTCGGTTCGGGGCGAGCTCCAGCAGGCTCAGGACGAGCATGCTGCGCGGCGCGACCGACCCACGTTCGACCTGTCCGCGTACTACTCGAGTGAAGAGGAGCTCAGTCGAAGGCTCCTCGCCTACCCGGTGATGGTCTCGCATCGCCTGACGGTGCACGGTGCTCCGAGCGACGACGAGGGGCCGATCGTCGGCGCCTTTGCGGCGCCCGGGGACTCGGTGATTCGGGTGAGCGCGTCAGACCAGCAGCCGCTCATTTCAGAGCTGCGTGCGCAAAAAGGACATGGGGAGCGAGGGCTGCAGCCCTTGGCCGACCGGCTCCTCGAATGGAACGAGCAAGGCCTGCGGGTCTCGCTCGTCGGAAGAACCCAGCATCAGGCAGACCGCCTCGTCGACCTGCTCAAGGGTTACGGCGTCGCGCCAGAGATCCTCGCCGCGACGGCCTTGGGAGAGCTTCGCGACGGATTCGTCCTCTGGAGCGAGGGCATCGCCTATGTCACCGAGGAAGAGATCTTCGGCTCCCGGGTTCGTCAGCGCCGCAGCCAGCGCCAGACCCGACGCCAACAGCAGCGCTTTCTCGAGGACCTTCGAGAGCTGAGCCCGGGCGACTTCGTCGTTCACGTCGACCACGGAGTGGGCAAATACCTGGGTCTCTTTCACAAGGAGCTGAGCCTCACGGCAATGGACCGGCTCCACGGCCGTACCGCGCAAACCGTGGAGGTGATGGTCGTCGAGTACGCAGCTGGCGACAAGCTCTTCGTCCCGGTCACGCGCTTAGGGGTGATCCAGAAGTTCAAAGGTGGTGAGGGACACCAGCCGAAGCTGGATCGCCTGGGCGGTACGACGTTTGGAACCAAGAAGGGGCGCGTACGCAAGGCCGTACAACAGATGGCAGAGGAGCTCCTGAAGCTCTACGCCGAACGGACTGCATCCGAGCGCGAGCCGTTTGAGCCGGCCGGGCGGGCGTACGCGGAGTTCGAAGCGACGTTTCCTTTCGAAGAAACCCGCGACCAAGAAAAGGCCATCGAGGACGTCATGGCGGACCTCGAGCAGCCGCAGCCGACCGATCGGCTCGTTTGTGGAGACGTAGGCTTCGGAAAAACGGAAGTTGCGCTTCGGGCAGCGTTTCGGGTGGCGATGAGTGGGCGGCAAGTGGCGATCCTGTGCCCGACGACCGTTTTGGCCCAGCAGCACTATAGGACCTTCTCTTCTCGACTGGACGGATACCCACTCCGAGTCGAGGTGCTGTCGCGATTCGTCTCGCGCAGCAAGCAGCTCGAAGTGCTGAGCGGCCTCAAAGACGGCACCGTCGACGTCGTCATCGGAACACACCGCGTTCTTTCGAAAGACGTTCACTTCGCCGCGCTGGGGCTCTTGGTGGTCGATGAAGAGCAGCGGTTCGGCGTAACGCACAAGGAGCGAATCAAGAAGCTTCGGACCAACGTCGACGTCATTACGCTGAGCGCAACACCGATCCCGCGTACGCTGCAGCTCGCTGTCGGGGGCATGCGCAACCTGTCGCTCATCACCACTGCTCCGCAGGACAGACGCTCTGTGCGCACTTTCGTTTGCCGCTGGGACGACCATTTGATCAAAGAAGCCATCGAACGAGAGCTCGGCCGCGGTGGTCAGGTCTTCTTCGTCTACAACCGTATCGAAGGCCTGTACGAACGCGCACAACTCATTCAAGATTTGCTCCCAAACGCACGCATCGCCATTGCGCACGGCCAGATGAAGCCCGCGCTTCTCGACCGGACGATGACCGACTTCGTAGAGGGCGCATACGATGTTCTGTGCTCGACGGCCATCGTCGAGAGCGGGCTCGACATCCCTCGCGCGAACACCATCCTGGTCGACCGTGCGGATACCCTGGGACTCGCTCAGGTCTACCAGCTTCGAGGTCGCGTCGGCCGCTCGGACCAACGCGCGTATTGCTACCTGATTACCCCTCCGCCGAACCAAATGTCCGAGGAATCTCGAATTCGCATGGAAGCGCTCGAGCGGTTCTCTGGCCTCGGTGCGGGCTTCAGGGTAGCGACCCTGGACATGGAGCTTCGAGGGGCCGGCAATCTCCTGGGATCGGAGCAAAGCGGCAACGCGTCCCTCGTTGGCTTCGACATGTTCGTGCAGATGCTCAACGAAGCCGTCGCGGAGCTCAAGGGCGAGCCGCTTCAGCCCGAAATCGACCCAGAGCTTTCCGTCGAAATCGAGCACTACCTCCCAGAGGAGTACATCGACGACATCGGGCTCCGTCTCTCATTGTATCGGCGCTTTGCCACCGCAGTCGACGAGGCCGCCGTCGACGAGCTAGCGATGGAGATGGAGGAACGCTTCGGAGCTCCTCCACCTCCGGCGCGCGCGTTCATTCGCCTGATGTCGATCAAACCGCTGCTGCGGGAGCTTCGAGCCCTCGGCTGCGAGGCGGACCGCAGGCGGGTGACGCTGCACCTGAGGGAGGATACCCCAATCGATCCGTCGCGGCTGATGCCTCTGGTCGCCACGCCGGGCGCAGGCTGGAGCCTTTCGCCTGACATGAAGCTCACTCGGCGCTATCGAGAAGAGGATGCTGGCGATGCGGTGGATCGCGTTCGATCGCTGGTCGTCGAGCTCGAGCCCATGCGCTCGACGGGGCGCAAGCCCTGAAGGATGGCTTGAACGATGTCACTTTCCGATGAGCTAAAGCGTATCTTCGACTCCGATCGCGCGCTTCGAATGGCGGAGCATGGGCTGCTTCGGCACAAGGACGCCGTGGAGCTGGTCGCCCTGCTCGAGCGAGAAACCGAGCATGCTCTCACGATGGAGGACCGAACTGAGGGCACGATGCGACTCGAACGACTCGCAGATCTTTGTGCCCAGGTTCCCGGCCCGCGGATGACGGATGCTTTGATCGCCATCCTGAACGACCCAGAGCCGCGGGTGCGCGTCGCAGCAGGCGAAGCGCTGAGAGATCTCGGGTACGAGCGCTACGCGGAGCTAGCCCGTGGAATCGAGCGCTCGCTCGATCGCAAAGCGGATGGGCTCGCCATGTCCGAGCTCCCCTGGGTCCTCGCCGAGATCGCCGAGCCGAGCGCCCTGGCTTTGATTCGCCGCTTTCTCGACCATCCGAGCGCGGACGTCGTCGCCGCGGCCATCGAATCGCTCGCTCAGCTGCGCGACCCCGAATCGATTCCGGACCTCGAGCGCTTTATCCATGATGCGCGCGTCGTGACCATCGAAGACTTCGAAGATGAAGACAAGACGACGCTCGGCGACCTAGCAGCAGACGCGCTCGACATCGTCCGCTGAGTACAATCGGATGGTCTCTAGGGGCTCTCGCGGGTCCAAAGCGCACGCCGCTTGGCCGCCTTGGCGCGGGCGCGGTCCTTCGTGAAGAGCGCCAGGTAGTCCTCTCGGACGGCGTCCACGTCGACCCAATCGGGAAGCGCCCCTCGTGCCGTCTGCATGGCTTGAACCAAGGACTGAAGCGGCCCAGCCGCTTGGCCGAAGGTTGACGGCTCGATGGTCTCCGAGACCTCGGCCATCCGATCGACTACGTCCTTGCTGAGATACCCCCGTCGGCAGAGGTCATCGAAGCTAGCAACGAGCACCTCTGGGTTGAAGGTATGGGCAACTACCAGGTCGGCTCCAACCCGGAGCACCGCCTGCGCGTCGAGCGCGCCGTCTTCGAGCAGGACGAGCGCGGGCTGAAAGTAGTTGTAAAAGGGGCAGACGCGCCGCCCGAAATCACCAAACCCGGCCGTGGACGAAACGCGCTCGAGATGGATGAAAATCCGGCGCACTGAATCTCCACGGGGGACTCGGGCTGCGATGCGGACCAGCTGGGGAATATCGGTGGGATACACCTCAGCGGCTTCCGCGATCTTCATCAAGAGCTCCTGGCTCACCCGGCCAGCCACGATGTCCGCGTAGAGCGAATAGATGAACGCATCGCCTTCGGCATCGTCACCGAAGAGAATTTCGTCGGTCTCGGGTGACACATTCGTACGGGAGCGAAGGAGCGCGGTTAGCTTGTAGCTGAGTTGATCGCGGAGGAATCGGAACTTGCCACGGACGAGGTTGCGCAGGCTCGGTTTGAGGGTGAACCCGTCCCAACGAATGCCGTCGAGCCTGAGCTTCGCTTCCAGCACACTGCGCATCTGCTCGGGGCTGCCCGACAAGATGAAAATCGCCTCGGGATCCGTGGCTCGGATCTCGCGCAAGAGGGTGCTCGCGCCCGGATAGGCTTGTTTGCGGGAAGCGGGTTCGAATGCGGTACGCACCAGGTCGCGCAGCGTGTCGAATTCCGTGCGAAGGTACGTCTTGTCGAGGTCCCAGCGATAGACGATCTCGTGCCTGCGCTCGCTCAAGTCCGGTGCCACCCGCAGACCATAGCAGCCAAGCGCTCGGAGATGCAGACGCGGTCGAAGCTGATATGTTCTGCCCATGGCCCTCCACTCGGTGCAGATCGATGAGCGGACTCTGCAGCGTGGGTCGGAAGCTCAGCGGGTCGAGTGGGAAGCGATCGTTCGGGAGCTTCTGTCGAGGGCCAAGAGCAACATCGAGGAGCCTGCGCGGCTCGACGTGAGCGTTACCGAGCAAGGTTTCGAGATCGAGTTTCACACCGATCGGCGGCAAGAGCTGGGGACGATTGTGATCCCGCACCAGCTCTTGTCCGAGCACATTACCGAATACATCGATATCGTTCGTCAAATCGCCGAGGCGGACGGCCTCAATCAGCTGGAGGCACTCGATATGGCCAAGAAGGTGACCCATGACCGCGGAGGTCGAGTGCTGAAGCGCGAGCTGCGCGAGTTCGGATTCGATCTGGAGACCTCCCGCCGCTTGTTCACTCTCCTGCTTTCTCTGAGGGTGGACACGACGAGAATCGTGGGGATCCATGGGCACCGCACGATTCGCTAGCGGGCCGCCGCGGCCGTGAATGCCCGAAAATACCGTGCTTTCGCTCCTCATTGGCGCCACGTCCTGTCGCGGGTTCGACCTTTTTCGTCATTTGTTGAACACTGAATTGCGAAGGGGGTCATGACAGCGTCGCTAAAAGAGTCGGTCCGTCCGCCGGCCGGGGAACCGCATCCTCAGGCACCGAGCGCTGCCCACTCCAAGCGCGACGAGGAGTTCCTGCGTCTTCTGCACGCTGCAGATCTTGCCACCGAGCTGGACACAGAGCAGCTTCTGGCAATCGGCGCGGACCTCGGAGACTCGGGAGTCGATTCCCGCCGAATGGACATCTTGGAGCTCTACTACCGCGGCAACGACGACACCTCGGTCGCTTTGCGCCGCCGTTCCAGCGATCGCTTCTTCATGCACAACGCCTACTTCACGGTCGATGCACATCAGCTGGTCGCTTCCTTGGCCAGCCTCAATCCCGAGGTCGCTCCGGTCGAGCTCCAGCGAATCGGCAGCGATGACGGACCTTTGGTCCTTCGAGCCGGCGAGCACTTCAGCGCCGTCGCGGATGAGGACGACGAGCTTTCCGAGCAGGGCACCGTCGCGGTCCGAGCCTTGATCCGTGCCCTCAATGTCCTTCTCGCCAAATCGGGCGTCGCCGAGCGGCTCGTTCCCCTGGTGCCCGATGAATCGCGCGAGCTCTACGTGGGCGTGACTCAAGCGGCTGCGATGACGCTCCTTCAGGGCGGATGCACGGAGCTTTCGGGACCCGCGGCTCTTCGCGAGTTTGCGGGCTGGTAGTTACCGTCCTAGGTGAGTGACCATGACGGACTACGACTACGACCTCTTCGTCGTTGGCGCAGGGTCGGGAGGCGTGAGGGCCGCTCGCGTGGCAGCCGAGCTTGGCGCAACGGTCGCGATCGGAGAAACGGATCGCATGGGCGGCACCTGCGTCAACGTCGGCTGCATCCCAAAGAAGCTCTTCGTGTACGGCTCCCATTTCGCTTACGATTTGGATGACGCGAGAGGCTACGGTTGGTCGACGCAGCCGACGTTTGATTGGCTCACGCTAAAGGAGAACAAGGACCGTGAGATCGTACGGCTCAATGGGATCTATGAGAACCTCCTTGCGCGCGCGGGGGTGGAGATCCTGCGCGGAAGGGTCCGGCTGCTCGACGCGCACAGGATTGAAATCGCAGGTGTGCAGCGCTCCGCCGAGAGAATCCTGATCGCAACGGGAGGCAAGGCGATCGTGCCGGACATCCCGGGCCGCGAACACGCATTGACCTCCGACGCGGTGTTTTCGCTCGAGGCGCTTCCTCGGCAAATGATGGTCGTCGGAGCCGGCTACGTCGCACTCGAGCTAGGTTCGATGTGCTGTGCGCTGGGAGTCGATGTGACCGTAGTCCACCGCGGCGAAGAGATCCTCAGGGGATTCGATCACGACCTCCGCTGTCATCTTCACGCAGAGCTCGAGGCGAAAGGGATGCGCATCCTTCTGGAAACGCAGGTGACGGAGCTTCGAAAGAAAGGCTCGGCGTTCGAGGCTGAGCTCGACAGCGGCGACGTCTTGGAAACCGACTTCCCCCTGTTCGCAGTCGGGCGCGAGCCGAATGTCGAAGGGCTTGGGCTGCAGGAGCTCGGTGTCGAGCTCGGTCAGCGCGGAGGAATCGTGGTCGACGAGAACTACAGCAGCTCGGTCCCTTCGATTCACGCCGTTGGCGACGTCATCGATCACATCCAGCTCACTCCGGTCGCCGTCGCCGAAGGGATGCACTTCGCTCACCATTTTTACGGCGAGGGCGAGCACCGCATCGATTACCTCAGCATTCCGACGGCGGTGTTTTGTCAACCCGAGCTTGCGACGGTGGGCCTGACCGAAAAGGAAGCCTGGCACCGCTGTCAGGACGTGCGCGTGTACAAATCGGTCTTCACGCCCTTGAAGCTGGCGCTGAGCGAACGAAAAGAGCAGACCATCGTGAAGCTCGTGGTGGACGCATCCGACGATCGCGTGCTTGGCTGCCACATGGCCGGCCACGGTGCGGCGGAAATCATCCAAGGCCTCGCGGTCGCCATCAAGGCCGGCGCGACGAAAGCCCAGTTCGACGCGACGATCGGGATACACCCGACCGCAGCCGAAGAATTCGTCACCCTTCGATCGTAGTTGATCTATTGAGTCAACAATATGCTCTCTCTTGAGCTGAAGAAAGCCCTTTGTTTTTCAGCTTTTAGAGCCTAGACTGGAGGCTCTGCTCTGGACGCATTGCGAAAGCGCAGTAGACTTGTCAAGTTACTCCGAGTTGCCATGGAAGCTGCCCGCATCGCCTCAGTCGATTCCGACCTCGTTCAAGAGAATCGAGCCGTCGGCGCCTCCACCGCCGAGGAGCTCATCGGCTGGGCCTGGAATCGGTTCGGCGAGAAGCTCATCGCGTCGACCAGCTTTGGCGCGACCTCTGCGGTCATGCTGCACCTCGTGCACCGCGTGGCTCCTCGAACGCCAATCATCTGCGTCGACACGGGCTACCTCTTTGCTGAAACCTATCAATTCGCCGAAGCGCTGATCCAGCGCTTAGACCTCGACGTTCGTTTCTACTCGGCACAGATGACTCCTGCACGTCAGGAAGCGCTCTACGGAAAGCTCTGGGAGCAAGGCGAAGAAGGTGTCGACCGCTACTTGCAGATCAACAAAGTCGAGCCGATGCAGCGCGCGATTCGCGAGCTCGGTGCGGACGCTTGGATGGCCGGCCTACGTGCCGAGCAGACCGAGCATCGCGCCGGGCTGCGTCGAGTAGATCGCCAAAACGGCGGCATCAAGCTCCACCCCGTCTTGCACTGGACCAGCGAGGACATGACCGCCTACATGGACCGTCACGACCTCCCCTACCATCCGATGTTCGAGCAAGGATACCGCTCCATCGGTGACCACCATTCCACGATTCCGACGACGGCCGAGATGGATCCCCGCGACGGGCGGATCCTCGGGAAAACTCGGGAATGTGGGCTTCACCTCCCGCTCACCGAAGAGCAAAACCAGAGCCTGAAGTCGAGCGGCTTGTAAGAAGCTGGCCCATCGCAAGCCCGTCTGCGTAACCTCAATTCGAGGTAGCGAAACGTGACCTTGCTTCGGATAGTGATCAGCGACCTGCATCTCGGGACGGGAACCCGGCGTGGCCAGTTGAACCCGCTCGAAGACTTCATTCACGACGACCGCTTCGTCGAGCTCCTGGCCTTCTACCAAGCTCGCTGCGGCCCCGAAGGGAGCATCGAGCTGATTCTGAACGGGGACATCTTCGATCTCTTGAAAGTGAAGATTGCCGACCATTGGCCCACCGAAGTGACGGAAGAGATCGCGGTAGCCAAGCTGCAGCAGTGCCTGGAGGGACACCCGAGATTCGTCCTCGCGCTCCGCGAGTTCATCCAGAAGCCCACCAACCGGGTGACCTATCTTCCTGGGAACCACGATATGGAATTCTGGTTCACGGGCGTACAAGAGCTCTTTCTGCGCTACGTGGCGCCGGGTGAGGCCGCCGAGCGCGTCCACTTCGTCACTTCCTCCGACACCTACTACCTCCCCGAGGGCATCCAGATCCGCCACGGACATCAGTTCGAACGCATTCACCGCGTCGACTACGCACAGATGACACGAACGCGTCGAGACGGAACCGAAGTGCTGGCCTTGCCGTGGGGTAGCCTGTGGATTCTCGAGGTGATGAACCCGCTCAAAGAAATCCGAAGCCACATCGATAGGATTCAACCACTGAGGCGATTTCTTTGGTCGTCCGCGCTGCTGGATCCGGGCTTCGTTCTCAAGTTCCTCTGGCGTTCGACGATCTATTTCCTTCGGCACCGCGTCTTCACGATTCAAGCTTGGCGGGAACGCATCTTGAACTTTCCGCGGCTGGTGCGCGAAGAGGTGCTCGAAGTCACGAGCGGTGGCTACGATGAGCGCGCGATTCGCGCACTCAACAAGACCCGCGGCGCCCACACACTCATCGTCGGCCACAGCCACGGCCCACGATTTCTCCAGCTGCCCAACGACCGCATTCTGGTCAATACGGGAACCTGGGTGAAGATGATCAACTTGGACCTGCAGTACCTGGGCCAAGACAGCGGATTGACCTACGCGGTGATCGCGTACGATGTCGACGGCAAACCGGAGACGACCTTGATGCGATGGCAGGGCGTCCACGACCCCTGCGAGGCGATTCCGTACGCCGACTGAATCGGCGGTCCAGTGTCCCCTTGCAACGCCGAGCCCCGCGATATACTGTTCACGTGTTCAGTGCCGCACCTTTCCGAAAACCCGCCTAATCGCTTCCAAGAGGCCCATGTCGACTGGGACGGAGAGGCTCCGCCTGCCGATCTCCAGGTCCATGAGGAGCAGGCGAAGAGCGCGCTCTCCGAGAACAAGAGCCCGGACGTTGGCTTTCGCTGGAGCGTCAATCCGTACCGCGGCTGCTTTCACGGCTGTGCGTATTGCTACGCGCGCCCGACCCATCCGTATCTCGGCTTCGGCGCGGGCACGGATTTCGAACGGCAGATCGTAGTGAAGGTCAATATCGTCGATCGTCTGCGAGCAGCTCTTCGCAAGAAGTCATGGAAGCGTGAGCTCGTTGCGTTTTCAGGAAACACCGACTGCTACCAGCCGATCGAGTCGCACTACCAGCTTACGCGTCGCTGCCTCGAAGTTTGCGCCGAGCTCCAAACCCCAGTGACGATTATCACGAAGGGCAAGCTCGTCCGGCGCGATGTCGATGTGCTGCAGGCACTTCAGCGCGAGTCGGGGTGCCGTGTCACGCTCAGCATCCCTTTCGCGAACGACGTGCACGCGCGGGCAATCGAGCCCTTTGCAAGCCCGCCCAGTAAGCGTTTCGAGACGCTGCGCATCCTTTCCGACGCGGGGGTTGACACGGCCGTAGCGGTTGCTCCGATCATCCCCGGTCTCAATGACGACCAAATCCCCGAAATCCTGAAGCGCGCCCGAGATGCCGGCGCTTCGGCTGCGTTCAAGATTCTTCTACGGCTTCCACTCGAGGTTGGCCCGGTCTTCTCGGCGCGGCTCGCCGAGGCCTTTCCGCTGCGGCACGCCAAGGTCATGAGCGCGATTCACGACATGCGCGGAGGTGGGCAAAACGATGCGCGCTTCGGCGCGCGGATGGTCGGTCAAGGCCCGCGCTGGGCGATGACCGAGAAGTTGTTTTCGGTGCACTGCGATCGACTGGGCCTCGAGTACCTCGCCGGCGAAGCAGCCCGTCCGGCGCGGGTCCGTCCACCGGACCGGGGCGGGCCTCAGCTTCCCTTGCTCTTCTGACCTGGCCCGCAGATTGCATCCCCCTCCCGGTAATACGGTGCAGAGGCCCGGAATTTCCTGGAGATAAAGCAAGTGATTACAGCTAGTTATGCGGCAGCGAAAGACTTGGACGACTTGTCATCACGTGACATAGTGTCAAAAGTGTCTGCCAGAGAGTCTCAAATGACCGATTCCACCGAGCTCTCGGTGCTCGTCGTCGATGACGAAGCGCCGAACGTCGACTCCCTGCGACGCATCTTCGAGCGCGAAGGGTTCGAGGTCCTCACGGCGACGAGCGGGAAGAAGGCCCTCGACCTCTGCCGACACCATCCGGTGAACGTGGTGGTGAGCGACCTCATGATGCCGGGAATGAACGGCATCGAGCTGGTCAAGGCTTTGAAGACGGTCGTGCCCGACGCCGAGGTCGTCCTGATGACCGCGTTTGGTACGGTCGAAAAGGCCGTCGAGGCCATGCGCGCCGGCGCCTACGACTTCGTCGAGAAGCCCTTGAAACGGCTCCAGATGGTCAAGACCGTTCGCAAGGCGGCGGAGCGCCAGCAGCTCGTCGTCGAAAACAAGGATCTTCGACAACAGCTCTCGCAGCTCAGCGATCGGAGCATCGTAGGCTCTGCGGCGTCACTTCGAAGCGCTCTCGAGATCGCTACCCAAGCGGCACCATCTTCGGCGAACGTGTTGATCCTCGGGGAGAGCGGCACCGGCAAGGAGTTGCTCGCACGTCACATTCACGAGCGGAGTGGAAGAAAACAGTTCGTGGGCGTCAACCTCTCCGCCCTCCCGGAGACGATCGTCGAGTCGGAGCTTTTCGGCCACGAAAAGGGAGCCTTCACCGGTGCCGTGGCGCGACGCGGCGGTCGCATTGCGGAAGCTCAGGGCGGCACGCTGTTTCTCGACGAGATCGGCGAGCTGTCCGCGGCAGTCCAGGTAAAGCTGCTCCGCGTTCTTCAGGAAGGCGAATACCAACCGGTCGGCGGACAGACCAAGAAGGCTGACTTCCGCTTGATTGCGGCGACCAATCGTGACCTTCACGCTGCGGTGGAAGCGGGGGAGTTTCGCGAAGACCTGTACTACCGACTCAACGTCATCGCGCTCACCAGCCCTCCGCTCCGCGCACGACGCGACGACATCCCAGTGCTGACCGAGCACTTCGTAGCAACCTATTGTGCGAAGAACGGGAAGGAGCCTTTGGCGGTGGATCGCGACGCGCTTCAACAGCTGGTCGCTTACGACTGGCCCGGCAACGTTCGGGAGCTCCAAAATGTGATTGAACGCGCTGTCGTTCTGAACAAGAGCGGCGTCATCAAGCTGGCCGACCTTCCCGACCCGGTCGCCCGCGCCGAACCGCACTTCGACGCGTTTACATTCCCCGTCGGAACGGCGCTGAGTGAAGTCGAACGACGGGTGATTCACGGCACGCTGAAGCACACTTCGGGAGACAAGCAGCTCGCGGCGCAGCTCCTCGGCATTTCTGCGCGAACGATCTATCGCAAGCTGGGGGCCGAGAAGGGCGACGAGGCCGCCTGAACGGCTGAACCTCCCACGGTGTCATTTTGTCAATCGACCGGGATCCGGCCCGCCACGTTGTCCACGAGAGCGGGGCAAAATTGCGCGCCTGCGTACGAAATCATTGCTGTTTTCGTGATTGTGATTCGGCACGGGCGTTGCTCTAGTAACTGGCGGTGGCAACTCCACGACAAAGACGCGTCTCGGCTGTGATCGTGCTCGCAACGCTGGCCCTCTGTGCTTTGTTCCTGGCGCAGGGGACGACCAGGGTCTTGGCGGCGGAATTGCTCGCGCCGAATGCGGTTGCCCCGAAGCCACCCGGCAAACGTTTCACGGCAAGCTCGCCGAGTTTTCTTCGCAGGCGCAAACCCGAAGCGATCCTCCGGCGAAACATATTCGATTCGGCCCGCGGCGACCTCACGGCCGAGCCGCTTCCCGAGATCCCGCTCGACGAAGATGGGCAGCCGGTCGCGGACTGGGATCCGAACCGACCGCCGCCGAAGTGCACGGGCAAGCTGCGACTCGTCGGCTCCGTGGTGAGCCCGGTGGCCCCGGACTGGTCGTTCGCCGCAATCGCTGGCTCGAGCGACGGAAAGACCATGCTCTACCGCGAGGGCTCCGAGGTGGACGGTTCCCGAGTGATGGCCGTTCACTCTTCGAGTGTCGTGATGACCGGCTCAACCGGAGTTTGCCAACTACTGATGTTCGAAGAGGAAGAGACGACGGCAGCGAGGGCGCCGGTCGCGAAAAAGCCCGCAGCTTCCAAGCCTGCAGATGCCAGAAGCGCTGGCCTCAGCGCAGAAGAGATGACCGACGGAATCGAAAAGATTAGCGATACCAAGTACAACATTCAACGAAGCTTGGTCGACAAAGTCTTGGCGAATCAGGGGAGTCTGATGAAGTCCGCGCGTGTGATTCCGCACGAGGAGAACGGACGCGTCGTCGGCGTCAAGCTCTACGGCATCCGGCGCAACAGCCTGCTCGGGCGTCTTGGAGTTCGAAACGGAGACATGCTGCGAACCATCAACGGGTTCGACATGACGAGCCCTGACACCGCGCTCGAAGCGTATTCTCGATTGCGAAGCGCCGACAAGCTCACGCTCGCGATCAAACGTCAGAACAAAGAAACCACCATTGACTACAACATCGAATGAGACGCCAACTTGGAATTTCAGGCGGGGAATGAATCGTGACTTCTAGAAATCAGCTCATTTGCTTGCTCGTCGGCGCGCTCCTTCTGAGCACGGGACACGGCGCGGTGGCCCAACAGAACGAAGCGAAGCCAGCAAAGCCGCCCGCGCGGATTCCCTCTCCACCCGTCCCGCTGCGACCGGCGCCGCCGAAGGCGGATGCGACCGCCTCTCCCGGACCTGGCCCGAGGGCAAAGCCTGAGCCCGCCGCCGTAGAAGAGCCAGAGCTCGAAAACGAGCTGCCGCAGTTCGAGACCGGGGTCGAGTTCAAGGCCATGTCGCCGCGCACCAGGGTGACGTTCAACCTCGAGAACGCCGAGCTCCCGGACCTGGTCCGCCTGATCTCGAACATGACGGGGCGTCGCTTCATTCTTCCGACCAAGCTGCGCGCGATCAAAGCAACCGTGTTTGCACCGACCAAGGTGACGGTCTCGGAGGCGTATCAGGCCTTCTTGTCGGTTCTCGAGGTCAACGGCTTCACGATCGTGCCGGCGGGTCGATATTTGAAGATCGTGGAAGCTCAGCAGATCGAACGCCAAACGGTCCCGATGTACGAGGACGGCAGCGCTGTTCCTGCAACCGACCGCTACATCACTCGAATTCATCACCTGGATCACCTCTCGGCCGAAGATGTCACGACGCTGCTCGCACGCTTCGCTTCCCGGACAGCAAACATCACGTCCTACGCGCCCACCAACATGCTGATCCTCACCGACACTGGCGCCCAAATACGCCGCATGCTCCGTCTGATTGCGGCGATCGACCTACCCCGAAGCGGAACCCAGACCTGGATCGAACCAATTCACTTCGCAAATGCGCCAGACCTCGGCGCGAGGTTGCTGGAGATCTTCGCCGCCGACACCGAAACGGCGGCCCCGAAAAAGGCCACCGCGCGATCCACAGCGAAGAAGAAGAACGAACCACCGGCCGTGCTCGGTGCCTCTTCGGCCGGGCCGACAATCCGGAACATCATCGCCGACGAGCGGACGAACTCTCTCATCATCATCGCAACGGAACGCGCGTACCTGCGTATTCTCGAGATGATCCGGCAGCTCGATGTCGCGCTCGAGGGCGAGGGGCGCATCCACGTTCACTACGTTCAGCACGGCGCTGCGACCGACATCGCCGCGGCGCTAACGGCGCTCGTAGGCGCCTCTTCGGGCGGCCGACCGACACCTGCGGCCAGAGGCGCTGCACAGAGGGGCGCGGCGGCACCAAAAACCACGGCGTCGCTCTTCGAGGGGCAGATCGGGGTCACCGCATACGAGCAGTCGAACGCGCTGCTGATCACGGCCTCTCTTCACGACTATACGGCGCTCAAAAAAGTGATCGAACGTCTCGACGCGCCGCGCAAGCAGGTGTTCATCGAGGCGGTCGTCATGGAGCTCGGCATCGAGCGATCGTCGGACCTCGGCTTTGCGTTCCACGGGGGCGCGGGCGACTTCCCGACCGACGGCTCTCTCTCGCTCTTCGGGTTCAACGCGCCGTCGTCTATCGACATCACCCAAAACGATCTCAGCGGCTTGGCTCTTGGCGTTCGTGGACCGACCATCGAGAACTCGCAGCAGCTCGTCGGTTTCTCGGTGCCAGGGTTTGGCGTGGTGGTGACCGCGCTCGCGAAGTCTGGCGACGCGGACGTGCTCTCGACACCGCACATCATCGCGATCGACAACACCGAAGCTGAAATCAGCGTCGGAGAGAACATCCCTCTGCAGACCAATGGCGTGGCGCCGGGGACCTTCGCCGGTGCGGGCAGCCTCGGGGCCTTGGCCCAAGCGTCCGCCGGTGGGCAAGATCTAGGCGGTCTCGCAGGGCTCGCGGGGGGTCTTGGAAGCGTCGCCCGTCAGGACGTCGGCACCACGATTCGAGTCGTGCCGCACATCAACGAGAACAACGAAGTCCGGCTCGAGATCGAGGAGGAGATCTCCGAGCAGGGCGCCACCTCGGGTACGCTGGGAGTCGTCTCGATCAACCGCCGTACCGCGCGAACGGAGGTCATGGTTCGGGACCAGCAGACGATCGTCATTGGCGGTCTGATGCGTGACGCGATTCAGAACAGCGAAGACAAGGTTCCCGTTCTCGGCGACATCCCGATTTTGGGCGCGCTCTTCCGCAAAACCAGCAAGCAGAAGCGCAAGACGAACCTGCTTCTCATTTTGACGCCTTACATCATTCGCGACCCGGGTGACCTTCGGGAGATCTTCGAGCGGAAGATGCAAGAGCGGCAGCAGATGATCGATCGCTACTTCGTATTCGGTGAGGACAAGTTCGAGCCGTACATCGACTACACCCGCACGCGCGGTCTCGTCGCCGAGATCGTAAACGAGATCGACGGCGTCGAAGAGGAAATTAAGCTGGCGCAGGCTGCGGAGCTCGAGCCACCGCCGGACCACGTGCCACGCGCACCTATCGGCCCTTACAGCGCGGCCTTGGCCGTCGAGGACGACACCTACGTGATTGGGCCGAACGGGGTAGAACCGCAGGAGGGGAGCAAGCCGAATCTCATCGAGTCGATCCCAGCGACCGCAGCGGACGAGCAGGAAGGAGGCGAGGCCCCCCCTCCCCCGATTGAACGACCGCACGGGGCAGAGCCAGAATCTCCGCCCGAACCGACGCTTCCCGACAAAGCGGAGCAGGCGACCGACGTCGTCGGCAGCGAAGAGATCATCGAGCCCGGCGAGCCTCCGTCCGAACCGGACGGCGCGACCCAAGGTGCCGAACCTGCAGACGGCTCGAGCGAAGCGGAGCCCGAGGACGGCGCGGAGCCAAGCGGCGAAGAAACGAAGAGCATCCCGCAATGAGCCTCGAACAGCGTTACATTGGTGAGATCCTGGTTCGGCGCGGCGCGCTCGAGCCCGACAAGCTCGAGGCTGCACTGCAGACGGCGTCGGATCGATCTGTAGATCTCACCGACCTCTTGGTTGCAACGCACGCCGTCGAAGAGGTGAAGCTCGTGCGCGCCTTGGCGGACGAAGTCGGCATGGAGTTCGTGGAAAAGCTCGCTACGGAGCTGATCCCCGAGGAACTGGTCGATGCGGTCCCGATTAATTTCGCGCGCCAGAATCACGTTCTGCCCCTGACGCAATCCGATGACAGCGTGCGGGTTGCAATTGCCAATCCGCTCGACCCCTTTCCCATCGACGACCTGCGGATTCTCCTCGGCAAGACAATCATTCCGGTCGCTGCGTCGGAAGAGAGCATCGACGACGCGATCAACCGGGTCTATGAGCGAAAAGACGAAACAGCCCTCGCCGAAGCGAAGGAAGGCGAAGAGGTCGAAGAGCTGCGCGACCTGATCGACATGACCGACGAGGCGCCGGTGATTCGCTGGGTCAACAACCTCTTTTACACAGCGGTCAAAGAGCGAGCATCCGACATTCACATCGAGCCAACGGATGAAAAGGTCATCGTTCGGTATCGTGTCGATGGACGCCTCATTCCACGCAAGGAAGCGAATCGCGGCTTTCTTTCGTCGATCGTGAGTCGCGTGAAGATCGAGGCAGGCCTCAACATCGCGGAACGGCGCCTGCCCCAAGACGGGCGCATCACCAAGAAGATCGCGGGCAAGGTGGTCGACGTCCGTGTGTCGACGATTCCGACGGCGAAGGGCGAGCGCGTCGTCATGCGTCTCCTCGACAAGGAACAGGTTCTGCTGAATCTCATCGACCTCGGCTTTGCACGCCGCGAGCTCGACCAACTCGAGGGCCTGATTCGGCGCCCCAACGGCATCATCTTGGTGACCGGGCCCACCGGCTCCGGCAAGACGACCACGCTGTACGCCTGTCTGAACACGATCAACACGCCCGAGAAGAACATCCTGACTGCCGAGGATCCGGTCGAATACGAGCTTCGCGGCATTGGGCAGATGCAGGTTCAACCCAAAATTGGTCTGACCTTTGCGTCAGGCATGAGGAGCTTTCTCCGTCAGGACCCGGACGTGATCATGGTTGGCGAGATCCGCGACCACGAAACCGCTGAAATCGCAATTCACGCGTCGCTGACTGGTCACCTCGTGCTCTCGACACTGCACACCAACGACGCGCCGAGCGCCATCACGCGTCTAGTCGACATGGACATACAAGCCTACCAGCTGTCCTCGTCGATTCTCGCGGTCCTCGCGCAGCGGCTCGTTCGCCGGCTTTGCGACCAATGCAAGAGCCCGTACACACCGACCAATCAACATCTACTCGAGCTCGGCATTGACGCTGCCATGGCCCAAGAGAAGCTCGTGGAGCTCAAGAGACTCGCTGCGACCACCGTGATCGGAAACAGCAGTCCTCCGATCCTGCCCCCTGCCGCGGCTACGGACTCGGGCCAGCTGACGTTTTATCACCACCGCGGCTGCGACGAGTGCAGCAACACCGGCTATCGAGGTCGAATCGGCATCTTCGAGCTGATGATGATCGACGAGCCGGTACGCCGCGAAATCTTGAACAACAGTGATTCAAAGACGATTCAGCGGGTTGCACAACAGCAGGGGATGCGGCTGCTTCGCGAAGACGGCGCGCGCCAAGTCGTCGCAGGCGTGACGAGCGTCGAAGAGGTCCTCGCTGCGACCCAGGCCGCAGAGGTCTGATTCATGGGGGTGTACGCATACAGAGGGATCGACGCCCGAGGGAAATCGGTCAAAGGCGTCCGAGATGCCGATAGTGCGAAAGGCCTGCGCGCTTTGCTCAAGCGGGACGGAGTCCTGGCGACCGAAATCCTCGAGCAATCGGAGGCCGCTCGAAATGCGTCGCGCGACATCGATTTTCGACGGCTTTTTCAACGTGTTTCATCGGTCGATGTTGCCGTAGCGACTCGGCAGCTATCCGTATTGCTCCGTTCGGGCGTCCCATTGGTCGAAGCCGTGAGCGCGTTGATCGAGCAGCTCGATCATCCCGATCTGAAAAACGCGTTCACCGACACTCGCAACAAGGTCAACGAAGGCAGCACGCTCGCAGACGCGCTCAGGGCCCATCCGAAGATTTTTCCTCCCTTGTATGTAAACATGGTCTCCGCGGGGGAGGCGTCGGGCACGCTCGAAGAGGTGCTCGGACGACTGGCGGACTTCCTGGACGAGCAGACCCGACTCCAGAGCAAGGTACGCGGCGCCCTCGCCTACCCAGTCGTGATGGCCGTGGTCGTGGTCGTCATCCTGTTCTTGATGATGTCCGTCGTGGTCCCCAAGGTCACTTCGATTTTCGAGAACTTCAACCAGGCCCTCCCCTGGTACACCAGCGTGCTGATCTGGGTGAGCGACATCTTCAGCAACTACTGGTGGCTCCTCGCTGCACTGGCGGGCGGGGCCATCTTCCTGTTTCGTCGCTGGAAATCGACGGACGAAGGCCGCAAGAAGTGGGACCTTTTCGTGATCGAAGTGCCGCTCTTCGGTCCCTTGATGATCATGGTCGCCGTGGCCCGCTTCTCTCGAACACTCGCCACGCTGCTAGCGAGCGGGGTTCCTGTGCTCGCTGCCATGGATATCACGCGCAACGTCCTTGGAAACACCGAGCTGATGCGAATCGTCGAGAATGCTCGGGACAGTGTGCGAGAAGGGGAAGGCATCGCGAAGCCGCTCCGGCAGGCAGGCAGGTTCCCTCCGATCATGACTCACATGATCGCCGTGGGGGAGCGGACCGGCCAACTGGAGGAGATGCTCATGCACGTTGCCGATGCGTACGACCAACAAATCGAGGTGCGCGTCGGAGCCATGACTTCGATCCTCGAACCCGTCCTGATCGTGGTCATGGGCGTCGTCGTTGGCGGCATTGCGTTTGCGATACTCATGCCGCTCCTCCAACTCAACGAGATGATTCAATGAGAGACGCGGATGACTCGACGATCCAAAAGAGAACGCGTTTCGTTGCCATGGGAAAGCCGTGGCGGCCGCTGGCGCAATGCGCTCAGCAAGACGCGCTGGCAAGCGCTACTCGGGATGTTGCTGCTGACAGTGCTAGCCGTGGGCTTTACGCGGTACGCAAGCCGACGAGTGCGGGTGCGCGATACGCTCGTTGCGGTGGCGCAGGTGAAACAGGCGATCGATCAATTCCGAGCGGACGTGGGTCGCTGCCCGAGATCGGAGACGGAGCTGCTTCACCCACCGCTGTCGCAGAAGCACTACCTGCATTCGATGCCAAAGGATGGCTGGGGGAGGCCCCTGACGATTCGCTGTCCAGGCCATTTCGAAGACGAAGCCGACGTAATTTCGGCGGGCCCGAGCGGCTCGCTCTCGAAGGACGACAACATTCAATGAAGGGAACGGGAGGCTCCATGCCCAACACGACTGACACCCGCGCACGACGAAGACTGGCCCGCCGGAGGCGCCGAGACGGCTTCACGCTGATCGAGATCATGATCGTCATCACGATCTTCGCGATGATGGCAGGTGGCGTAGCGGTGGCACTGCTCCCGCAGCTCGAGAAGGCGCGGCTCAAGACCACCAAAACGGACGCTCAAGGATTGCGTTCGGCTGTGATGCTCTACGTCGCGGACAACCCCAGAGGCTGCCCGACGGTCGAAGACTTGGTGAACGAGCGATATCTCGACGGAACCCGTCGGACGACGGACGCTTGGGACACGCCATTTCAGATCACCTGCGAAGACGGTGACATCGCGGTCGTTTCGGCGGGGCCGGACCTCCAATTCAACACCGAGGACGACATTTAGGCGATCATGGTCGGACGCGTCCCACCCCGAACGAGCCGAGGATTCACCCTCATCGAGGTGATCGTCGTGATCGCAATCATTGCGGTCGTGGTCACTGGAGCGACGTTCGGTCTAGGCGCGATCACACGGACCCGGCTCCGTTCGTCTGCTTTCAAAGTGATGAGCGCTGCCCGATTCGCCTACAACCGATCCCTCACCCAGGGAACGACCACGCGACTCCGCTTCGACTTCGACAAAGATACGATGGCTATCGAGGAGACCCTGACGCCCGTCACGCTCGCAACGACCGAACAGCTCGAGGATGAGGATGGTCAGGCAGTCGACCCCTGGGACCTCGCCAGGGCCAGGCTCGAGCAGCCGCTGACACCCATAAAGCCCACCTCGCCGTTTCAACCGATTGCCAACAAGAACGGCAAGGTCATCGAGCGCTACACCGCCAAACCGGTCGGCGAGGCGGTTTCGGTCCACGCCTTGATCACGCCGCACGAAACAGAGACTCGAACCGATGGGGAGGGCTCCGTTTACTTCTTCCCCGGTGGACTGACCGAGCACGCCGTCATTCAGCTGAGCGACGCCAGTGACACGGTCTACAGCATCGAGATTCATCCGCTCACCGGGAATGCGCGGATTCACAACTTCGCCTACGAGCCGCTGGACGAGCTCGACGACGAGGGAGAGGTCGAGGATTCACTATGACTCGAGACGGCTTCACCTTGTTGGAAGTGATGATTGCCGTGGCGATCCTCGGCCTATCGCTCACGGCCATTTTCTCGAGTGAGGTGGGTGCAGCGAACATCGCCGCGCGCGCGCGCCGGCAGAACGTCGCTGTGACCCTCGCGCGCTGCAAGATGGGCGAGATCGAGGAGGTCATCGGAATCGAAGGCTTGCCCGCACTCGAGAAGAAAGACACGGATTCCTGCTGCGAGCATGCGCCCGTCGAAGGGTACGAGTGTGAGTGGATCGTCGAGCGAATCATCCTGCCGGAGTTCGGCGCCGGCGACGACGAAAGCGAAGAGGACGAAGGTGGCGATGAAACTACGCCCAAAGAGATAGTCAACGCCGCGGTTGATGAAGTCACCGAGTCCGGTGGCCCGACGGAGCAGGTAATTGCCGGGGGGGCAGGGAACCTGGCGATGCTCGCATTGCAAATCGGCTTTCCCATCTTGAAACCATTCCTCGAGGAGCAAGTTCGAAGAGCCACAGTGACGGTGCGATGGACTGAAGGGTCCAAGCAACGCGGCTTCGACGTCACTCAGTACCTCGTTTCCGCGCAACCAGCGCGGACCGACGACCAGCTAGAGGAGGAAGAGTGAGGAAATCTGCCTTCACCTTGCTCGAAATCATCCTGGCGGTGTCCGTGCTCGCCTTGGTGGGAACCATGATCTACGGCGGTTTCGCTCAAACTGCGCTCAACAAGGCACGTGTCGAAAAAGACGTCGACCAGTCTCGCGTCGTACACATGGCACTCGAGCGTATTGCGCGTGAGCTGACGATGGCCTTCGTCTCGACTCACACCAATCCCTCGCTCGATCTCCGAGTCGTAGAGACGGCTTTCATCGGAAGGGACCGTGGTAAGGAGGACCGAATCGATTTCACTTCGTTCTCGCATCGGCGTCTCTACCGAAACGCGCGCGAGTCCGATCAGAACGAGCTGAGCTACTTCGTGACCCAAGATCCGGACGACTCGGACGTGCAGGTCCTTGCACGAAGAGAGCAAAACCGGATTGACGATGACCCGCGGAGGGGAGGAAAATCACAGATACTCGTTCAGGACGTCGAAGAGTTCAACGTCGAGTACTTCGATCCCTTGCTCAGCGAGTGGGTCCAGACCTGGGACACCGAGGACGTTCTCTCACAGCCAAATCGACTCCCGACACAGGTCCGGATCCGCTTGGCCGTCAAGCACCCGGGTCGCCGCGGCAAGACCCAGGTGTTCGGCACCAGGGTGACGATTCCACTCAACTACGCTCTCAATCACGCGAACTACAACCCATGAGCCACCGAAGAACGACATCGCACCCCAAGCGCTCGGAACAAGGCGTCGCGCTGATCATGGCGATTGCCACGGTCGCGATTCTATCGGTGATGCTCGCGGACATGCACGAGAAGACGGGGACTGCGTTTGCCGTCTCGACGTCGCAACGGGATTCGCTTCAGGCCGAATACATGGCCAAGAGCGCGACCAACCTGACTCGGCTCTTAATCGCAAAAGAGCCCGAGGTGCGACGCTTCGTCGACCCGCTCTACCGGGCCGCGACGGGTCGCTCCGCCCCTCAGTTGCCGGTCTGGAACTTCGTCAACGAGCTGATCGCCCCGTTCTGTACCCCTGAAGACCAGCGAGACACCTTGATGGAGCTCGGAGTCGATTTCGGCGACACAGTCGGATTCGAAAACCTCCCCGGTACATGCCAGGTCCGCGCCGTCAGTGAGAACGGCAAGCTGAACGTCAACGACCCGCTGTTCCTCGACGGGGAGCAAGCGCGTAACGGCGTGGCAACGCAGCTCTTTACTCTCACGGGTGGGCAACTGCCCGAAAGCCCGTACGATGCGCTCTTCACGTCGGAAGACGAGACCGGCACCTTGACCACGCGGCTCGATCTCATCACAGCGGTGATTGACTGGTGGGATCGCGACATTCAACGGACCGACTTCGACCCAGGTGCCGGCGTGACGAGGACCGGCGGCACCGGGACGGAAGACGATTCACTTTATCAGCTGAGCGAGAATCCCTACCGAAACAAAAACGCCCCGTTCGACTCGCTCCAAGAGTTGCGCCTCGTGCGAGGCTTCAACGACGATTTCTGGGCCACCTTCGTCGAGCCGATTCCGAACGACCCTGCATCCCGGCTCATGACGATCTACGCATCGGGCCTCGTCAATGTGAACGAAGCCAGCCCCCAAGTTCTGCTAGGGAGGATCTGCTCGTTCGCCCCCGAAGTGAGCCTTTGCGTCGATCCGCTCGAAAGCATCAAATTCGTCCAAATTCTCACCACGATCCGTCAGCTCATCCCCATCCCCCTCTTCAGCCGGCCAACGGACCTCATCAACTTCGTCGAAGGCAAGGGGACAGAGAAAGATCTGTACGGGATGCTCACGGGTTTCTTGGGTCCAGAGAGCGAGCTGATTTTCACACCCATCGAGATCCCAACCGAGCAACGAACGCCGCTTGCCCGATCCTTCGCAACGTCGGCTCAGATCTTCACCATCGAAGCGATCGCGCTGGTTGGGCATTCCCAGATCCGGATCGAGTCGGTCGTCAACTTCCACTCCCGCTGGGTGCCACCCCCGCCGAATACGGGGCGCATGCCAGGATTGGGCGTGTTTCACTACTATCGGATGAATTGAGATGTCGTTGGTTTTGGGATTAGAGGTCACAGGCCGGGTGGTTCGCGGCGCGTTCTTACGGACGGCGCTGCGCGGATGGGAAATGGAGCAGTATGCAGAAGCCCCGCTTCCCTACTCCGAGGAATCGGACTCGGACCCAGGCGTGCTGCAGGCCGCGATCACGCAAGTCCTCTCGGCGGGCGCCCGGGCACCCGATCGCATCATAGCGTCGCTCAACGGGGAAGCGGCCTCGCTGAGGCTGATCGACCTGCCGGCCGGCGTCGAGAAGAAGGCCGGAGAAGTCTTGCCCGGTGAGCTCGGCTCGGTTCTCCCTTTCGATATCGAAGATGCGATCGTCGACTATCAGGTGGTCGGTCGCGGCGAGTCGACCATTCAGCTCATGGCCGTAGCCGCGCCTCGGCGAAACGTAGCGGCCCGGCTCAATCAGCTCCGGTCGGCGGGCGTAGATCCCACAGAGCTGGCCGTTGGCGCGGCTGCCTTCGACGGCCTCGGCGCGCTGCTGGGTGAGCCGCTCGCGAACAAGACCGTCATCGTGGTCGATCTGGGACCCACCAACACCGACTTCGCGGCACTGACCAACGGCGGTTGCACCTTCGCGCGCACGCTTTCGGGAGGGATGAATCTGGTTGAATCGGGCCGACGCGCCGAGCTTGGTGCCGCGTTGCAACGCACGCTGGCCAGCTACCGGGCGCAGCGCTCCGAAGAACCGTCCATGGTGCTGCTCTCAGGGGAGACGGCGCCTATGGAAAGCGCGCGGAGCTGGCTGACCGAGCAACTCGGACTCCCGTGCGGCGTCGCTCCGCTCCCCGAGGCCCCGGGCGCGGACGAAGAAACGCGGCCAAAGTTCGCAAAGGCGGCGGCACTCGCATCGCGGGCCATCTCGCGTCGGAAGCAACTCAACCTGCGCCGAGGTGAGTTTGCGTCAGCTGCCGCGGCGAGCGAGCTTCGGACGCACGCTCGCCTAATCGCCGCTTGCTTTGCTGCAATCCTACTCTCCTTCGGCGTTTCGCTGCTCGCCCAATACAGGGTAGCGAGTGCAGAGCAGGAACGGCTCACCGAAACGCTGGCGGAAGTCAGCAAGGACCTGCTCGGAGAGGAGACGCGGAGCGCGCTTCATGCGCGAGAGCTGCTGACCGCCGGAGCTCGCATCGACGACCCATTGCCTCGTTTCGATGCGTACGACGTTCTCGAGGCGATTTCCGAAAGCATTCCAGCCGACATCCAACACGATACCCGTCGACTTCTGATCGAGATCGACGATGACGGAGACAACGGTCGCTTCGAGATCCAGGGGACCGTGGGCTCCATCGCCGATCGAGACAGGCTGTTGGGTGACCTCCAGGCACATGCTTGTTTTGCCGAAGCTGAAAAGGGCTCCATCTCGAATGCGGTCGGCGACCGAAAGGATTACAAACTGGTGGTCAAGGTCGACTGCGACGAGGCGGCTGCCCGTCCCAAGAACAAGGAGAACTAAGGTGGCCTTTGGAGACGCGCTGGACAACGTACGCAGCTGGGCGGATGCGCTGAGCGGGCGCGAACGTCGACTGATTGCCATCATGGCCATCGTTTTCGTCGCGATTCTGATCGTCCTGCCGATGTACGTCGCAATCGCGAGCATTTCGGACATCAAGACGGAGAACGACGAAATTGGACTGGTGCTGCAGGACATCCGCCGCTCCGAAGCCCGTCTACGACAGGAGAAAGCCGATCGGGTCGCGGTCGAGAAGCTGTATGACCGAAAGGCGCCTTCGCTCGGCGGCTTTCTCGAGGAGCGTGCCCAGCAGTACGGCGTGACGGGTCTCGGAATCACAGATCAGCCAAACCTCGACATGGGCCAGTACAGCCGGCGTTCGGTCCGCGTCTCTTTGCCGGTGGTCGAGCTCCGACCCTTGATCGAGATGCTCGCGGATATCGAGAACAGCTCCTATCCTGTCGCCATCGAGCGGATTCAAATGACCGGCGGCCGCATGCGAACGGGATATACGGTCAAGTTGGGTGTCAACGCCTACGACCGCGAAACCGGTTCGGTGGAGCAGTAGGCAGTGGAACGAATTCCATTCAGGAAGATTCTGACGTGGACGGCGTATCCCTTGTTCTTCGTCGTCTGTTTTCTCTTCTTCGCGTACAAGACCTTCCCGTATGAGCAGCTCGCCAATCGCATCGTTCACGAGGCGGCCGTGCGGGGCTACCAGATCGAAATCATCGATTTGACCCACTCGGGCTTGACCGGGCTCACCTTCGAAGGCCTCCGCTGGATCGTTCCCTCCGAAGAAGAGGGCTCGCCTCCGCTCGATCTGATTTTTGACGAGCTCACCGTGAGCACATCGATATTTTCGCTGATCTCCGAGACGAAGTCGTACAGCTTCGACGCGGAGCTGGCAGGCGGCGACGCAGACGGCGACATCACCGTCGGAGAAAAAGACTTCGAGGTGGACATCGAGATCGACGAGGTGGATCTCGGAGTGCTTCCCGCGCTGCGTCGGTACACGAAGATCCCTCTGGGCGGAACGATCAGCGGCGAGATCACGCTGGCCATGCCGAGCGAGGTCGCGGAATCAACGGGGAACATCGCAGTCACCATCGAGCGCTTGAGCCTAGGCGACGGCAAATCCAAGCTCGAGATTCCGGATTGGGGGGGCTTGACGCTCGACCGTGCGGAGGCCGGGAACCTCGAGCTGACGGTGACGATCGAAGAGGGGGTCGCGAACATCGAGCGCGCAACAGCTCGCGGCAAGGACCTGGAGCTCGACGCTCTGGGCAAGGTACGGCTCCTGCGACCGCTCAAGCGGTCGGATTTGAACGTGATGATCCGAGCCAAAGTCCAGGACGCCTACAGGGAACGAAGCCCCAAGGTGGCCACCATGCTCGAGCTCGCCTCGTCGGGGCTCAAAGCCGCACAAACAGAAGACGGCGCGATTCAATACACGATCGCCGGCGCAGTCGGCGGACGTTTGCGACCGAAGGCGGCGGGTAAGCGAACCTTCCAAGCCCCCAAGTGAGGGCTGCCACTGGACGTCTCGGGGGGCTGTGCTTTAGAGAGAATCCTCACGGGCAGGAGCGATGACTGGAAAAGATTCAGAAGAATCGGACGAGATGGACGATCTCCAGGAGGCCGAGATTTCAGAGGATGCGCCACGCCTCGACGAAGAGGGGCCCGACGCGCTGGCAGTGCCCAGGTCGGCACTCTCCCGCCGTGACCCATTGGCGGTGTACATGCGCGACGTGCAGCGATACCCGCTTCTTTCGAAGGAAGAAGAGCACGAGCTCGCGGTGCGCTTCCTCGAAGAAGAAGACCTCGAAGCCGCGAAGCGCCTGGTCACATCGAACCTCCGGCTGGTCGTCAAGATCGCCTACGACTATCGACAGGCTTACAAAAACATTCTCGACCTGGTTCAGGAAGGCAACATCGGTCTGATGCAGGCCGTCAAGAAGTACGACCCGTACAAAGGCGTGAAGCTCTCGAGTTACGCCGCTTGGTGGATTCGTGCATACATCCTACGCTACATTTTGAACAACCATCGCCTCGTAAAGGTCGGCACCACGCAGGCCCAGCGAAAGCTGTTCTTCAATCTGCAAAAAGAAAAGGCACGCCTCTCTGCAATGGGTATCGAGCCAACCGCTGAAGTCATTGCCGAACGCCTGAACGTCCCAAAGCGGGACGTGGTCTCCATGGACATGCGGTTGGCAGCCGGAGATGCGTCCCTCGATGCACCCGTCGGGATGGGAGAAGGTCGTACCGTGGCGCGCGTGGAGATCCTTCCATCCGAACAGCGCCGCGCGGACGATAACTTGGCGGATGCCGAAATTGGCGATCAGTTCTCCTCCAAGATCCACGAGTTTGGAAAGTCCCTCGAGGGCAAGGAGAAGCAGATCTTCGACGACCGCTTGGTTGCGGAAGACCCGAAAACCCTGCAGGCGCTTGGTGACGAGTTTGGCGTTAGCCGCGAGCGTGTCCGGCAGATTGAGAAGCGTCTGCTCGAGAAGCTGAAAGCATATTTGCGTAGCAAGCTGGGCGATACCGTCGTCGAAGTCTACGAATCTCCCTAAAAGGCCGGGTCGCGAAGGCTCGGAGATGTGGTAACGCGACTGAATGTCAGGGCGCCTATCCGTGGTTGCGACGCCGATTGGTTGTCTCGAAGACGTCACGCTTCGAGCGCTACGCGTGCTGCGCGAAGCAGACCTGATCCTCGCAGAAGACACCCGTCACACACGCACGCTTTGCACCAAGCACGACATCTCCACCCCCTTGCGCTCTTTTCACGCGCACAGCAATGACGCCAAGGTCTTGCAAATCGTCGAAGAGCTCGCCGAGGGCGCTCACTATGCTTTGGTGAGCGACGCTGGGACTCCGGTGGTGAGTGACCCTGGGGGTTACCTGGTCTCGCGCGCAGCGCAGGCCGGTGTCTCGGTAGAGGCCATCCCAGGTCCGAGCGCCGTCTTGGCCGCTCTTTGCGTCGCGGGGCTCCCGGTGCGTCGTTTCGTCTTCGAGGGGTTCTTGCCTCGCGGGGGCGGCGACCGCAAACGCGCGCTCGAGCGCATCGCCCACTCAGAGGTCGCCGTGGTGCTCTTCGAGTCGCCCCATCGTATCCACGCGACATTGGAGAACCTCGAGAGCGAGTTGGAGAGCGAGAGGCGAATCGCGCTCTGCCGTGAGCTCACCAAACTGCACGAGCAGACCCTGCGAGGTACCGTCCGTGAAGTCCGAGAGGAGCTCTCGAGCCCAGCGCGAGGCGAAATCACGCTTGTCGTCGAAGGCCGAGCGCCCGACGCCGCGATTGACGACATCGACCTCGACGCTCTTCTCGCGGAGTGGAGACGCGAGGGGCTGTCGGCCAAAGAGATGACACAAAGGCTCCAGCGAGACTTGGGCTGGAAACGCAACCGGGCATACCGAGCAGTACTCGACGCCTCCAAGCCTGACCCAACCTAGTGGGCCGATGTCGGAAGCGTCATGCAGACGCGGAGGCTGCCGGCGGTCCCTGCTTCAGTCCAGATGCGCCCTCCCTGCACTTCGATCACGCTCCGGGCGACCGCAACCTCCAACCCGAGGGCATCCGATCGCGACAGCGGAGTTTCGAGCCTTTCGACAATCGCCAGCGTGTCGGCGGTCGAGTCCTTGAGAGTCGCCATCAGATCGAATTGGACGAACCCCTTTCCGACCTGATCGCGTCGCGGCGGCGCAACGCGCATGACGATGTCCGTTCCCGATGAGCGGATTACCAGAACCGCGAGGCTGACGAGCGCCTGAACAGTTCGATGCCGATCGACGAAGATCCTGGGGAGCCCGTCTGCGACGCCACCGATCACCGAAATACCCTCGGCACGCGACCGCGCAAACCCGATCGCCTCCTCGATCAGCTCCTCGGGAACCACCCACTGCTGCTGCAAGCGAAGTGTCCCGGCCTCGATCTTCGACTGGTCGACCAACGTCGAAACCAGCCGAAGAAGCCGCTCCGCGCTGGCTCGAATCGTCCGGACGCTGCTCTCTTGCTCAGCGTTGAGCTCACCATCGACGCGGCCGAGCAGCATGTCGGAGAAACCGGTCACCGAGTTGAGCGGGTTTCGCAGCTCGTGGCCGAGGGCGCCGAGGAAGCGGGCGCGCTGCCTTGCGGGCAGCTCTGGCTTGGCCGAGTGCATTTCGATTGTGTGCAGCATCGAAGGCAGGGGCGCAGTCATCGGGTCTTGCGGTCGGGGCGCACTCGGTGCCGATAGAAGCCGCTTGACCGAGCGCAGCACGCCCGATCCCACGAAGAGGCCCACGCCCAAGACGAACAGGGCAGCCGGGTAGCGGTCTTCGCCCGCCAACAACAGCCAGCTCGCCGCGAAGTAGATCGACAGGACCGCGATTCCCGAACGAAGCTTGAAGACCGGCAGCGCTCTTCCAGGCTTCATCGACCACCCAGCTGCGGCAGCCGAATCAAGAACCGGGACGGCGAATTGCCGTGATAGAGCGACCCGCGGTGCCGCGAAATGACTTCGGCCGTGACGGCCACCGGCCAGCGGCGAATCTCCCCGGCCTCCTCCGACGCAAGAACCTCCGCGGTCGTCGGAAGCGCATCAAACGAGAGGCGATCCGAAGCGCCTGCTGTGATTTCGATTGCCAGGTGGCTTCCGGTCGGGACGAGGCTCAGCTCGATTTCGGCGTCTCGATGGTCGGTTGCCAAGAAATCGGTCAGGACCAGCATGGAGCGGCGTAAACGGCTCTCGTCGGCTTCGGTGATGCATGGTTGTTCGGGCAAGACGCAGGTCGCGCTTCGCTTGTTGGACCAGAGCTGCCCGGCCTCCGCCGCAACTCTAGACACGAGCTCTCGAACGTCGATTCGGTCCTCGTTCAGTCGGAGATCGTCGTAGGCGAGGTGCGAGAGGTCGAGCGCGCTGTCGAGCAGCAATTTCAGACGAATCCCTGAAGCGCGGATGATTTCTAGGTCCTCGCGCTGCGATTCGTTCACCTCTCCGTCGATACCGCTCAGAAGCACGTCGGAGAACCCGAGGACGGCGTTGAGCGGCGTGCGAAACTCGTGGCGAAGAGCCGTGAGGTAGTCCACCTCCTCGTCTTCGGCAACCTCCTCATCGCCGTCCACCACGTCTACGGAAGGCGCCATCGCCGCTTCATCGGGCTCGAGCGCGTCCTTCGCTGCCCCCGTCTCGAACGAACGATCGATCGCTGAGCGCGCGAGCCATGCCATCCCCGCCGCGGCGGCCAGCCCTCCGAGAACGAACCAGCTCCAGGACGCCGCGTCGCGCACTCCCGCATGGAAGAACAGGCCGAGCCCCGTCAGCAGGCCCACGAAGACGGCATACGACACAAACCGCAGCGTCACGGTTCGTCGAAGCCCCCGCTCGTCTCGTTTCGCCAAGCACCCCACCTAGCGACCGATCTCGAACTCGGGTACGCGAGCGGAGCCTTCATCCCGCAGCCGCAGCGCCAAATCGATCCTAGCCGCTGCGTTGATGAGGCCGAGGTGACTGAAGGCCTGCGGGAAGTTGCCGAGGAGCGTTCTGCTTCCGGGGTCGATTTGCTCCGCGAGCAGACCCAAGTGGTTGGAAGCCTCGGCGTGCGCGACGAAAACCTGCTGCGCTTCATCGATGCGGCCAGCCATCGCCAAGACCTCGGCCAGCCAGAAGCCGCAAAGAACGAACGCGCCCTCCTCACCGCCCACCCCGTCGTCGGTGCGATAGCGGTACACGAACGGCCCATCCGCCAGGGTGGCTTGGATCCACTCGACGGTACGGAGAACTCGGGGGTCGTTCGGCGGCAGAAAGCCGTGAATCGGCAACAGGAGCAGAGACGCGTCAGGATGTTCGTGGTCGTACGCGGCAACGAACCGACTGCCGGTGCTGTCCAGGCCGCGCGCGCAGAGCTCGACGTGGAGCTCATCGGCGACTTCCTGCCATCGCGCTCGCAGGGACTGATCGCCAAACAAGGGTGCGAGCTCCGCGCCACGCCGTAGCGCTAGCCAGCTCATGAGCTTCGAATGTACGTTGTGCCGCTTGCCCGCGCGCGGCTCCCAAATGCCATGGTCAGGCTTGGCCCACATGGCAACGACGTTGTCGACCACGCTGCGAAGCCGCCGCCAGCCGCGCGCCGTGAGTGAGCCACCGACTCGCTCGTACACGTAAGCCGCGTCCATGAGCGCACCGGCCGTGTCGAGCTGAAGCTGGTCGCGCGCGCCGTTTCCAATGCGCACCGGCTGCGATCCGCGATATCCAGCGAAATGGTCCAGAGCGCGTTCATCGGGGACTCGGCCACCGTCGACCGCGTACATGATGTGAAGCTCTCGGTCGCGCTCGAGCGTATCTCGTACGAAGTGAAAAAACTCGCGCGCTTCTCGACTGCATCCGAGCAAATTGGCTGCGCGGACCGCCATGGCCGTGTCGCGCGTCCAAGTGTACCGATAGTCCCAATTGCGAATGCCCCCGATCCATTCGGGAATCGACGTCGTGGGTGCGGCCACCATTGCACCGGTCGGCGCGTACATGAGTAGCTTCAACAGAAGTGCTGACCGGGTGACGTGGTGTCGCCACGGGCCATCGTACTCGAGCTGTTGTGCCCAGTCGCGCCAGCGCCGCCGAGTATTGCGAAGCGCATCGAAGGGGCGGTAGGCCAAGACGGACTCCGACTCGCTTGCGTTCCAGCTGATCACGAGCCAGCCCCGTTCGCCGGCTTTGAGTCGAAAGACGGCCTGCACGCCGCCTTCGAGGCGTTGTTCCCAGTGGCCAACTCCGCCGAGAACCGCTAATAGACGCTCTCCATTTGCGCCCTTGGCAAGCGCCGAGCGCCCCTCGACCTCGAAGCTGGTGCTAACGCGACCGTAGTCGAAGCGCGGATCGAAGACGGCCTTGATCACCGCCTCGCCTTCGACGCACTGCACGCGCCGATGTACTTCATGCATCGCCGACCGTGGATCGTCGGTCCAGGGCATGTAATCGGTGAGCCGAACGGTCCCTCGGCCCTCGATTTGAAACAAGGTCTCGAGCACGTTGGTGCCTGGGTCGTAGCGCTGAAGACTCTCGAAGGGATAGTCGACGGGGCTGAGCGACGTGGAGCCGCCGTTCGCCTCATCGAGCAAGGAGGCAAAAACACTCGGGCTGTCGAACCGCGGGAGGCAGAGCCAGTCGATCGCGCCGTCGGCGCGGACTAGCGCGGCCGAGAACCCGTCGCCGATCAATCCGTGGTCGGCAATCGTCAGATCGCGCGTGGAGTGCTCGTCGGTGAAAACGAAGGGCCGGTTGAGCCGCTTGGCCGCGCTGTAGAGGTCCATCCGCCCGAGAGAGTAGCAGATCGTGCGCTTCGGAACGCACATGCTACAGGCACGCCGTGCAGAGGCGAAACGTCAACTGGGCCCTGCCGCTGACCCTGATTGCGCTGACCTTTGCCTCCACCTTGTTTGTCGGCGCGGGGATGGTCCTCGGGCAGTCGCCGGCAACGCTCAGCGAGCTCAGCGCGGGCTGGGTGTTCTCCTTACCGCTCATGGCCATCCTGCTCGCCCACGAGTTCGGCCATTTCTTCGCCGGCCGGTACCATCGAGTCGACGTCTCCCCTCCCTATTTCATTCCGGTTCCCTTTTTTCTGCTGGGGACCTTGGGTGCTGTAATTCAGATCCGCGAGCGTATCCGCTCTCGCAATGCGCTCCTGGACATCGGGGCTGCGGGACCCCTCGCGGGGATGGCCGTCGCCCTCCCGGTGATCGCGTACGGGCTTGCCACGTCTCCCGTGGAGCCCCTGCCCGAGGGGCCGTACATTCTCGAAGGCCGCTCGCTTCTGTACGTGGGACTCCTGAACGTGCTTCAAGGTCCGATCCCCCAAGGATACGACGTCATGTTGACCCCAACGGCGCTCGCCGGATGGGCCGGGCTGCTGGTGACGATGATCAACCTGCTCCCTTTCGGGCAGCTCGACGGTGGTCACATCGCATACGCGCTCCTCGGCCCCCGTCAGAATCGGGTTTCGGCATTTGTTCTTCGCATGCTGCCCTTGCTCGCCGTTCTGGTGAGCGCCGCGTACGGCATCCCGAGCTATCTCGCGGGGCTTCGCGGAGACGCGCTGATCCCGGACGCAACGGCCGGCAGCCACTGGCTGGTCTGGGCAGTCGTCCTTTGGCTGCTCACGCGCGCAACCGGCCCCGGCCATCCACCCACCGAAGACGGCCCGCTCTCGCCGCGGCGGAGGCTCGCCGGCTGGTTAACCCTCCTTCTCTTCGTCCTGTTGTTCATGCCGTCCTGGATCCGAATACAGTAGGAAATTTCACTGCTGCGGCGGAATTTCTTAGGTTCGGCTCATGCGCCCCAGGCTCGCTTCAGCCCTCCTTCTCTACGTGTTCGCCGCCGTTCTTGGCACCTCTTCCACGGCTCAGGCCTGGACCCGTACGGTGGTCAAAGGCGCGCGCGCCACGGTGAATGTCGAGCGCGATGCGACGCTGAGCATCCTGCTGCGGCTCGACGTAGAAGTCCACGCCGGTTGGCTGCACGAGCTCGAGCTCGTCGACCTCGGAGAGGGCGTCGAGCTGGATCGCTATCGGCCTCCGTACTTCCGTTCGGACGAAGGTGAGATCTATCGCCCAGAGGCCGCGGTTCGCGACGACGGTCGAATTCATCTGTCGTTTCATAGAAGAGACGCGCCTCGAAGAGGCGAATACCGGGTGTTCATGCGATACCGGATCCGAGGCGACGTGCGCGCAGTCGAAGAGTCCGACAAGGCGCGCCTCGTTTGGTCTGTGCCAGCCTGGGAGACCGGTCTGCATGACGTCTCGGTACAGCTCCGTGCTCCGAAGGGCTCAACGGTTCCGAGCGAGCTCCACGAAACCCCGCCAGGGGTCGACTTCCAGGTGTCGGAGCATCCCGAGAAAACGGTCGTCGAGTGGCGGCGAATTCATCTTCCGCGCCTGACCGCGTGGCCGCTGACGCTCGACCTCCCGCGTCGGGCGGTCGACGTTCCCTCGTCTCCGCCGGATGCGCCCAGGCCAGCGGGCTTTCGCCCTCTGAGCACGCCCGACGAACGTCCATTCGTCTGGACGCTGCTCCTGGTGGCGGGCCTGGTGCTCCTGAAGCGCCGCGCCGTTCAGGTCCGCATGGGAGCCAATGCGCTTCTCATCCGTTCCCCCTGGGCCTCCGTGCTTGCTGTGACCGTGATCGTCCTTGCCATCGGTCAATGGCTGTCGCCGGGCTACTTGCTTTGTGCCGCTCCGCTCATCGCCTTCGCGCTGCACCGTCCCGCGCGCTGGCGAGCTATCTCTCCGCACGACGATTGGCGCCCCGTCTCTGCAGCCGAGCTTCCGAAAACCGAAACGCGAGCGAGCGAGCTGCTCGATGCAACGACCGTGACTGGCCTGACAGTCCTGCTCGCTACGGGGACCCTTCTGATTGCGCTCGCTGAGCCAGCCGCCGCCTTGGTCCTCTTGCCTGTGTTTCTGACGGGCACGCGACACCACATGCCGCCAACGGCTTCGCAGGCCGCTGCTGCACTCCGCCGCTTCGCATCGGCGCTGAACGTGCCGGCCGAGGCCCCCGAAATGTCGTTCTCGTGGGAGCTATCGTCGAATACAGGACCTCGCCTTCGAGTGCACCTCCCGACGCACCGGGCCGGCCTCACTTCGCTGAGCTTCGCGCTTGCGTCGAGCCAGATTGGCCTCGTCCTTCGGCACGAGGTCATGCTTCTCGTCGAAACGCGGGCTCAATCGGACGCCGACGACCTGCTGCGTCGCCGCACCAAGGTCGAACCCGACCTTCGCAGCCCCAACGGCAGCGTCCTGCGACTGGTGGACTGGGATTCGGAGGCCGTCGAGCTGCTTCGCGTGCTCTCTCGCAAGACACCGAAGCCCATCAAGGCATCGCGCGGCACGTGGCTCCTTCGCGAGATCTCCGAGCCTGAGAGCAAGGCGGCGTAGCCGGCTAGCGAGCCACCCGAGAGGCGAGGGGCGCCAACACACGATCGACCTGCTTGAGCTCCCGAACTACGTCTTCCTCGTCGAAGTCGATCTCGTCGATCAATGCTTCGTGGACCGCGTCGTAGAGCCAGGTGCTCGATTCGGGATCCTCGATACAGTGCGCGGCCTCGTGCCCCTGTTGATTGAGAGTCGGGAACTTCTTCGCAACCTGCTCGAGGACGGTGACCCTGTCCCCAAGATACGCCCGCATCGCATCGAGCTCGTCGTCGAGCGGATCGAACATCTCCGGCAAGACCTGCGCATGCTTGGCGAACGCGTCAGGAGAACGCTCGCGCAAGTCGGTCAGCACGAGTCGAATCAGGAGCACGTCTCCGAGATGACGGAGCACGCCCCGTACGCCGGGGATTGCCCCGCTCGAGAAGAGCACGTGGAGAAGCGCGCCGGCCGCAGCGATTCGGCTCTCATCGTCGACCTCGGGGTCTTCGACGATCCGGAGGACCGATTTTAGATCTTGGCTGAATCGAATCAGCGCAGGGGTCATCAATTCGACGAAGCGTTCGCGCGACATATCACCTCGGGACCAGAGAACGGCCGCGCGGGCATGTTACCTCAACTCCGGTCGGACCGGC
>SHLP01000147.1 GCA_004283055.1 Deltaproteobacteria bacterium
GGTGCGGAAGAGAGGACTCGAACCTCCACGAGTGTTACCTCACTAGATCCTTAGTCTAGCGCGTCTGCCAGTTCCGCCACTTCCGCAGGAATACAGGGGGCGGAAACTAGCCAAGAGCCGCCGCCTGTCAAGTACCGGGGTCTAGAGCCCGAATTGCCGCAGGGCGAAGTCCAGCGAGTCCTCGCCGCTCGGGTCCTCTATGCCGAGCGCCTGCATGTAGGCCACGTTTTCGATTCCGAGCTCGTCGGCTCGCTCCGCCACGACGAAGGCGTGATTGGCGTGGTGAAACGCGAGATTCACGGTGAGGGGAGCAGCGGCGGGTTCGAGGGAGTTGTCGACGTAGAACGGGGGATCCTCTGAATCCATCAGGTCCAGCATATCGACGCGTGCCCTGTATTCGAGGATGTCCGGTGACTCGAAATCCTCGACGTCCGTAGTGCCATAGAAATCAAGCAGCGCCTGCGCCAAGCCGAGCGCGTCCGCGAGCTCCAACAGGTTCAAACGGTATTCCTCGAACACAACGGTCGTCCACTTGCCGATGTCATACGTGGCTTGCGTGGCGATCGCGATGAGCGCCGTCACGCGCGTCGACTGACGGAGCACTGGATCGTCTGCATTAGCATCCGCCATTTCATCGTTGAAGCCGATCCAGAGCGCCGTGCCCGCGCCAGCTGACCCTCCCATGAGAATGATGTTCGCCGGGTCGATGTTGAGCTGCTGCGCGTGGTACCGAATGAACTGCAGGCACCTGGTGCTGTCCTGAAGCGGTTTGATCACGCCGTCGGGGTCCGGACTGCAGCAGTCGATAGTCGATCGACGCGTAAGCAACGCCTTCGGCGAGATAGGAGAGAACCCGGTTCTCTGAACCAGACGTGTCGCGCGATCCACCTGTGAAGCCACCGCCGTGAATGTAGATGAGCAACGGTGTGGGCTCGTCGGACTCCGGGAGATAGATATCGAAGAGGTTTTCCTCGTACGGTCCGTACTCGACGGCTTCGTAGTACTCGGCCGAGACGGAGCCAAGCTCGAAGGGCGCGGTGGTGCCCTGGAGGTCGAGCGGCTCGGGCGGCGGCGTGGCGGTTGTGGAGGGATCGCTGCCGCAGGCGGCGATGAGCAGGGTTGCAACGAAGAGGAGCCGCGGGACTCGATGAAGAAAAAACATGACGCCCCTGATAGCGGGATTGGCGGACTTCGCAAAGAATCGGGTGAGGCAATCAGGGCTGAGCCAGGCGCCGAACTGACTGCGGCGTGCTAAGCGTCCGAAGGTGCGCATTTTACGCTCCGCGCTTTTGGATCGGCACGGGTTCCGACATGGGTTTTCCACGCGCGTCGGCGGAGTGAGCATCGCGCCGTACGACAGCCTCAACCTGGGCTTCCACTTGGGCGACGACGAGGCCGCCGTCCGCGAAAACAGAGCCCGCTTCGCCGCTAGCCTCGGACTTGGTGTCGACCGTTTGTTCGAGCAGCGACAGGTCCACGGGACCGGGGTGCGAGCCGTCTTTACGGGCGACCTCGCCAAATCGACTGCCGACGAGCAAGGCGATGCGTTGGTCACCCGCGTCGAAGGGATCGGGATCGCCGCGCGAACGGCCGACTGCGTCCCCGTGCTGCTCGCGCACCCGCCGAGCGGGCACGTAGGAGCGGCGCACGCTGGCTGGCGTGGCGCGGTCGCCGGGGTCGTGCCGCGCGCCATCGATGCCCTTTCGCACGACCCTGCCGAGCTCGTCGTTGCGATCGGTCCTCACATCCGGGTCGACGCGTTCGAGATTGGCGAAGACGTGGCTCGTGAGATCGAGCACGCTGCCAACGGCCGCGCGGTGGTCGTTCGGGGTGGCGCAGAGCCGCACGGCGACCTCGCTGCGCTCATTCGATTTCAACTCCGAGACGCGGGTGTTCCGGACGACGCCATCGAAGATGTGGGCGGGTGTACTTGGTCCGACGCTGCGCAGTTTTTTTCGCACCGGCGGGACCGCGGGGAAACCGGCCGTCATCTTTCTGCGATCGTGGCAAGAGCTTCGCGTTGAGCTTGGCGCTGCAGGCCAGCCGGGGTCGCTCGCCTCTGCCGTTCATGCTAGCCACTGGCCGTGGTGGAGTTCGCGAAAACCAAGGCTGGCGTGGACGCATCCGAGAAGAAAACCCTCGGCGAAGGGCTTTTCCGGAAATGCGAGGCCTGCGGCGACGCCGTGAAGAACGAAGACTTCCACCGCAACCTCGAGGTCTGCCCCGCCTGCGGTGTTCACTTCCACCTGAGCGCAGAGCGTTGGGTAGACCATTTGGCAGATGAGGGCACCTGGACGGCGCTCGACAGCCAACTCGTCTCCTCGGATCCGCTTCGCTTCATAGACTCCAAGGCATACCCCGAGCGCGTCGAGCTGGCGCGTGAGTCGACGGGCGTGAATGACGCAATTTTGGCGGGTACCGCACAGATGGACGGCCGCGCGGTCCAGCTCGGCGTGTTCGTGTTTCGTTTCATGGGAGGGTCGATGGGCTCTGTCGTCGGTGAAATCGTCGCCCGGATGATGGAGCGCGGGGCAGAGCACCGTCAGCCCGTCGTTTTGCTTTCGTGTTCCGGCGGAGCGCGCATGCAGGAGGGCTCGCTGTCGCTCATGCAGATGGCCAAGACAGTGGCTGCACGCGGCAAGCTTCGCGCGGCCGGCGCACCCTTCATCAGCATCTTGCTCAACCCGACCACGGGCGGTGTGGCGGCAAGCTTCGCGCTTCAAGGTGACGTCAACATCGCCGAGCCCGGCGCCCTGATCGGTTTTGCGGGTCCACGCGTCATCGAGGACACGATCCGCCAAAAGCTTCCCGATGGATTTCAGCGCGCGGAGTTTCTTCTCGAGCACGGCATGGTCGACATGATCTCGACGCGCCAAGAGATGCGGAGCACGGTGGCGCGCATGGTCGAGTACCTCGCAGGGTGACCCGGTACCGCGAAGCGCTGCGATGGCTCTACGGCCTGGAGTCGCGTGGCATCAAGCTCGGGCTGGACCGAATGGCAGAGGCCGCCGCGCACCGTGGGCATCCCGAGCGTGAGGTTCGGTATGTTCACATCGCGGGGACCAATGGCAAGGGCAGCGTCGCGACGATGGTCGAGTCGGTTCTGCGGGCCGCGGGTTACCGGACGGGGCAGTTCGCTTCACCGCACCTGCAGCGATACGTCGAGCGTGTGCGGATCGATGGCCGGCCGATTTCGGAGCGCGAAGCAGCCCGTCGCATCGAGGATCTGCGAGCCGACACGGGCCTTCCACCGCTCTCGTTCTTCGAATACACGACGCTGCTGGCATTCGAGGCGTTTCGCGACGCGCGCTGCGATATCGTCGCCTTGGAGGTCGGGCTCGGAGGTCGACTCGATTCGACCAACGTCGTGAGGCCGGAGGTTTCGGTCATCACGAACATCAGCTTCGAGCATCAACGCATCCTCGGCGACACGCTTCCAAAGATCGCACGGGAGAAGGCCGGCGTCCTCAAGCCGGATGTTCCTTGCGTGGTGGGTGCGCGGGGCAAAGCGGTGAGACGTGCCATCACAGCCCGTGCGCGCGCCGTGGGAGCGCCGCTCCGCTGGATCGACCGAGACTTCGGCAGCCGCTGGGACGGAGAGTCGCTTTCGGTGCACGTAGGCAGCCAGAGCTGGGACGGCGTGCGGCTCGGGCTCCGCGGGAAGTACCAAGGCGACAACGCCGCCTGTGCCATCGCCGCGCTGACCGAGCTGCGACAGCTCGGTTTTGATCTCTCCGATGCCGATATTCGCACCGGCCTCAAACGCGCCAAGTGGGCCGGCCGCCTCGAATGGCACCGCGGGCGCCCAGCGTTCCTATTCGACGCAGCGCACAACGCCGCCGGCTGCGAGACCCTCGCGCGATACCTCGATGAGCTCGAGTTCCCAGGCCGGGTGGTGCTCCTCTTTGGCGCTATGCAAGACAAAGATCATCGCCGCATGCTCGCTGCCTTCGACGATCGGGTGGACAGGCGCGTTTACTCGAGCGCCGGCGTCCATCGCTCCGGTTCTGCCGCGCGATTTGCGCGAATCCGGAGCGGCACCGTGAGCCGGAGCGTCCGCGACGCCGTCAGCCGGGCTCAGCGAGCCGCCGGCCCCGATGGGCTGGTCGTCGTCGCAGGCTCGATCTTCCTGGTCGCCGAAGCTCGCGCGCTCGTCAAAAACGTCCGCACCGACCCGATGATTGCAATGTGATATACGCACTGCGATGAGTGTGTTTCTGCAAGCCTGTCGGCGGGAGCCGACTCCGTACACGCCCGTTTGGATCATGCGACAGGCTGGGCGGTATCAGCCCGAGTATCGCGCGCTCCGCGAGAAGGTGAGCTTCATCGAGCTGTGCAAATCGCCCGATCTCGCCTGCGAGGTCACGGTGCGCGCGGTCGAGCAGCTCGGCGTCGATGCCGGTATCATCTTCGCCGACATCTTGCTGATCCTCGAGCCTCTACGAATTGGTTTCGAGTTCACGGACGACAGCGGCCCGAAGATCATGAACCCCATTCGTACGGCCGCGCAGGTTGACGGCATTCCGGAGCGAATCGATGCCGCCGGCTCGCTCTCGTACGTGATGGATGCCATCCGGGCGACGCGAAAAGAGCTCGAAGTCCCTCTCATTGGCTTTGCGGGCGCACCCTTCACGCTTGCCTCCTACGCCATCGAAGGCGGCGGCTCGAAGAACTACTTCGAAGCCAAGAAGCTGATGTACGGCAACGAAGGTCTGTGGAACGCGTTCATGCGGAGGCTTTCGAGCGCGATCGCCGACTATCTCATCGCGCAGATCGACGCCGGCGCCCAGGCCGTGCAGCTCTTCGACAGCTGGGTCGGGTGCCTGTCTCCGGCCGACTATCGACGCTACGTATTGCCCCACAGCAAAGCGATTTTCGACAGGCTTCCCAAAGGCACGCCTGCGATTCATTTCGGCACCGGCAACCCCGAGCTCTATCCGGCGATGAAAGAAGCCGGAGGTGACGTGATCGGGATCGATTGGCGCATCTCGCTCGACGACGCTTGGGCACGGCTTGGCGCCGACATTGCCTTGCAGGGCAACATGGACCCGGCTGCCCTTCTCGCATCGACAGAGGTGATGCGCGCTCGCGCCAGCGACGTGCTCGACAGCGCGGCGGGCCGTCCCGGCCACATTTTCAATCTAGGCCACGGGATCATGCCTCAGGCCACCCCGGCACAGGCGCGTGCCCTGGTCGACCACGTCCACGAGGCCAGTCAGCGCTAGTTCTTGCGGACCCCGATGAAGTGGAAGGTGAGGGCGAAGGTCCCGGCGAGCTGCTGACCACTAACCCATGATTCGACGCGGGTGCCGCTAGTGTCGGTCCCTCTCATTCGAAGGCCTATGTATGACCAATCGAAGTTCGCCGCGAAAGACATCCAGCGAACGATCGGGATGCGGAGCCCCACGCCGAAGGTCGTGTCGACGCCGCCATTGTTCACGTCGGTGAGACCCCATGCGTTTCCGCTAAACATGCGTGCCAGACCGATGTTGACCCGGAACATGATGTGCACGTAAGGGATGCGAATCGTTGGTTGGAATTCGAGCCCGGTCTTGAACAGCTTGTATTCGCTGTAGTTGGCCTGCCGGTAGTACCAACCCAAGAAGAAGCCTCCGCCGAAGCCGGTGCCGAGCGAAAAGCCCCACTGAGATCCTCGCTTTTTTGGCGCACCCCCGGGTCGCGTTCCCAAGCTGAGCGCTCCGAACTGATCGGGGTCGTACGACGAAGGACCGGCGACCGCCTCGAGCCAAAGCCAGCCCTGAACCTTTTTGTAATAGGGGCTTCTCTTGTCTTCTTGAGGGGCCTCCGCGGCCGGCTCGGAAGGGGTCGCACTTGCAGGCTGCGCGTCAGTGGCCGGTGCTTGGGTGGCGGTGTCCTCCTGCGCCGATGCGCTAGCGCTTATCAGCAGCAGCGCGCTCAACATGATCCCGACGTACTTCATCAGTTGTCTCCCCACCTGGAATCCGGGTGATCCGTTTCGACACGGTACGCGCCTTCAAACCAGTTCCCAGCGTCGACCAGCTTGCAGCGGGCCGAGCAGAACGGAAAGTTTTCGTCCCGTTTCGCGAGGTCCTTCTTGCAAATCGGACAGCGTGCGGCTTTCACGCGGGCGACGATAGCACAGGGTAAGTCACGGTGGCGAGGGCTCGGCCGGCACGAGCGACGTCGCCTAGCGGGCCGCCGAATGCTAAACAACGTTGTCCGCGCTTCTCACGCTTGACTCTGACGTGGAACGAAACCCTCCCAGCATCTACCTCGACCCCCTCGACGCGATCTGGCTCACCGTCGCCGACCGTATCGGCTTTCGCGTAATCCGGTCGGCGGAGGTCTATGCGTCGACGGACGGAGAGGGCGTCATGACCATTGGCGCCCCGAGCACCCTCGACGCCGACGACTGCCTAGCGCAAATGATTCTCCACGAGCTCTGTCACTCCCTGATCGAAGGCGAGGGCAGCCTCGGCGTGCCGGACTTCGGTCTCGACAACGAAACCGCGCGCGACGTGTCCCGGGAGCACGCCTGCCTGCGCCTGCAGGCCTGGCTCACCGACCGCCACGGCCTCCGCGAAGCCCTCGCCCCCACGACCGAGTTCCGACTCTACTATGACGAGCTTCCCGAGGACCCGTTCGGAGGTGAGTTCGACCCGGCGACCGAGAGAGCCAAACAGGGCGCCGTCCGTTCGACCAAGGCCCCCTGGGCTCCTCACCTTGAGAACGGGCTGGCGGCGACCGCCAAAGCGCTGAGCGCCGCCAGCGAAATGGGCGCCAGCGATCCAGATTCCGCCAAGCCCCCGATCTGGTCGAAATTGCAATGATAATTTGCTGAACGGCGGCGCTGACGCTGGCACTGACGCTGGCACTGGATCTGACCCTGCCCCGGATGCCCCGCGCCTGGCATCCCTTCGCCCTCCCTGGTATAGCTCCGCCGCTTCATTTGAAGCCGGAGGCCTTGGCCCCCGAAATCAATCACATCCCCCGGCTCGCTCAGACGTTCCGGTGCCTCTTCGGAGGTTGTTCGTTTGGGGGGATGGCAGCTCAACCGAAAGGAGAAACGAGCAATGGCCGAATCTACACACGAGACCCAGGAAGCGCCGGAGTTGGCGGCCCTCGGAAGCCCCGACGTCGCGTCGGGTGACCTACCCATTGGCCTACGGGCGCTCATCGATGCCGGCGTGCACTTTGGTCACCAGACCAAGCGCTGGAACCCGCGAATGCGCCCCTACATCTACGGCGCCCGCAACGGGATCCACATCATCGACCTCGACCAGACGGCGGAGCTCTTCAAGCGTGCGTACGCGTTCATCGCCGACACGGTCGGGCGAGGCGGGCACGTGCTGTTCGTCGGAACGAAGCGTCAGGCGGCTGAGATCATCCATGAAGAGGCAGAGCGCTCGGGCCAGTTTTACGTGACCGGCCGTTGGCTTGGCGGCACCCTGACCAACTTCCGCACGATGAAGGGCGGCATCGATCGACTCCGTAACATCGAGCAGCAGGTCGAAGACGGCACTATCAACGCGCTCCGTAAAAAGGAAGCGCTTTCGATTCGCCGCGAGGGCGAAAAGCTCGAGAAGTACCTGGGCGGCATCAAGATGATGAACGGCCTTCCGTCGGTGCTCTTCGTCATCGATCCGCACAATGAGCACATCGCGGTCAACGAGGCGCGCAAGCTTCACATTCCGATTGTCGCGCTCACAGACACCAACTGCGACCCGGACCTCATCGATTTCGTCATTCCCGGCAACGATGACGCGATTCGGTCCATCAAGCTGATCACCTCGCGCGTCGCAGACGCCTGCATCGAGGGAGGCCAGCAGCGTCGCGACTTCCTTCAGCACGAAGGCGCCCAGGCGCCCGATGCCACGGGTGAAGGCGTTCATGTCGAATTCGCGCGTCGGCGAGGCTCCGCGCCCTCAGCCCCCGAAGGAACGGAATAATGTCGGAAATCAGCGCATCCATGGTGAAGTCACTTCGCGATCGCACCGGGGCCGGAATGATGGCCTGTCGCGACGCGCTTCGTGAAACCTCAGGTGACGAAGAAAAGGCGATCGAGATCATTCAGAAGAAGGGTCTCAGCAAAGTCGCCAAGAAAGCGGGCGCAATTGCCGGCGACGGGCTGGTGCACTCGTACATCCACGGCGCAGGGCGGGTGGGCGTCCTCATCGAGGTCAACTGTCAGACCGACTTCGTCGCACGCGGTGAGGACTTCCAGCAGTTCGTACAAGACACCGCCATGCAGGTTGCCGCCGAGAACCCGCTCTTCGTCAGTGAGGACGACATCCCCGAGAACGAGCTCCTCGCGCGGACGGCGATCTTTCGAGGCCAGCTCGACGAGGAAGCCAAGGCGACCGGCAAGGAGAAGCCCGCAGCGGCCATCGAGAAGATCATCGAAGGCAAGCTCGCGAAGTGGAAGAAGGAGGCCTGCCTTCTCGACCAAGTGTCGATCATGCATGATGACAAGACCATCCGTGACCTCCTCGAGGCGCTAACGGCCAAACTGGGCGAAAAGATCAACATTCGCCGCTTCGCGCGCTACGAGTTGGGCGAGGGAATCGAAAAAAAGAAAACGGACCTGGCGGCAGAGGTGACTGAGGCGCTAAAAGGCTCTTGAATCATGACGAACGGGGCCAAGCTCACGCGGGTACTGCTCAAGCTCTCGGGAGAGGTGCTCTCCGGCGGACCTGCGGGCAGCAGCATCGAGCCTGAGACGCTGAAATCGATCAGCGAGGAGCTGGCCGAAGTCCATGCGAGTGGATGTCAAATCGGCATCGTCATCGGCGGTGGCAACATCTTCCGCGGACTCAAGGGCAGCGCCAATGGGATGGACCGAACCGCGGCCGACCACATGGGCATGTTGGCGACCGTCATCAACGGCATCGCGCTCCAGGATGGGCTCGAAAAGGCGGGCGTCGATACGCGCGTCATGAGCGCGCTCGAGGTGAAGGCGGTTGCGGAGCCCTACATCCGGCGCCGCGCCGTCCGCCATCTGGAAAAGGGTCGGGTTGTGATCTTCGTCGCCGGTACCGGCAATCCATACTTCTCGACCGACACCGCGGCTGCCCTGCGGGCCATGGAAATCCACGCCGATGCGCTTTGCAAGGCCACGAAGGTCAAGGGAATCTACGACAAGGACCCGGTCCGCCACGACGATGCCACCATGGTCCGGCGGATCAGTTACGACCGCTTCTTGATGGAGCGGGTCGGCGTCATGGACGCTACCGCAGTCGCCCTGTGCCGCGACAACAATCTGCCGGTGCGGGTTTTCAAGCTTACCGAGCCTGGCAACATTAAACGGGTTGTCATGGGCGAAGACGTCGGTAGCCTAGTGACCGCGGAGGGTTGAGCTCCGTTCGGATCGGGGAGAGCGATGCTTGCTGAAATTCTACAAGAGCTGGGCAGTTCAATCGAAAAGGCGCATGAGTCGCTCAAGCGCGACTTGGCAAAGATTCGCGCGGGTCGAGCCAACCCTGGGATTCTCGACGGGCTTCGCGTCGACTACTACGGCTCGCCGACGCCGCTCAAGCAGCTCGCGTCGATTTCGGTGCCCGAGCCGCGGATGATCGTTCTCAAGCCGTTCGACCGCAGCC
>SHLP01000148.1 GCA_004283055.1 Deltaproteobacteria bacterium
CACGGGGACCACGTTGAACGTGCCCATGCCTCCGGGGAGCGGGCCCGCGGCCTACGGGGCTGCGTTTCGGGAGCTGGTGCTTCCGGCGCTGCTTGCGTTCGATGCGGAGCTGGTGCTCGTGTCGTCTGGGTTTGATGCGCACGCTCGGGATCCACTTGCGCAGTTGGAGCTCGATGCGGATTGCTTTGGTGCGATGACGACTGCGCTCTTGGAGCACGTCGAGGAGGCGGGGCACGGACGCCTCGCGTTGTTCCTCGAGGGTGGCTACGACTTGGGCGCCGTCGAGGAGTCGGTGTGTGCGGTGGCGAAGGCGCTCGAGGGGGAGAGGTACGAGTTGGCGCGGGAACCCGTCGATTAACAGGCTGGCGAGGTCGAGCCGGAAATCGACGGCGTGCGGCTGCTAGAGCTCCGCTCGGTACCTTGCCGGGGAGCAGCCGGTCCAGCGCTTGAAGGCGCGGCAAAAGGCGCCGACGCTCGAGAATCCAAGCTCGAAGGCGATGGCGTCCAAGGGCGCCGATGTCGATCCCAGGAGCTCGGACGCGCGTGCTTGGCGAGCTTTGGCGACCAGCTCGCGAATGCTGGTGCCTTCTTCGCTGAGCTTGCGGCGGAGCGTGCGCTCACTGAGCTTCATGTCACGGGCGAGGCGTGACGCAACGGCATCCGAGTCGCGAAGGTTGCGCGCGAGCCAGAGCCGAACGCGGTCGGCGAGTCGCGGCGTTGGTTCGTGTGTCGAGAGCCATGCCGCCGCTTGCTCGGCAAGGAGCTGACCGAGCTGGGGATCGGCGCCGCGAATGGGAAGGTCGAGCCATGCGGTGGGGAACTCGAACCCTACCGAGCGACTGCCGAAGCGCAGCGTGCAGGGAATGAACTTGCAGAGCGCGTCGGCGTGCGCGGGCCGAGGGTGCGCGAAATTGACCCGGTCTGGAAGAAGCTCCGACGGAATCACTCGTTTGCCGTACGCAAACAACCCGACCATGAAGAACTCGGCGAGCGGCGCCGGCCCCAAGGGAGCGCCCTGGACCTGGAAGTCGAAACGCGATCGCGTCTCTTCGGGGATGAGCTCGGCGCGAAGCCCATCGATGCCCACGCCCAGGTACGGCGCCGAGAAGCGCCAGCCTTCACGCACGGTTGCCTGCGAGCCAAGCAAGTGGAGGGGGATGGGGAATGCGTCCGGCTGAATTCGCGCGGCGGCGCGCGCGGGGGCAGCAGGATCCGAGCTCAACTCGATCGAGGCGGCATGCAGACGAAGCCATGAAGCGAGTGCCATGCGTGCCTCGAGCGGGCGCAGGCCTGCCTCGTGCAGGCCGAGCTCTTTGAGGATGGGCGCCGGGTCGTGGCCGAGCCCCCGCAACTCGCGAACCAGCGGCAGCGCGAGGCGGGCGGATAACATTTGGACGGGTTCATGGGTGGTCATGGCGGGGCAGCAGACCGGAACGGCACCGGACCGGGCTGGTCGTTGCGGGCGTGAAAAGGGGCGTATTGGCAGAAAGAGAATACACAATTGGCCGATTGGGTGAACGGCAAATCGAGGGCGCGCGGTATCGTCAGCTCCGAGGCGTGCACTCGAGGAAGCTACTGCTGATCGTCATCGTATTGGGTTTCGCCGCGGCGTTGCTCGTCCGATACCTTCGCGGGAAGCCTGGCGACCAGCGCGTGGAGCAAAGCCCGGCCGTGGAGCACTCGGACGAGCCGGCGCGGCGCGCGACACATGAAGATTGGGTCGCGATAGAGGCGAGCGATGACGGAGTCGAAGGCGACGAGGTCGATGAAGACCCCGTGTCGGCTGGCTACGACGACCACCCCAGCATTCGCCAGTACCGGGCCATCACCCGCTATCCGATTTCAACGCGGCGCCTCACGGCGGAGTCGAGCGACTTGCTCCATCCCAACAAACGGCATGAGCGAAGGCAACCGGTCCCCGATGCCCGAGACAATGCGGATCGCGCCTGGGAGGTCTTGTACACGGCGGACCGCTACTTCGTTCGAGGCGAGGAGCCCATCTCCATTTCGCTTGCGCTCTGGCACGAGGGTGAGCCCGTCATTCCCACGGGTGTCGTGATGGTCGCGACGCCACTTGGTGGCTCGGGTGCCGACGAGCAGCTACTGCTCTCGGCGGAGCGCGTCGGATCGGAGCTTCGGGCCCCGCTCGTTCCGAACGAACACTGGCCCGGCTACGTTGGCGAGCTCGAGGTGACGGCGACCTTCAGCGCGCCCGGATTGCAAGAGCAGTCAGGACGCCTGAGCTTCTACTTCACCGCAGACGATCGGATACCGGCGCGCTTCACGGGGCAGTTCAGCGATGACGGCCGAAGCGGCGACTTGGCCATCGACGTCGGGGTCGATGTCGAGACGGCAGGCACTTACCGAATCGAGGCCAACCTCTTCGATAGGAACGGCCAACCGGTGGCATGGGCACAGTCCGAAACGAACCTCGACCGCGGAACGGGCGATGTCAGCCTCGTCTTTTACGGTTTGGCCTTTCACGATGCGAGCGCGGTGGCGCCCTACACGCTGCGCCAACTGCGAGGGTACCGGCTGCGGCGAGGCGATTCACCGCACCGGGAAGACATGCCGACCTACGACGGCGAATACGAGACGAGCGCGCGCTACTCGCTCGCCGACTTTCGGTCGGCGGAGCACGCGAGCCCGCACAAAGAGCGGATGCTTCAACGCTATCGCGACGCCATGGAACGCGGCGTCGTCTTGACGGAACCGGAATTCGTAGGCGACGGACGCCAACCATGAAACGACAAGAGGACAGTGCGGCGCGCACGCGCCTGCGAAGGGAGAGCAAGTGATGAAGACTTCGAAAAAGGCAGCAAGGGTTTTCCGAGCGGCACTGATGCCGCTCATGGCGGCAGCAGCGGTGTGGCTCGTGGCTCCGACGGCGCAGGCGGGCAAAGTCGGCGGGGGTGACGCCGGGCGCTGCGAGCGCTTGGAGAGTGAGTCGGTGACGACCTGCACCGGGAAAGGCAAGAAGCGAGTCTGCGTCACGGAAGACACCTACTGCGGAGGGCTGGGCAACGACGGCTCTTGCTCGTGCGATACGAGCTGCGTGGCCGCGGGCAACTGCTGCACGGACTATGAGCCGGTGTGCGCAGGCGATTTTCAGTGCACGCCCGACTCTGGCCAGATCGTGTTTCTGCATCAGGGCGGAATGTGCTCTACGCAGTGGGACTATTCGGGCAGCCCGGACCGGCTCGCGAGTGTGGCCGGAATCTCGAATGCAGTGTCGGTCGACGTGCGCGGGGTCCAGACCGATTCGACGGGAACACAAGTGGCCGCCAAGACGTTTGCCCGGTACGCGGACGCCTGCTGCAGCGGGAGCAACAGCTGCATCGTTTACAACTATTCGAACGGCGACAACGTGGTCGGTTTCGCGCTCGACCAGCTCGCGAGCGTGGAGCAGGTCTGCACTGGCAAAGGCCGGAACCGGGTCTGCGAGGACGTGCCGAGTTGGAACATTCTCGAAGTGCGAACCGCGGCGGGTAACGGTGGGGGAAGCGAGCTCTCGAACTGGGGGTCACTCGCAGACCTCTTTGCCTGCTCGTTGGCACCCGAAATAAGCCCGAGCAAGATTCGCAATCTCTACGACCATAACAACACCCAAGGCGTGCCCGTGTACCACATGGGTGGCTTCCTCGATCAGGTGTCCGGCAGCGATGACATCACGCTCGACGCGGCGTGGTGGTTTTTGCCGTGGCACAACGACGGCGCCGTCGCCTATCACTCCGCCGGCGCGAGGAACGACTCGGTCGAGTGGTGCGGTGACGGGAACAACCTCTCGTGGGACTGGGACTACTTCGGCAACTGGTGCACGGATGAGAACCTGTGCAGCAGCAACTACGGGACGCTGTTCCAGGGCCACGCCATTGCGTACTGCGAGATGCTCATGGAGAACAGCGACCACATCGACCAGAAGATGGAGTACATCCTCTACATGGGTCAGTAGGTCCGCGTAGCTCGGTGCGAGCAGGGTCCGATGGCGTGAGGCGCAGCCCTGGGCGGATATGTCGTGTCGTGGACACGCTCGATTCGAAACGCCGCCTGTTGAACGGCGGACAAATGGGGACGCGCTCGTTGACGCGGATGCGCGCTGCTTGCGACCGAGGCCTGCGGTCACCAGAGGTAACCTATGATTGGTTCAAGAAATACCTGCGCGTTCATGGTTCTCGCCTCGGCGCTTTTAGCTAGCTGCGGCAGTGATAATAGCGGCACGCCAACAGGCGTGGCGGAAGCGTTTTATGAAGAGATGGCGGCAGGCAACGTCGAAGCGGCCAAAAGCCTGTCGACGCCAGAGACTGCGGAGATGCTCGACTACATCGCGGCTACGCATTGCACCGAGATGTTCCACATGATTGCCGAGGGCGGCGCGTCCGATGCGCGCGTCGACGAGGACAGCGCGAGCGTGCGCTTTGTCGAAGGCGGCGGCTTTGCAACCGTGCCTCTAGTCAAAGTCGACGGCGAATGGCGCGTCGACTTTGCGACGATGATGAAAGGCTACATGAAGCCGGAGCCGGTCAACACATCGCTTTGAGATTGGCCCGCGCTCCGCTTCACGCTCTGACCTCACTGCGCCCCAGCAGCGAATAACCCGTGGCGTGCTCAGCGCGCACGGCGCCAGTTCTTGGGTCGACGAGCCAACCCATCGCGAGCTTCGGTGGCACTCGGATGACGCCCGGAGCGCGCCGTGTGCCAAACACCCAATCCCAGAATGGCGTGGTGACGCCGTGGTTGAAGTGCGGATTGGTGAAGTGGTGATAGAAATGATGACCCCTCACCCACCTCCCGTAGCGCCCCTTGCCAGGATGGGTGTGCGCACGGCGGTGAACCACCTCGTACGCGAGATACATGGTGATGAGCCCGGAGGAGCGGGTCAGGCGCGGCGTGGTAGCGATTGACAGGCCGGCCGCACTGTCCAACGCTCCGGCCTCTCGTCCACGGAAAAGGGGAGCTGATGCGATTGATGTCGAAGTTGTCGGGTTGGTCTGCGCTCTATTTGTCACTTCTTGCAATGGGCGGGCTTTCCGCCTGCCGGCAAGAGGCCGCCGAGCCTGAGGCTGCTGTCGAGGCGGCTCCGGACGACGCTGCGGCGCCGGTGGCGGCGCCGGATGGCCCGACAGGTGTAGCCGCGGAAATCGACGAGAGCTTCGGGGGCAAGATTGCCCGAAGCTACGCCGACTCCGAAGAATGGTGGCCCGAGCCGGACGTGCCGCCGGAGGGTGCGCCGAACGTCATCATCTTTCTGCTCGACGACACGGGGTTTGCGCAAATCGGCTCGTTCGGTGGGCTCATCGACACGCCGAACATCGACCGCCTGGCCGAGGGCGGGCTTCGCTACAACGACTTTCACACGACCGCGCTGTGCTCGCCGACGCGCGCGACGCTGATGGCCGGGCGGAACCCGCACACGATTGGCCTCGGAAGCCACGCGCTCACTGCGATGGGCTTCCCCGGCTACAACGCGATGGTCCCGCCGACCGCCAAGTCCGTGGCGAACTACCTCGAGGCGGAGGGGTACGTGAACTATGCGCTCGGGAAGTGGGACCACACCCCGCTCTACGAAGTGTCTCAGGTCGGGCCGTTCGACCGGTGGCCGAGCGACGAAGGGTTTGCCCACGCGTACACGTTCATGGCGGCCGACGTGCATCAGTTCATCCCGGTGATGTGGGACGACCACCATCCCGAGCCCTACCGAAAGACCGAACACCTCGACAAGGACCTCGCGAACCGCGCGATTGACTGGATTACCGGGCACAAGTCCATCAAGCCGGACCTGCCCTTCATGATGCTTTGGGCGTCCGGGTCGATGCACTCGCCGCACCACGCGCCGGACAGCTACATCGACAAGTACAGGGGCAAGTTCGACCAGGGCTGGGACGTCGCGCGCGAGCAGATTCTCGCGCGGCAAAAAGAGCTCGGCATCGTTCCGGCCAACACGGTGCTCACCGAGCGTATCGACGAGATCCCCGCGTGGGACGGCCTCCCGGCCAACGAGAAAAAGCTCTACGCGCGACAGATGGAGGTGTTCGCGGCGCAGCTCGAGTACTGCGATGCGCAGATCGGCCGCGTGGTGGATGCCCTCGAACGAATCGGCGAGCTCGACAACACGCTCATCTTCGTGACGTCGGACAACGGCGCGAGTGGTGAAGGTGGGCTCGCTGGCACGTTCAACGAGACCTACGTGCTCAACGGGCTCCAGACCCCGCTCGACGCGAACCTGCGCGCGCTCCCGCGCTGGGGCCGCTGGGACACCTATCCGCACTACCACGCCGGGTGGGCGATGGCAGGCAACACGCCGTTCCGGTACTTCAAGCAGAGCGAGCACCGAGGCGGGCAGCAGGACGCGCTCGTCGTCCATTGGCCGAACGGCATCGAGGTGCGCGGCGAGATTCGAAGCCAGTACCATCACATCAGCGACATTGCGCCGACCATCATGGAGGCGACCAAGACCGACTTCCCCGAGGAGTACCACGGCATCGAGCAGCAGCCGTTCACCGGCGTGGCGATGAACTACTCGTTCAACGACGCCGACGCCCCGAACGCGAAGAAGCGGCAGTACTATGAGATGTTCGGGAACCGTGCGATTTGGGTCGATGGTTGGAAAGCGGTGACCATTCATGCGAACCGCATGCCCTGGGAGCTCAACCGCGTGCAGCCGTTCGACGAAGACGTGTGGGAGCTCTACCACGTCGCGGAGGACTTCTCCGAAGCGAACGACCTCGCGGAAGAGAACCCGGAGAAGCTCGAGGAGCTGAAGAAGATTTTCGACGAGGAGGCGTGGGCCAACAATGTGTATCCGCTTCACGACGACATGATTCAGCGCATCGCGAAGCAGCAGGACAGGCTCTTTGGCGACCGCACCGAGTTTGTTTACTTCGCGCCGGGTGCGGTCCGCATCGGGGAGAAGGCTTCGGCGCCCGTCAAAAACCGCTCGCATGAAATCGTCACGACGATTGAGCTTCAGGGCAACGAAGAGGGCGTCATCGTAGCGGTCGGCGGGATGACCGGGGGCTTCTCGATGTACATCAAAGACCGCAAGCTCCACTACGACTACAACTACCTCGACGGCGTCCACTACCACCTCAGCTCGAAGCGGCTTCCCAAAGGGGAGACGGAGATGAAGTTCAACTTCATCAAGACCGGCGACTTCGCGGGAACGGGCGAGCTCTTCGTCAACGGCGAGAAAGTCGGCACGGTGGAGATGCCCAAGATGCACATCAGTACGTATTCGCTGGCAGAGACGTTCGACGTGGGCCGCGATACGGGCACGCAGGTCGACAAGGCCTATGAGGGCGGGCCGTTTCCGTTCACCGGAGCGCTGGATCGGGTGACGATTAACCTGACGGACGGTTGATTGCGGGGCGGCTGGGGTTCGGCGCGCCCCAGCAGCGAATAATCCGCGGCATGCTCGGCGCGCACGGCGCCGGTCTCCGGGTCGACGAGCCAACCCATCGCGAGCTTCGGTGGCACTCGGATGACGCCCGGAGCGCGCAGCGTCCCAAACACCCAGTCCCACAATGGCGTGGTGACGCCATGGTTGAAGTGGGGATTGGTGAAGTGGTGATAGAAATGATGGCGCCTCATCCACTTCGCGTAGCGCCCCTTGCCAGGATGGGTGTGCGCGCGGCGGTGAAGGACCTCGTACGCGAGATACATGGTGATGAGCCCGGCAACGAAAGACGAGCCCGCAACCGCCCCCGCTAGCGCGACGCTCGGCCCGATCAGCACGAGACCGAAGACCAAGGCGGCGGCGCCCTTTTTCCACGATGGCGCGAAGTAGTTGCCTTCGCTGTGATGGCGGACGTGCTCCGCGGAGAACGGGTTCGGCCGCGTGCGCGCGTCGTGCCCGAGCCAGCGATGAATGACGTACTCGAGAAAGGTCCAGGCGCTGGCGCCCAGGAGCAGAGCGGTGAGGAACGTGAGGGTCATGGCCGCCTCGGGGGAATCTACCGTAGCCTGGGAAACCGTCCTTGGGTAGACTGCTCGGGCCATGAGCCACTCCCTCATTCGTTTCGTGCCGGTCGCCCTCCTCGCCTTCGCAGCCCTCGCCCTCCCCGGAACCACCACCACGACCAAGGCCGAGGAGACCTACACGCTGCGCATCGCAACGCTTGCGCCAGCCGGGTCGTCCTGGATGAAAGTGGTCAATGCGTGGAACAAGACGCTCCAGGATAAGACCGACGGCAGGCTCAAGGTCAGAGTGTACCCGGGAGGCTCTCAGGGCGACGAGCGCGATTTCGTGCGGAAGATGCGGGTCGGCCAGCTCGACGCGGGCATCATGACGATGACGGGGATGAGCATGATTGTGCGCGCCATGATCGTGCTGGTGCTCCCGGGCTTTCTCGACACCTACGAAGAGCTCGACAGGGTGCGCGCCAAGATGGCGCCACAGTTCGAGGGGATGTTCGAGAAGGAAGGCTTCAAGCTCGTGGGCTGGGGCGACGCGGGGCGAAACCGCCTTTTTGCGGCCAAGCCGTTTCGAAGGCCTTCGGACCTGAAATCGATGCGCCCCTGGGTGTGGAAGGACGAGCTCGTGTTCGTGGAGCTCTACGACGTCATCGGCGCCAACGCGGTCCGGCTCGGAGTGCCGGAGGTGTACCCAGCCCTTCAGACGCGCATGATTGACATGGTGTCCTCGTCGGCGCTCACCGCTGTGGCCCTGCAGTGGCACACGCGCGTGAAGTACATGACCGGCTGGAACTCGGCCATCATCGCGGGCGGCACCCTGATGCGCAAAGACAAGTACGATGCGCTCCCGCCCGACCTGAGAGAAGTCTTCGACTCGACCGCGGCGCGCGCCCACGAGCTGCTCAACAAGAGCATCCGCGACGACGACCGAAAGGCCTACAACGTGGTCGTCAAAAAGGGCATCCAGGTGGTCGACGCCGGCGACGCAAAAGCCGAGTGGGATGCGGCGTATGCGAAGGTCAGAGAGAACTTCACCGGGCGCCTGTTCCCGAAGAGCCTGGTCGACGCGGTGGCGGCAGCGGCCAAGCACTAATTGCCGCAGCGACACGACGCGAAGCGCGTGGGCTAGCGCGTGGCCACCAGCCGCACGACACTGCCGAGGCCCGTGTGGAACTGGCCTTCGTGGATTTCGGCTTCGACTTGCTCGAGCTGGACGATGTCGAGGTCGGAGAAATCCTCTCGGAGGTCGGCCGGCGCGTAGAGGAGCTCAACGTTGGGCGGGCCTCCGGTGCGGTAGCGGAGCTGCTCCGGGCTGTAGGCCTCGAGGAAGAGGTGGCCGCCGGGCCTGAGGGCCGCTGCGAGCTTGCGATGGACCTTTCGTCGAATGCTCTGGTGCATGTGGGTGAAGATGAGCGCAGCAGCGTCGTACACGCCGAGCTCGATGTCGGCTGTTTCGTAGTCGGCGATTTCGTAGTCGAGCTCCACGCCGTAGCGGTCGGCGAGGCGCAGCGCCTTTTCACGGCCTTCGACGCTGAAATCGAAGGCGTACACCCGCCAGCCCTGCCGGGCGGCGTAGACCGCGTTGCGCCCCTCGCCCTCGCCTGGAAGCAGAAGGCGGCCCGGGGCCGGCAGTCGGTCGAGGCACGCTTTGAAAAATGCGTTGGG
>SHLP01000260.1 GCA_004283055.1 Deltaproteobacteria bacterium
GCGGTGCGAAGATGACCAAGCGCTGGGGCCGCAACGGCTGGTTCCTCGGCTGCTCGAAGTATCCGGAGTGCAAGCACACCCGCGCGGTGCCGCTTGGTTACAAATGCCCGAAGTGCAAGACGGGCGACGTAGTTCCGATCAAGCCGAAGGGCCGCGGGCGCCCATTTTACGGCTGCACCAATTACCGCTCCGAGGAGCCATGCGACTTCAGGGTGTGGCAGAAGCCGATCGGGCAGAAGTGTCCGACCTGCGGGACCGACTTCCTGGTCGCGATGGGCGGCAAGAAGAACCCGAAGCTCAAGTGCGTCAACGAGACCTGCGATTTCGAGCGAAGCTACGATCCGTCCGAGCTGCTCGACGAAGACGAGTCCGCGGAAGCTCCGCCTGCCGCAGATTCGGCCGCGGGCTGAGGTTCGGCCGTGGCAGCAGATGTGGTCGTCGTTGGTGCGGGCCTCGCTGGGACCGAATGTGCCTGGCAGTTGGCCGAACGCGGCGTCTCGGTGCGCCTGATCGAGCAGAAGCCGAGGTCGCGGACGCCGGCTCAGCACTCGGACCACATGGCAGAGCTGGTTTGCTCCAACTCGTTTCGGGGCGCGGCCTTGCACAATGCGGTCGGTCTCCTCAAAGAGGAGATGCGCCGCGCCGGCTCGCTGGTCATGGAGGTCGGGACGCTCCATCAGGTCCCCGCAGGCGGGGCTTTCGCGGTCGACCGCGAGAAGTTCAGCGCGGAAATCACGAGCCGTGTCGAAGCGCATCCGCTTATTGAAGTGGTTCATGAAGTCGTCGATCGGATTCCCGCAGCGCGGCCCGTGGTCATCGCGACGGGGCCCCTCACCTCCGGGGGCCTCGCAGACGACATCGCCTCGGCGGTGGGCTCCGAGCACCTCGCCTACTACGACGCGATCGCGCCGATCGTCTCAGCGGATTCCATCAACTTCGAAATCGCGTTTCGGGCGTCGCGCTACGACAAGGGCGGCGACGACGCCTACGTCAACTGCCCGCTCAACCAAGAGCAGTATGACGCGTTCGTTCAAGCCCTCCTCGACGCCGAGAAGGTGTCGGCGCGTGAGTTCGAGAACGTACGGTACTTCGAAGGCTGCCTCCCGATCGAGGTGACGGCGGCGAGGGGGCACAAGACGCTTTCCTTTGGCTGCATGAAACCGGTTGGCCTCACCGACCCGCGCACCGGGCGCTGGCCGAAAGCCGTGGTTCAGCTGCGCCAGGAGGACGAGGCGGGGACCGCGTTCAACATGGTCGGCTTCCAGACACGGATGACTTGGCTTGAACAGAAGCGCGTCTTTCGAATGATTCCGGGATTGGAGAACGCGCAGTTCGAGCGGCTCGGGAGCATTCACCGGAACACCTTCGTGAGCTCGCCTACCGTCCTCGATGACGACTTGGCTCTCCGCTCGAGGCCGGGGGTCTATCTCGCGGGTCAGATCAGCGGGGTCGAGGGCTACGTCGAGAGCGCGGCCTGTGGAATGCTTCTCGGGATGAAGATCGCGCACGAGGCGCGCGGGCTCAGCTTTTCGTTTCCGCCCGCGACGACGATGCTCGGGGGCATGATCGGGCACCTTCGGCAGCCGAACGACGACTTTCAGCCGTCGAACGTGATGTTCAGCATGGTCCCCGCGGTGGAGGGTCGTCGGCTCAACAAGCGCGCCCGGCGCGACTTGCAGTCCGCGCGCGCCCTGCAAGATCTCGGGGGCTGGCTGAGCAGCGTGATAGAGTCCAACGATGAGCGCATCGGATCCGCTCGAGCGGCAGATCGACGCCTTCGCGCAGCACCTCGCGGATGAGCGAAGGAGCTCGGCGCGGACCGTCGAGACATACGTCCGCGATCTTCGAAGTTTTCGCGAGTTCGTACGCGAGGAGGGGCTGCCACTCGATGCGCGTGAGCTCGACATCGTTGCGCTCAGGGGATTTCTGAGCAGCCTGTTCCGCTCCAATCAGGCGAGCACGATGAAAAAGAAGGTGAGCGCGATTCGCTCGTTCTTCAAGTTTCTCTTGAAGCGCCGCCTCATCGATCATAACCCAGCCTCGGCCCTGCGTTCGCCTAAGATTGCCAAGTCGCTGCCTCGGTTTCTCACCGTCGAACAAGCGTTTCGCGTCGTGGAGGCGCCGCCCAAAGAGGAGAAGCGCGCTAAGCCGCTGATGGTACGCGACCGAGCTCTGCTCGAGACGCTTTACGGGACGGGCGTTCGCGTGGGCGAGCTTGCTGGGATGAACCTGGAGCATTGCGATTTCGACGAATCGTCCGTTCGGGTGCTCGGCAAAGGCGGCAAGGAGCGCATCGTTCCGCTCGGAAAATCGTCGCTCGAAGCGCTCGAGGTCTACTTGCCCGCGAGGCGCAGCCTGCTCGTGAAGGCCAAGGACGGCGACCCGGAGGCCCTCTGGCTTTCACGCAACGGGAAGCGGCTGGGCATTCGCCAGGTGCAAAACATCGTACGACGCCACGGGACGCTCGGGGCAGGGAGAGGTGACCTTCACCCCCATGCGATGCGGCACACCTGTGCGACGCACTTGCTCGACGCAGGCGCCGATCTCCGGTCGATCCAGGAGCTGCTGGGGCACTCGAGCCTGTCGACGACCCAGCGATACACGCACGTCAGCGTCGATCGGCTCATGGAGGTCTACGACCGCGCCCACCCGCTCGCAAAGGGCAAAGCCGGCGACGGTTGACAGCCC
>SHLP01000008.1 GCA_004283055.1 Deltaproteobacteria bacterium
CGCCGTGCCCACGGGCGGCTTCGTGATTTCGGCTGTTTGAGGGGCGGTTGCCCGGCGGATTCGGCGCGGCCGCCGGCGGACGCCGGCTCATGGAATCGCGAGTGAATCCGGTACCTCTGTTCGCAAATGACCCGACCTCGGTTCGATCTTTCCGATCTTTCTGGTCCTGCTGTCTACGCGAAGTCGTTTTCCAGCACGACTCTGTAGCGCGCCTTACCCGACTTCAGGTGCTCGAGGGCGTCGTTGCACCGGCTCATGGGAAAGTGCTCGGTTACCGCTTCGATCTCGTGGCGCGCGCAGAAGTCCAGCATCGCGCGCGTCGTTGCCGGCGAACCGAGCGGCGTCCCCGAGACGCTCTTCTGGCCGGTGATCATCGTAAACGCCGGCGCCGGGATTGGGGCAGGGGCGGCGCCTACCGTGTGCAAGCGGCCCTTCGGCCCGAGCGCGTCCCAGTAGAGGCCCCAGTCGAGGTCGACGTTGACGGTCGACAAGATGAAATCAAACGAGCCCTTCACGGCTGCTAGCTCAGCGGCGTTTCGGGAGCTCACGGTGTGATGCGCACCCATCCGTTTTGCTTCCACGCGTTTGGCATCGGTCGAGGTGAAGGCGGTGACCTCGCAGCCCCACTTGTTCAAGAACTGCAGCGCGAAGTGGCCGAGCCCGCCGATGCCGATGACGCCCACGCGGTCGGTTGGCTTCACGCCGAATTGCACGATGGGGTTGAACACGGTGATCCCGCCGCAGAACAACGGCCCGGCTTTGTTCGGGTCGACGCCGTCGGGGAGCAGCGTCGCCCACTCGGCGCTGCACCGAACTTTGTTGGCGAAGCCGCCGTAGCGCCCGACGATCGTCTGCTCGGCGCTGAGACAGAGATTGTGATCACCGCTCATACACTGATCACAGGTCATGCAGCTCGCGCTGAACCAGCCGAGGCCGACCGTGTCGCCGACTTTCACCGAGCTCACGCCCTCGCCGACGGCGCCGATCGTGCCGACGACCTCGTGCCCAGGCACGATGGGATACTGCGAGAATCCCCAGTCGTTGTTCGCAACGGATAGGTCCGAATGACAGACGCCACAGGCGAGGACGTCGATCTCGACTTGCCCCCGGCCGAGATTTCCTGGGTCATACTCGAAAGGCTCGAGGGACTCGTTGGCTCCCTGCGTTGCGTAGGCTCGAATCATCGGGCGACTCTAGGGCACCGATCGCTCCATCACAACGGTATCGCTAGCTCTCCAACCGGATTTCCGATGTAGGCCAAGACATCCACAGGTATGGTACCGCCATGAAGCCCCGAACCTCATCCGCAGACTGCCCACGGCTGGAGCTCCACAACGGCGGCCTGCGAGTGTCGATGTACCTCCCCGACGCCCAACGTGGGTACTATCGGGGCACCCGCTTCGACTGGTCGGGACTCATCGAACAGGTCGAGTGCCACGGCCACCGGTTTTACGGTCCCCTGCACATCGAGCACGACACGTACCGGTTCGACGATGAGTACCGCATGGTCCACCCGGGCGAATGGGTCGTCGAACACGGACCAGCGTGGGTGGCCTTCACGCAAGCCCTCCACGGCGAGCGAGGCTGGGCATACCATTACCGGAAGGCCATTAGGCTTCACGAGTGCCACAGCGCCTTTGTGATCGAGCATCGCCTCGAGAACCGCGGCGACAAGACCATCGACATCACGAACTACAACCACAACTTCACGATCATCGACGATGTGCCCTACGGCCGGGACTACGTAGTCGAGTTCCCGTTCTCCACCGACGCGCCGATACCGCTCGGCGACATCGCCTGGTTTCGCGGCAGCCAGATCGACGTGGACCGACCGCTCGAGGACCTTGCGCTTTGGTGGCCCGTGTTCGAAGGCGACGATCCTGGCAACTACAACGCCGCCGCCGTGCGCAACCGCAGGACTGGCGCCGCAGTGGCGTTCCGTGGAGATGCGCCGATCACGCGAATGGTGTTCTGGGCCGTGGAGCGAGCGGCCTGTCCTGAGCCGTTCATCCGGATCTACTTGGAACCGGGACGAACCCAGACGTGGTCGACGACGTACCGCTTCACCGTCGACGCTGCGCCGGACCACCCGCAATAGGCGTCGGGCCTCCTCTCCCCGAAGCCCTACGGCAGCCTGTCTTCGGGGACTTGAAGTCCGCTTGGTACCGCTCTCGGGCGGGCCGCGGCGCGAGTCGTATCGCGGAGGGCACGATGGAGGAAGCGCTCGATCAAGTGCACATCATCGTCGGTGAACGGCCGTCCGCTCTGCTCGAGCTCGTGCTCGACTGCGCTTTCGAGGTCTGCCACGGAGCCGTTGTGGAAGAAGGGCTCGGTGGCGTGGGCGTTGCGCAATGGCGGAGTGCGAAACTTACTCCTGTCGCTGGGCAACCCCGTAATCTCGGCGAGACCGTCGTCTACGACGCCCGCAGCCGGAGGCACGTTCCGATCGGCGAAGATCTCCGATTCGAACAGTGGCGGACTGTGGCACTCGTCGCAGCCCATCTCAGCGAATCGGAACATGCCGTCGACGAGCTCTTCATCGAATGCGCCGACGTGGCCCCTCACGTAGGCATCGTACAACGCGCGGTTTGACACGAACGTTCGCTCGAGAGCGGCGATCGCCGCGGCGAAGTTGTCGATCGTGATCGTCGGGTCGGCTGGGAATGCGGCGGCAAACAATTGTACGTACTTCGGAATCTGCGCCAGGCGGTCGACGAGCACGTCGGGGTCGAGGTCGAGCTCCTCCTTCGCGAGAAGCGGCAGAACGGCTTGGGCTTCCAGGGATGATTCGCCCCCATCCCAGAGGAGGGTCTCCCGAAACCCGATGTTGAATAGGGTCGGCGTGTTTCGGCGACCGAAGTTGGTACCCTCTCGAAAAGGCCCGCCGAGCGACCCGGCGCCGTGGCCCACGGCGATGGGAAGCTGGTCGCTCAGCCCCCAGAACTCGCTGTGGCAGCTTGCGCAGGCGGTCTCGCGGTCGACCGATACGATTGGGTCGAAGAAAAGAAGCCTGCCGAGCTCGACACGCTCTTCGGGAACATCGGTCACGTCCTCTGGGAGCTTCGGGAACTCGGTGGTCGCCCACGGCACGGCAGGCCGATCGATGGCCGTCGGAGAAGCGTCACTCGCGTCGCTGCAGCTGGCGAGAAGCAATGCCAGCAACGCTGCGCGGGGCCGAAACATGGCGAGACCCTAGCACATCAGTTTTGGCACGGTGGGCCGGCCTCGGGAGCTCAGAACGCCGACTCATGCAAATCCATGAGGGATAGGTCCGAGCCTTCGAGTTGCGCGAGCCGCATGTCGAGCTTTGGCAAAACAGTGCTCGCAAAGAAGCGAGCTGAAGCGACTTTGCCCTGATAAAAAGCAGCGTCGGACTCGCTGGCCAGCTCGAGCTTTTCGTTCGCAGTCACGGCTTGATCCAGCAACAAATAGGCCATGAGCAGCTCGGCGAGTGAATCCAAAAGACGGTTGGCGTTGAGACCAACCCAGTAGACCGACTCCTGCATTCGACCGAGCGCGGTCTGCATGCTGCTTTGCATGACGCTCAGCCCGTGTGCCAGCTTCGCGCGCTCTTCCACGAAAGCGGCGCCGCCGCGCTCTTCAGCGACCAACTTCGCGGCGTCGCCCAGCACGGCTTGAAGGGTCTTCCCTTGGTCCCTCGCCACTTTTCGAAAAAAGAGGTCGAGCGCCTGAATGTGTGTCGTCCCTTCGTAGAGCGTGTCGATCTTCTGGTCGCGAATGTACTGCTCGATGGGGTAGTCCTTGCAGAAGCCGGAGCCGCCAAAGGTCTGAAGCGAAACACTCAGCAGCTCGTAGGTCTTCTCCGAGCAATAGGCCTTGATGATCGGAAGCAGCAGATCGCTCTTGCGAGCGGCGTCCACACGCGCATCGTCGTCGTTTGTGGACGCAACCTCATCTTGCAGGCGGGCTCCGTAATAGATGAGCGCGCGCATTCCCTCGGCGTGCGACTTCTGTAGCATGAGCATGCGCCGCACATCGGGGTGTTCGATGATGCGCACGCGCGGGGCTTCCTTGTCGGCCATCCGCTTCATGTCGGGCCCCTGAACGCGTTCCTTGGCATACTCGAGCGCATTGAGATACGCGGTCGACATCGTGGACATCGACTTCAAGCCGATGCTCATCCGCGCGTATTCGATGACGTGAAACATCTGCCGGATGCCGTCGTGAACGTCACCGAGCAGCAAACCCCGACACGGACCGCCGGCGCCGAGCGTGAGCTCACAGGTTGCCGATGCGCTGAGGCCCATCTTCTTTTCGATGCCGGTGACGATCGCGCCATTGCGCTCTGCGATGCGGCCTGTCTCATCGACCCAGTGCTTCGGCACCACGAACAGACTGAGGCCTTTGGTGCCTGACTGTGCGCCCGTCGGCCGCGCCAAGACGAGGTGAACGATGTTTGCAGGGCCGTCGAAGTCTCCGTTGGTGATGAAGCGCTTGGTGCCTTCGAGCTCCCAGACATCGTCGTGAAGATGTTTGGCGGTCGTACGACCTGCACCGACGTCGGAGCCTGCGTCGGGCTCCGTGAGCACCATCGTCGCACCCCAGTGGCCGTCGATCATATTGTTCACGTACCGCGATTTCTGTGTGTCGGTACCCAGCTTGTCGATCAGCGCCGCAACGAACGTGCCGAGGAGATAGAACGTTGCGGCGGAGTTGCCGCCCCAAAGCAACTCGAACGAGGCCCATCGGAGACTCGGCGGCGCGCCCACCCCACCCAAGTGCTCCGGCAGCTCGAGCCCTTGCCAGTCGGCCTCGTAGAACGCCTCGACCGCTGCGCGGACACTCGGCGGCAAGGTGACATCACCATCGTTGAGGGTCAGCGGAGTCCGGTCGCCCGGCTCGAAGCTCTCAGCAAAGGCGCCCTTCGCCAGCTTTTCCACTTCGAGAAGCACGTTGCGGGCCGTTTCTTCGTCCATGTCCGCGAACGCCCCGCTGCCCATCACGTCCTGCGTGCGGTGGTACTCGAAGAGGTTGAATTGAATGTCGCGTAGGTTGCTCTTGTAGTGGGCCATGAAACTCCTCGGTCGACGCGGCGGCACGTCGAGCGCTTCGTAGCCTAGCGGGCTCATCCTAAACGCTCAATTCCCTCGCAATCACGGGCAGGGGAGAGCGCTGGCGGGCGATCGAGCTTCAGTCGTCCGAAAGCTGGCTCTTGCGTAGGGCCTCCACGCTCTCTTCCCAGTTCCGCCCGTCAAAGTCGTAGAAGCGAAACTCCGACGGCGTCAACCCATCGAGGCACCGGATGTTGACATCAATTCGATCCGGGTGGCTCCGCGGACGGTAGAACGAGTGAATCCCACAACGGCTGCAGAAGTGGTGCTTTGCGACGTGGGTACCGAACGTGTACGTCGTCAGCGCTTCGCTGCCCCGAAGAAGCTCGAAGTCCTCTTTGTTCACGATCAGATGAAGGTAGCCCTTCTTGCTGCAGGCGCTGCAATTGCAGCGGACACCTTCGAGTTTCCTCACGGTCACCCGGTATCTAACCGCGCCGCAATGGCAGCCTCCCTCGACGAGCTTTGGCGTGGTCCCTGTCGTCACTCCTACGGCTCCCTCGATTCGCCCCCTTCCAACACGCTGTATTCTTAGCACGCCCTCGTTTTTCGGTCGTCCCATGTCCGTCGCGCACTGGAGTCGGGGCTTCGCCGCACATCCCGCAGCGAAAAACACCAATCTGAGCGAAACTCGCCGAGCGTTGACAACCGTTGGGCGGTCGTGTTCCGATTTGCGAATGTGGTCAGCGCTTGATGTCTTTCATTCGAGCCTCGCCCCCTTGTTGCTGGCAATCGCGACCGGATTCACGGTCGCGGGGTGCGACGATGAGTTCCTGAACAGGATCTCCCTCGAGGTTCTTGGTGCGGGGAGCGGGTCGGGGCGAGTCACTTCGCTCGAGGACGCGGTTCCAATCGATTGCGTCATCGTTGCGGGAATGGTCCGTGGATCGTGCAGCCGGGAGGTTGACGAGGCCGGTGCGGGCGGGGCGTTTTCCCTGATGGCCGAGCCCGAGCCTGGAAGTGTCTTCTCAGGATGGGATGGTTGCAATGAGTTTGTGGGCGACCGATGCCAGCTGTCCTTCGAACCTGGCGAGGACGACGTACGTTTTCTCGTGACGGCAAGGTTCGAACCGGATGTCAATGATCCTTGCAACATGACCTATGGGTCCAACCCGGGATATGTCTTGTGCTCGCAGACTCCAACGTCGTGTACCTTCTACACGCTGCTCAACGATGTCGATAGCTGCAACACGCGCTGCGAATCCGCTGGCGGCACCTGCCTCTCTTCGATGCCCGACACCAACGACACCTGTGTCCCGGGTGGGCCCGGCACCTGCGACGAAATCGTTGGCGATCGCCTCTGCGAGTGCAGCAAACCCTGAAGCTGGACTTCCTAGCGAAGCGCGTTCGGTGATGCGCTTCCGTCGAACTTCAGAGCTCGCAGCGTTCGCAACGGCCCTCGGACGTCGCGGCCGGCTTGACCTCGCATCCTTCCACGTAAGTATGAGCTGCGACCATGAACCCCGACGAACCAGTTTTCGATGCAAACGCCGCCGCGATTCTCGATGACGATTCTGATCCTCCGATGCGCGAGCGGGTCTACCGATTGCTTTCGCAGCAGCCCTACGGTGTGCTTTGCGTGCAGGGCGGTGGTCAGCCGTATGGCGCCCTGGTAGCATACGCGTTTTCCGAGGACCTTCGGCACCTCGTGTTCACCACGCCCGTCACGACGCGCAAGTATCGCCTGTTGAGCGAGTCGGCCCAGGTTGCGTTCGTCGTCGACAGTCGGTCGAGCGAGACGGACGACCTGATGGAGCTCGAAGCGGTTACCGCTACCGGGCGTGCGCATTTGATCGATCGAGGCGGCGAATTCGAGCGCTGGGCTGAGTTGCTGGTCCGCCGGCACTCGTATCTGAAATCGTTTGTGAGCGCGGCTAGCTGTGCGCTATTCCGCATCGATGTCGTGCGCTTTTTGCACGTGGTGCGATTTCAAGAGGTGCGTCAGTGGATTCCAACGGACCAGTCCTGATTCCCCTCGACGCCGTCGAGGCGCGCCACGAAGCAGTCATTGGAGGGAAGGCGGCCAAGCTCTCGCAGCTCGCCCGAGCAGGTTTCCCCGTGCCCCGAGGCGTCTGCCTGACCACGTGGGCTTATGAATCGTTCATCGGCGACTCCGACATCGTCAACACGATTCGCATGGAGCTGGGCCGCAAGTCGCTCGACGAGATGCGCTGGGAGGAGATCTGGGACGCAGCCCTTCGGATTCGTGCGGCCTTCATGTTGCAGCCGCTCTCCGATTTGCTGCAAAGGACCATCGCCGAGAGTCTGAGCGCTTTCGATTCCTCCACCCGGCTCGCGGTTCGCTCGTCCGCGATTGGTGAAGACTCTGCGGACCGCAGCTTCGCCGGTTTGCACGAATCGATCATCGGCGTTCGCGGCACAAACGCCGTACAAGACGCAGTGCGTTTGGTGTGGGCGTCGCTCTGGTCCGACGCGGCCCTTTTGTATCGAAAAGAGCTAGGTCTCGATCCGGCTCGGAGCCGAATGGCGGTGCTCATCCAAGAGGCGGTGGACGACGACCGCTCTGGCGTTGCGTTTGCTCGCGACCCACGCAACACGCGCACGGAGCACGCCATTATCGAGTCGGTCCCGGGCCCGTGCAGCCTGCTGGTCGATGGCGTGGTCGACCCCGATCGCTGGGAAATCCACCGCAAGACGCGAAGCGTCATCAAGTGGCGACCTGGGCAGCGCGAGGAGTCGAACGACGATGGTCCGCTGCTCGAACCACGCGATCTCGAGAAGGTCATGGAAACCTTGCTGTCGGTGGAGCAGCTGTTTTCCTGGGCGCCCGACATGGAGTGGACGGGGCGCTCTGAGACGCTCACCGTTTTGCAAGCGCGGCCGATCACGACCGCAGCGCCCGAAGAAGATGACACACGAAGCTGGTACCTCAGCCTGCGGCCCAGCGATGTCCGGTTGAGAGACCTGCGCAAGCGCGTGAGCGAGCAGCTCATTCCGCAATTGGAAGCGCTGGGGGAGGCTCTGGCAGCGGAGGAGCTCGACCTCCTCGACGACGAGCAGTTGGCCCAAGCGATTGGGGCTCGCGCCGACTACGTCGCCGAATGGAAGAAGATTTACTGGGATGAGTTCATCCCTTTTGCCCACGGGGTGCGTCGACTCGGGACGTATTACAACGACGCCGTGAAGCCCGACGATCCGTACGAGTTCGTCGGATTGCTCCGGGATCAGCCCTTGCTGGCGGCTCAGCGAAACCGGGCGATCGCCGTGCTGGCGCGGGATCTCGCGAGTCACGACTCGGTCCGAGCGGCGGTCGAGCAGCTGCTTCAAGGACAGGCGGGCTCGGTGAAATGGGCCGACTTCCGCCGAGAGCTGATGCAAATCGAAGACGGTGCGGCCGGTTTCGTCGAAGGCTTCGAACGTATGAGCGAGCGTTTTCTCGACGTCACGTACGACGACCAGCGGCTCTTTGACCAGCCCGAGCTCCTGCTGCGGAACATCGTCGAGCTGTCGCGCCTCCCCGATCGGCTGCCACAGGGCAGCGGGGCTTCGGGAGAATCCGCTTCGGTGCTGCAACAACGCTTGCTCGACGCTGTCGGGGCGGAACGGCACGAGGAGGCTCAGCATATCGTTGAGACCGGACGCGTCAGCTGGAAACTTCGCGACGACGACAACCTGCTCGTCGCGCGCCTGCAGAGCCAATTGCTCCGTGCCCTCAGCGTAGCCGCCTCGCGCCTTCGAGACCGCGATCAACTGGTCGATGAGGAGAAGCCGAACGCCTCGCACCTCGAACCGCTCGTTCAAGCACTTCGGACGCGAAACGCCGCGCCCATCGCGCTCACGCCGCGCACGGCGGCTACGAAGTCCGACCCGTTGCCAATGGAAAAGGGCGAATCATCGCGCCAGCTGATCGGACAGCCCGCGTCACCCGGTCTTGCCACCGGGACCGTTCGATGCATCCGTGGGCGTGACGCTCTCAGCAAATTTCGATGCGGTGACATCCTGGTCTGCGATGCGATCGAGCCGACCATGACCCATTTGGTGCCCCTTGCGAGCGCCATCGTCGAGCGCCGGGGTGGCATGCTGATCCACGGATCGATCATCGCGCGCGAGCTCGGCATCCCCTGTGTGAACGGCGTGCGGAACGCGGCCGACATATTGAAGGACGGGGACTTCGTCACGGTGGACGGCCACCTCGGCATCGTCACCGTGGGAGCCGCCGAGTTCGATCTGGAACGTGATTTCTAGCTCCTGGATGGAGTGAAATGGGCGAAGTGCTCTGCTGCGCGCGGCGGCGAGGTGGCGGGATACAGAACAGCGGGCTATCTGGGCGCCCATGGATCTGCAACTCACCGTCCCCGCCGTGCTGTTCCCCGCGATCAGCCTTCTCTACCTTTCGTACAACGGCCGCTTTCTAGCGCTGGCACAACTCATCCGCGACCTGCACGCGAAGTGGCAAGAGGATGGCGATGAAGCCATCTACGACCAGATCCAAAACCTCAGGCTGCGCCTCAGCTTCATCCGCTGGATGCAGATCTGCGGCGCGACTTCGTTCATCCTGGCCGCATCGAGTATGACCGCGCTTTTCTACGGCTACGAGCAGGTGGGACAGCTTCTCTTTGGCGCCTCGCTCGTGATGCTCATCGCGTCGGTCGCGTATCTGCTGCGCGAGAACATCATTTCCGTGGAAGCGCTCGAGCTGCAGCTGGGCTCGCTGCCCCGGGTAGCCGATGAGGAGCGCGTCTAGGAAGCTTCGCGTTTCCCCTGGTGGGCCTGATATGCTCGCTCCATGAGCACTCTTGGAGGGCTGGATTGGGTCGTCATCGCTTTGTACTTCGTCACCGTTTTCGGGGTCGCGGCGTGGGCGACGATCTCGGAGCGGCGGGAGCAGACGAGCTCGGCAGACTACTTCCTCGCCGGTCGCAACGTCGGCTGGTTCGTCATCGGCGCCTCGCTCTTCGCTTCGAACATCGGTTCCGAGCATCTGGTGGGGCTCGCCGGTACGGGCGCCGCGAGCGGTGTCGCGGTGGGGCAGTTCGAGATCCTCGCGTCGCTCATCCTGCTTGTGCTGGGCTGGGTCTTCGTCCCATTCTACCTTCGGAGCGGCGTCTTCACGATGCCGGAGTTCCTCGAGCGCCGGTATTCGCCAGCGGCGCGCTGGTACCTCGCGGTGATCTCGATCGTCGGGTACGTGCTGACCAAAATCTCGGTGACGATTGCCGCGGGGGGCATCGTCTTCGAGTCCCTGATGGGCATCGACTTCTGGACAGGCGCCCTCGTCGTCGTCGTCGCGACGGGGATCTACACGGTGTTGGGCGGGCTCCGAGCCGTCCTCTACACGGACCTGCTCCAGATGTTCGTCCTGGTTGGCGGAGCGGTCGCAGTGACCTTCATTGGGCTTGGCGAGCTTGGGGGCTGGGGCGTGATGGTCGAAGAGGCCGGGCCGGGGTTCATGTCCGTCTGGAAGCCGCTCTCCGATCCGGACTTCCCGTGGACAGGAATCCTCTTCGGCGCCCCGATTCTGGGCGTCTGGTACTGGTGCACCGACCAATTCATCGTTCAGCGCGTGCTGTCGGCGGCGGATGAGGACAACGCGCGACGAGGAACGATCTTCGGTGGGCTCCTCAAGCTGCTGCCGCTCTTCATCTTCGTAGTGCCTGGCGTCGTCGCCCACGCGCTCGCATCCCGCGGCGAGATCAGCCTCGACAGCCCCGACCAGGCGCTGCCAGTCCTCATCGGCGCGCTGCTGCCGCTGGGCATCCGGGGGCTGGTGGTCGCAGGCCTTCTTGCAGCCCTGATGAGCTCGCTGTCGTCGGTCTTCAACTCCTGTTCGACTCTGTTCACCCGGGACATCTATCTCAAGCTCCGCCCGGACGCGTCAGAGGCGCGGCAGGTGAGGGTGGGTCAGACGGCGACCGCCGTGCTCGTCGGGCTCGGCCTGCTCTGGATCCCGATGATGCAGTTCATTTCCGGGCAGCTCTACCAGTACCTCCAGAGCGTCCAAGCCTACATCTCGCCGCCGATCGCCGCCGTGTTTCTCGTCGGCATCCTCTGGCGCCGGGCGAACGCCGCCGGCGCCATCGCGGCCCTCGCAACGGGATTCGTTTTCGGGACCCTCCGCCTCGTCGCCGAGCTCACCAAAGAGACCCAGACGGGGTTTCCCCTTGCGTATGCGGAGATCAACTTCCTCCACTTCGCGGCGTTGCTTTTTCTCGTCTGCAGCGGCGTCCTCGTCGGCGTCTCCCTGCTGACTCGGGCGCCCGACGCCGATAAGCTGGAGGGCCTCACATTTGCGACCACCGCGCCGTCGGGAGACGGGCCGCCTTCACGGTGGCGAACCCGGGATCGATGGGCCTCGGTGCTCCTCGTCGTGCTGGTCGGGTTGGTATGGTGCTACTTCAGCCCGTGGGTTCAGGCTCGATGAGCAGCGTCTGAAGCGAGCCGGCGGGGCTCGTGACGGTCGCCTCCTGCTCTCCGATCCGAACGAGGTAGGCCACATCCGCATCGCCCTCGTTGAACACATGAAGGGCGATGGTTCCGTCCGGGTTCCGAATCGCCGACGTCTGAAGACCGAGCGAGCCCTCGACGCTCGTCTCGAGGACTACTCCGCCGGGGCGGCTGTGGCGCGAGATCTGCTTCACGATGTAGAAGAGAGGCGTGTAGTAGACGCTGTCCGTCTCCCCATCGACCATCACCGGCGCGAGGCAGAAGTTGTTGACGTGGTTCGGTCCGCCGCGCTTGTCGAGGACGATGTTCCAGTCGATCCAGCCCGCGAGCCAGTGGCCCATGCCGACGACGAGGTCCCGGGCGTAGCGAAAGGCCGGAGCGTACTTCGGGTGGTCAACCTCGCGATTCGGGGCCCAGTCCCATCCCCAGTCGGTAGCCTCTTTCTCCCAATACCAAGCGTCGTCCTGCCACCAAGCGTACAGCTCTTCGCAGCCGCACGGTGGCATCAGGCACTGCTGATTGCAGGATGCCTCCGCCGAGACGCTGTCGATGGTGCCCTCGGTGTGAATGATGACCTTGTCCGGGTAGAGCTCGTGCTGTGCGTCGAGCACATCCTCGTAGACCCGGAAGGTGCTGTTGTACCAGTGGACGGCGGTGCCGTACGCAAAGGGAGACGCGACCTCGTCGCCGAAGATGACCTGCGTGTAGGCGGGCATCTCAGCGCGGTTTTGGTCGAAGATGAGAATGGGCTTTTCGAGCTCGGCCTCTTTTAGGCGGGGCCCGAGCACGCGGATGAAGTCTCGCTGCTCCGTCGGGGACATCTCCATGCTCTCCCAATTGCCGCCGTTGCCCATGGGCTCGTTGACCGGGGTGAGGGCCCAGATATCCACGCCGGCCTCTTGGTACGCCTGGAGGTAGGCGACGAAATAGCGCGCGAAAGTGTCGTAGTGCTCCGCGAGGAGCCTACCCCCGCGGCCTGGCTCGTAGTACTGGCCGTTGTCCTTCATCCAGGGCGGCGCGGTCCAGGGCGACGCCACGATCTGAAACGAGGCTCCGGGCACGGCCTGCGCGTCGGTGATCAGCTGAAGGAGGCCGTTCTGCCGGTCCTCATCGATCGAGAACCCAGCGAGGCTCGGGTCGGCGTCGGGGGCGTAGCTGTAGCTGTACTCGGAGAAGTCCGAGCTTCCGACATGCGTACGGGAGAGCGCGTAGCCCGCTCCGTCCGGCCCGAAATACGCAGCGAGCACCTCGGCCCGCTTCTCCTCCGAAAGCTTGCTGAGGGCTGCGGCCGACGCCTGGGTCAGGGACCCCCCGACCCCGAGAAACACCTGCCGCTCCCGGTTGGGGAACACATTGATCGCGGTCGTTGCCGGAGCCGATTCCGCGCTAGGCGCGACCAGCGAGACAGCTCCGGTCTCCCGCATCGAATCGCCCGCGCGCGAGGTCAGAAACACCCGTGCCCGTCGCACTTCAACCAAGTCTGGTGGCGCCGCCGCGGGCCCAGGCGTCCCCTTTCCGCACGCGGCGAGCCATGCGGCTCCAACGAATAGTGCGACTCCGACGAGGCGCGAGGGCGCCGCGGATCTTCGGACGATGTTCATGGGCGGATTTCTACCACGCAGCGAGGCTCGCGCCTGGCGGCATCACGGAGGTGCGGCCGCACAGCGCGTCCGAGCGAAGAACCATGGTTCCGCGCTCGCAAGTGCATGAAAATACGTAGTTGTTCGACAAACGTGATCTAAGTTTCGCCGGCAGGGTCCAGGCCCTTGCGCTTTTCGAGACCACATGGTCCTCTTTATGAACCACTATGCGCAGGCTCGACTCCAAAAAGTCGGCCGTCATTGATTTGGTCGAGGCGGCCTACGGTTTGCCGGCGGATGAGTCGGCATGGTTGGAACGGGTCTTGGAAGCTGCGCTGCCGGTGATGGGAGACGCCGTCTTCGCTTCCGGCATCATCTACAGCCGCCCAGCTGGCGCTCGGCGAGCTCGAGTAGAAACCTGGAAACACGTCGGCGCGCTCGGACATATGGAATGCGCGGCTCGTGAATACGCCAACAAGGCGTCCCGGGACGTCGAGTGCTTGTGGCTGCGCGCCGGCACGGCGAACACCTTGTCGCAAATCTCACCAGGGTCTCGTCGGCTTTGCCAGAGCTTTGCAGCGGAAACGGGTATCGCCTCGGACGCGCTTCTACTCAATGCTCTCGAACCGGACGGCTGCGGCGCATGCGTCGCGATTTTCCTTCCCGTCGAAACATGCTTGACGCACTGTGCGGGCGAGCGCTGGAGGAAGCTCGGCGCGCACTTGAACGCGGGGCATCGACTTTGGCGAGCGATTGCATCGATGGACGGCGATTGCACGCCGCTTCCTTGCGGAGCCGAGGCAGTGATCGATCCGAGCACGTTTCGAGTCATCGACGCGTCGGGCTGCAGTGAAGATTCGAGTCTGCTGGAGAACCTTCGCGACTCTGCGCGCCGAATCGACCGGGCTCGGGGCCGACTGCGAAAGACTGACTCCGATGAAGCGCTCGACACCTGGTGGGCTCTGGTTCGGGGACGATGGACGATGCTAGATTGGTTCGATTCGGACGGCCGCCGCTTCGTGCTCGGCATTCGCAACGCGCCTGAGCTCGGCGACCCCCGCGGCCTCACCGAGCGAGAGCACCAGGTCGCGACCTACGCGGCTCGCGGCGAGAGCGGCAAAATGATTGGCTACCGACTGGGCATCTCGAAGGCAACCGTCTCGAACGCGCTCGATGGCGCCATGCACAAGCTTCACGTGAAGACGAAGCCCCAGCTCGCCGAGAAGATGCGGGGCTTCGCCCGGGAGCTCAGAGACCCGGCGGACGGCAATTAAAGGTCTGTCGCGATGCTCGAAAGCGCGTCGACCCGAACGCTGGCACCGGCGCGAAGCGCTTCTGGATCTCCCGCAAGATCTTTAGGCCCCACCTTGAGCACGAACGCATCGGCCTTCATGTACCCGTAGACGGGCAAGCTGCGGTCGAACAGGCCGAAGAAGCGATTCTCGGAGCCCTCGAGCGCTTCGAGTCGAAAGCTCGTGATCACCTGCTGCTGCACGATGGCGACCTGCTGCGCGGTCAGGTCCGGGTGGTCGTACTTTGAAATCTGAATGAAGGCGTCCGCCTCCGGCATCGGAATACCTCCCGGCGTGTACATGTGGTTCTCGACCTTGTTCACCTCGTTGTCATCGGCGTGCAGGTACGTTTCGCCCATGAAGACGATGGGCGCGTAGCGGCTGGTGGAGAACTGGCTGTACGCGAGAAGGCCGCCCAAGACGAGCGCGACGACCAGGAGGTAGACCTTGCTTCTGTCCATCGCGCCACCCTAGGCAAGCCGGCGCCCGAAGGGAAGTTACCCGCGGATATTCCTGGCGTAGCTACTCCGCCACCAAGACCGGCACGCCCGGTGTGCAGCCACCGATCGAGAAATCCGGCCCGACATTCTCGTAGCCATATCGCGGCCACAGGAACCGCGCATCGTCGGTGATCAGCGGTGAGTTGTACGCATCGTTGAAGAGGCGATTCGGGTCTCCGCCCTGACCGTCCCAGTCGGTGCACCAGACACCCGTCGCTTCATCCAGGCCTACGTAGAACGAGCTCGCTGGATCGTCGGTCGAGTATAGGGCCTCGATCTGCCCGTCCGAGGCATTGAGCAAGCGGGTGACGTTCTCGGTGAAGCCGCCCACACCGCCCAGTCGGTTGATCGTGATGGTCCGGCGCGCGCCCAGTGCTTCGAGCGGCGTCACGCGCAGCGGATCGGCCCAGCCGCCGACCGACACGAATCCGCTGCTGAGCGGCACTCCGGGGCTGAATCCGGGCTCGGCGGGCGACGAGGACAGCACCTCCCGCCAGCTCGCGGAGCCGAGCGGCACGAATTGATCACTGCTCAGATCGGTGAATCGGCGATCGAGATTTCGGTCCATGCGGCGAAGCTCGCGCGCTCGTCCCCAGTAGCCGACGCCGATGTCGTCGAAGTTGGGCACGAACTCGATCGGTTCGGCCGCGATCCAGGCCGCACGGGCTTCTTCCCATGCGTCGATCGCGCCGCCGGTGAGCACGCCGGTGACTCCAAAGGACGGCATGTACCCGCCCACCGGGTCATCGGCGCGATTGCGTCCACCGAGCTCCGCGAACGCTTCGCGGTAGGCATTGAACAAGTCGGAGAACGTCTCCCCGCAGGTTCGCCCCTCCGTGCCAGGAAGCGCTGCGACCTCTTCCCAGGTCAAGCCTATCCCGGGCCTAGCACAAGCGTCGAGCCAGGCCGAAATGCCCCCGCGATCGGATGGCCCGTAGCCCGCGTAGAACGAGCCGTACACACCTACCAAGGTGGCGAACGCATCGAAGTTGATCACCGACGTCCTCAGGAACACCCTCGGATCATCGACGATGAACTGGAGCCCCTTCTGCAGGCCGTCGATGATGTCCGTTGCGTGGAACACGGGGTCGGGGGAGTTTGCAAACAGCTCGAACAACTCGGGGTTGATCAGCGGCCCCAGGTCTCTCAGAAGTCGAATCAGGGCATCGACGCCCTCCTCCGGAACGGGTCCTTGGAGCAGCTCGACGATACCCCCAGCCTGTATGCCTTCGAGCAGCGCAGCGATCGTCGCCGCATCCTCGAACAGGCCCGTGTCGACCAGACCCACGACCGACTTGAGCATCAGTGACATGCGGGCATCGCGCGCGCGGATGCCGCAGGGCCCCCGGCGGCAGTTGTGCACGTCAGGGCTTGCCCAAATGCTCTCGACGAAGAACGCCGTGATGCTGCCCGAGCTGCCCCCAGCCGCGCACTTGATCGCGCCGTATTCCTCGACGTGGCGCGCGAGGCTCCCGTAGTGGGCAAATAGGTTCTGCCCGTTCCCCCGAATTCCCGCGCAAGTCGTCAACGCAGCGATAGGCCGGCGCGGCGTGTACTGAGCGTGGCTATAGCCGTCACTCTGGGCACTGACCGGCGCCACACTCGCCCATGACGTCATCGCAATGCCAACTGCAAACAAGGCCAGCCTGAATCTCCTCATCACCACTCCTCTTTCATCGGGGCACTCTCCGGGTACACAACTCTCGGAACATACACCGAATTGGAGCGAAGCACGCGCCGGAATCAGGAAACGCGATCGGGCTCGCCGCCCCTGCTCACCCGTCCTCTATCGGCGTCGATACGTGTTTGCCAGGCCGCTCTACGGTTCCAACTTGCCGGCCAACTGATATAGTCCCCGCCTGAAACAAGGGATCACGATGTATCGGAGAACATTCACGCGGCTGTCCCTCTTGTCTGGCGGCGCATTGATTTGGCCTGCCTGCCGGAGCGACCCGTCTGGCGCCGTCGGGACGACGGGGCTCATGTCGACCGACGAGCGGAAGACCGTGGAACGTTTCGCCGAGGTCTATCTGACGACGGACGGCACCAAGCTCAAGCCGCTATCCGAGGTTTCCTACGTCGACAACATCGACCGGAGGCTGTCGCTGTTCGACGCTCAGACGCTCGAAGAGGTGCGGCTCGCGCTGAAGCTCTTCAATTACGGTTCGATCCCGGTCGGCCTCAACTTCCGGACTTTCGTCCATCTCGATGCGGCAGCGCGCATCGACTACATCGCCCGGCTCGACGACGGGATCGCGATCCAGCGCGGCCTGTCCGCGCTCATGAAGAACCTGGTGATCAACGGGTACTGGCAGGACATCGAAGCGGGTCGAGCCGTTGGCTATCAGGGTCCGATCTCCGAGGAGGCGAAGATCCCGAGCCTAGGCAACGCGCCGTTGAGCCACGCTCCACCACCGAGGGCAGGGTGAAGCCATGAGCGCCCCACGGACGGCGCGGGAAACACTCCCGGTGCTCGAGGTTCTCGAGCCGGACATGATGCCCAAGGCCGGGTTGAAGCTCGATGCAGACGTGGTCGTCATCGGCTCTGGCGCGAGCGGCGCCGTCATGGCCTACGAGTTGACGCGCGCGGGGGCCAAGGTCGTCGTGCTCGAGGCTGGCCCTCATTACCCGTCCCGCGAGTTCACCGAGCACCTCACGACGACGGTGGAGACCATTTACGCAGACAGCGGCGACCAGCTGAACAAGACTGGAGATCTTTCGGTTCTGCAGGGGACCTGCGTGGGGGGGTCTACCGTCGTCAATGGCGCCATCTGCTTTCGGACGCCCGACAAAGTGCTCGAGAGCTGGGGCCGGGAGCACGGGCTCGACAACCTCGTGCCGGACGCGCTGTCGCCGTACTTCGACCGGGTCGAGCGGAGCCTTGGAGTTCACGTCAACGAGCCGCACGAGGTCAACCTGAACGGTCGTTTGTTGATGGAAGGCGCCAAGGAGCTGGGCATCCATGCCGCCCCGGTGGCCAGGAACATTCGCCACTGCGCGCTCACCGGCCATTGCGGAGCAGGCTGCAAAACCGACCGCAAGCAATCGATGTTGGTGACTTACCTTCCGTGGGCGAGTCATCATGGGGCGAGGATTCTTAGCGGCACTCGAGCAGAAACCATCCAGATGCAAGGAAAGCGAGCGACCGGCGTCCACGCCGTCGCCACCGACAGCCAAGGGCGACAAAGGCCGGTCGAAGTCCGAGCCGGGACCGTCGTCGTCGCCGCGGGCGCCGTGCAAACTCCGCTGCTCTTTCAAAAGAATCGACTGGCCAACAGCAGCGGGCTCGTGGGCCACAACTTCGCCTGTCATCCATCGGTCTTCATGCTGGGGGAGCATGAGCAGGACGTCTTTGCTTGGGTTGGTGCAACCTGCAGCTCCTACGCGGGCGACATCGACAACCCGCTCGACAGCGGATACCTCCTCGAAGCGCTCATGATCGGCCCGCAGACCGTCGTCGCCGCGACCGAAGGCGGGACCGGCGAAGACCAGGTTCGCTTCTCCGAAAACGTCAAGAAGTATCAATCCCTCATTACGCTGATCCACGACCACAACGTCGGCCGGGTGTACTGGGAAGGAAATCGAAAGCGGATTGACTACGACCTCGACGATCGGGACTTCGTGTCGATGCAGAAAGCCTTCAAGGCTGCGTCGCGCGTCTTCTTTGCAGCCGGCGCCAAGCGGGTGTTCATGCCGACCAACCGACGCATGACCATCGAACGCGTGGACCAAATTGATTCGACGATCGACGCACTGACAAACGAGTCTCAATTTTATCGGCTTTTTTCCTACCATCCGCAGGGCACGATGCGGATGGGCCGTGACCCCGGCCAGAGCGTCGTAGCGCCGAACGGCCTCTGTCACGACCTCGACAACGTGTACGTCACCGACGCGAGCGTTTTCCCGACGAGCCTACTCGTGAACCCTCAGATGACGGTCTATGCGCTTTCGAACTACCTTGCGGACGGCATGATCGCTCGCGGTTGAGGCGACTGCGGACTCCATGCGCGCGCTAGGCGGCCGTGAGCGGCACTCGGACGCAGTTGCGGCCGTCGCGTTTTGCCATGTACACGGCGTCGTCGGCCGCCTTGATGAGCTCGCTGACTTCCGCCATCGCCGAGGTTTTCGCCCCGACGCCGACGCTCACGCTGCCCAGCCACTCGCCGTTTCCGGCTCGAACCCGAAGGGCATCGACTGCGGACCGGATCCGCTCGCCTAGGTGAAGCGCACCGTCGGCACTGGTGTTTGGACAGATCACCAGGAACTCATCGCCCCCGAGCCGACAGACCACATCGTCGGTGCGGACCGCGTGGCTCAACGCGAGAGCCAGCTTTCGCAGGACCGCGTCGCCCGCGTCGTGACCGTGGCTGTCGTTGACTTGTTTGAAGCCGTCGGCGTCGATCATGAGACAACAGATCGAGACACCGGCGATTTCCGCTTCACGCCACAGCTGACGGAGCCGCTGCATCGCGTGCCGGCGGTTCGGAAGGCCTGTCAGTGCGTCCGTTGCGGCGAGCTCCTCGAGTTGACGATTTGCACCCGAGAGCGCTCGGGTTCGCTCAGCGACCTTCTCCTCGAGGTCCTGGTTGAGCTGTAGTAGCTGCCTATTCTGCTTGGAGACCTGTTCGAAGAGCCCCGTAAGCGTCGCTACGAGAGGCTCCGTTTCGCTCGCCGCCTCGCGCTGCTGCCGTTCATAAGCTTCGGCAGGTGTGCTCCCAGCCCGTATCGCGGCAACCTGGCGTGCCATGTTCTGGTCTTGGACGAGGATGTGATAGGCGATCCAATGCACTAGGAATGAGAGCAGTGATTTCGCGGCGTCGGCGTCTTCCGGATCGACCCTCTCGGCTTGACGCGTCACGGCTTCGAGAAAGCTGGCGTGCTCCTCTCGGTGTAGCTTCAGGTGCCGCGGGTCGACGCCGACCTTGGACATCAACTCCTCCTCGTGGGCGAAGTGATAGTCGGCGTAGTCGGCAAGTTCCTTCAGCAGGCTTTCGATTTGCTGGAAGTCGAGCACGTTGTCCGAGAGCGACTCGCCGAAATGGTTGATCATCTCGATCAGGTGACGATGCTGCCCGTCCACCGGACCCAGGCCGGTGACAAAGTGCTCGGTCCAGTTGAAGGCCGCCATCGTCTCCCCATTCCTCCCCAGTTATCAACCGGCGCCGGAAGCGCCGTGAAGCAGATAACCTGACAATAAGATAGACAGTTCCCAGCCAGACCCAAAATCGGCCCTGAGCCCGGGCATTTTGGCTTGAGAAATGGATCAGTTGCGAACCATCAATGATGGCCCTAAACTAGTTCGCATATGAACCAGTTGGAAGGAATCCCAATGCCCAAAGCCCTCACCTTCGACTCCGACTCCGCCCCCGTCGACCGTCGACGCCTATACAAGCTCAGCCCGCCGAACCCGTCGCTCCGGTATCTCGAAGCCCGCGCGATCTTCGAAATCGGCTCGATCCTTCCCAACATGCCGCGGCTTATCGGCGAGCCCCGCGGCGATGGCCGAAAAGTCATCCTCATGCCCGGCTTTCTGGCAGACGACCGTTCGATGTGGCCGCTCCAGCGCTTCCTTTCCTTCTTGGGCTACGACGCGCGCGGCTGGGGCCTCGGTCGAAACACAGGCGACCCCGAAGCGCTCGCCGCGGCCTTCATCGCTCGGCTCGATGCGATGGAGCTCGACGACGCTGGAGTCACCTTGCTTGGCTGGAGCCTCGGCGGCGTGGTCGCTCGCATCGTCGCCATGCGACGGGCAGGCGTGGTCCGCGAGGTGATCACTCTGGGCACGCCTGTGGAGGGCGGTCCGAAGTACACGGCCGCGGGATCGATCTACGCCGAGAAGCGGGGGCTCGACCTCGACGAGTTCGAAGAGCACGTGCATCGGATGAATCGCGAGGGGCTCGGCGTCCCGCTCACGGTCATCTACAGTCGAACCGACGCCATCGTCAGCTGGCGAGCCGCGATCGACCGCTACAATCCGCACGCACGGCACATCCACGTTCAGAGCTCGCACGTAGGCCTCGGGTTCAGCCCGCGCGTCTGGCGAATCGTCGCGCGCACCCTGCACGCGTCGTCAGAAATCACTCGAGGCCAAGCGTCTCGCTCAGCCAATCGTCGATTGCGTCGGCGACCTCCCGCCAGCGGGGCTCCGCCATGAGGTTGTGCGCCTGGTCCGGAAACACCAGGAGCTCCGCCCCGTAGGCCTTGGCGGTTTGCGTCTCTTCCTCGACGGTGAACACCTCGTCCTTTCCGCCCGCGACCACCAACAACGGGGTTTCTCTCAACTTCGTCGGGTCGGCGATCGGAGTGAGCGTCGTCAAAAGCACGCCAAAGGACTCGCGAACCAACTTAGCTTCCCAGGCTTCGAGGTCTACCACGGCGTCCTCGCTGAAGAAGTTGCTCAGGACCTTGTCGGCGCTGTTCACGATGTGGTGCGTGTTGAGGGTCAAGATCGCTTTGAGGGTCGTCCGCGTGTTATGCCGCAGCGAACGAAGCAGATACGGCATCAACCCGCGCTGCGGGAGGGTCGCGAGCAAAACGGCCGCCGGCACCGTGTGGGTTTCCAACAGGCGCTGGGTGACTGCTCCCCCGAGGCTGTGGCCGATGATCGCCGGCGTTGGAGAGATCTGGGCCACCACCTCCGCAAGGCATTCAGCGTAGTCGCCGAGCGTGTAGCGATTGACGTGCGGTTTGCCGAGCGGGCTCGCTCCGTGCCCCGGAAGGCTCAGCGCGTGCACTTCGTAGCCGAGCTCCGAGAAATGCTGAAGCCAGTGCTCCCAGCACCACGCCCCGTGCCACGCGCCGTGCTGAAACAGAAGAGGTGTGTGCTTGGTGCGCTTCGCCGGATTGCGACTGATGTGTTCAAGCATGCGCCATCCCATCCGTGCTGGAGTTCTCGCGACCCTATACCCGTGGGCGCCGAGCGTCCACCGTGACCAAACCGACGCTCGTCCTAGCGGAGACGCCGTGTCGCAGCTGCGTGCTCACTCCTTTCCGAGCACCAGGTCTCGCGGATTTTGATCCTCGCTTTGCAGAAGACTTCCCATATACTGCGCGCTCACCTACCGGGGAGCATGTGATGGCCAAAGCTGTGAAGAGGAAGAGCGCAACGAAGAGCTCCGCGAAGAAGCGGACGGCAAAGAAGTCGCCGGCCAGAAAGAAGGCGGCCAAGAAGGCTGCCAAGAAGCGCCCGGCGAAAAAGGCGCGGCCGAAGAAAGCCGTCAAAAAACGCACGACGAAGAAGGCGCGGCCAAAGAAGACATCCAAGAAGCGCACGACGAAAAAGAGGGCGCCGAAGAAGGTTGCCAAGAAGCGTACAACCAAGAAGGCGTCCAAAAAGGCGGCAAAGAAGCGCAGCAGCCGGAAGGCCGTGCTGAAAAAGCGAGCCAAGAAGACCACGGCTCGCATCAAGAAAAAGATCACAAGAGCGGCGCAGCAGGCTGAACGGGACATGGAAGACTTGGCGAAGCTCCCGATGTTCGAACCGGATGGTCAGCTGGCAGATGCCAAAGAGCGATTGAAGGCGGAACGCAAGAAGCACGCGGCCAAAAAAAGAAGGCAGAAGAGGAAGGCCAGCAAGAAGAAGTAAGCAGTTGCGGCACCCGCTTCGTGATGGTGACCTTGACCCCCAGCCTCGAACCGTCAACCATTGGGCCGTCGTCGGGGCTCTGGCAGGCACCGGCCATCGCTTTCGGCCCGCCCATCAACTACGGTCCGCCTCATGACTAAGCCTTCGGGAATGAACATACCTCATGTCGTCGTCGTTGGCGGTGGCTTCGGTGGCATGAGTGTCGTCTCGGCGCTGGCCCGAACCCCGGCCCGGGTTACCCTCATCGACCGGCGCAACCATCACCTCTTTCAGCCGTTGCTGTATGAGGTCGCGACCGCGGCGTTGTCTCCCGCCCAGATCGCCGTTCCGCTCCGGCACGTCTTTCGACGACAGAAAAACGCAAGTGTCATCCTCGGCGATGTGACCTCGGTCGAGCTCGATATGAAGACGGTGGTCGTCGATGGAGAGCAGGTGCCCTTCGATTATCTCGTCTTGGCAACGGGGTCGACGCATCACTACTTCGGGAACGACTCCTGGTCGACTCGCGCGCCGGGCTTGAAGTCCATCGATGACGCCTTGGAGATCCGGCGGCGCTTCTTGCTGACCTTCGAGCGGGCGGAACGCTGCTCGGATCCAGAAGAGCGGCAACGCTTGCTGACGACCGTCATCGTGGGGGGTGGGCCCACCGGGATCGAGCTTGCCGGCACCATGTCGGAAGTCGCAAAGCGCGTCCTGCAAGGGGAGTTCCGTAGCCTCGATCCATCTTGTCTCCAGATTGTCCTGGCCGAGGGGGCGGATCGCTTGCTTCCCGCGCTTGCGCCGGAGCTTTCGGCACGCGCGAAGACCGACCTCGAAAAGCTCGGCGTCGACGTCCGCTTGAAGACGCTCGTCACGGAGATCGACGAACGAGGCGTCGCGCTCGAGAGCGGCGAGCGCATTGGGTCGGCAAATGTCGTCTGGGCAGCTGGGGTCTGCGGCGCCCCCGTTGAAGGAGGCCTGGACGCGTTCTTGCGCGATGACAAGAGGCTTCGCGTGGAGCCCGACCTGTCGCTCACCGGCCATCCTCGGGTCTTTGCGATTGGCGATTTGGCGTACGTCGAGAGCAACGGAGCGCCGGTTCCCGGACTCGCCCCCGCGGCGCTGCAAATGGGTAAGCACGTCGGGAAGATTCTCGCTCGAGAAATCGGACGCGGCGCATCCGTCGAAAGCCGCACTGCGTTCGAGTACTGGGACAAGGGAACCCTCGCCACTATCGGGCGGGGCAAGGCCGTCGCAGATATCGGGCGTTTCAAGTTCGGTGGAGTCGTCGCATGGCTGCTCTGGGTGTTCGTCCACATCGCGTTTCTCGTGGGCTTCCGAAGCAGAGTCATGGTGCTCTTCGAGTGGGGCTACGCTTACATCACTTTCCGTCGGGGGGCGCGGCTGATTACGGGCGGAAAGACCGCCGCAGCGGAGCTCGATGCGAGCTCGGACATTGGGAAGAAACGGGCTGCGGACGAGCCGGCCCTGTCCGCGAGCACCTGACGCCTACTTGCGCACGTAGGTAGTCGTAAATCGAAGCGTGGACGGTAGCTTGTCCGCGGTGACCGTGGTCCTCATCGATAGCTTCCCGTCAGCGGAGATCGTAAAAATGTTGGTCGAGACCCCCCGGTCGCCGATGAGCTTCTGCTCGAGCGCTCCATCGGGTGTGATTCGGTGACTCACCTCGAGCTCGTTTCCGTTTCGAGGATTACGCCACGGAACCCGCTTGCCGGTCGCCGGCGCGGAGACCTTCGGCTGTCCCGTTCGCGCAACGGTGATCGTATCGCTTCCGAGGGAGATCCGGAGCTCGTCGGTGGGGAGATTCGGCTCCCGTAGACGCCGTCGGGCAATGCCTCGGATGAAGACGTTCATCTCGTCGACCGCCTCGTCGATTGCGCGCTCGACCTCCTGCATCTCCTCTTGCCCGCCTGCGAACCGGTAGGTGCCGAGCAAGGGGAGGGGCTCCGCGTCGCTGGCCTTGGCCTGCGCCGTTCCCCCGGGCGCCCACGGCGAGACGAGAACAGCTGCGGCGAGTGAGAACAAAGCCAATGTGCTCCGAGGAGGCATACACGGCGATATAAGGCAAAGCTGCCCTCTGCAAAGCCTGGGTTCCCAGCTCACCATCCGATCTCGAGGGCTTGCCGTACCCGTTTTACGCTCGAGAAACCGGGGCATGGCTCTGATGAAAAAGATCGTGCCAGCTCTCGTGCTCACCGTGGTGCTTGCGGCGCTGGTCCTGTGGCACGTGCTCGGCGGGGGCAATCCGCAGCTCGATGGCGAGGTTACGAATGCTGCGTTGAGCGACGCGCTCGTGGAGGCTAGAGACGCTCGGTCGAGCTCCGAGACAGGGAGGATTCTATTTGGCGACATGCACGTGCATACGACGCTCTCCGTCGATGCATTCCAGCAGAGCCTGCCGCTGCTGGGCGGGGAGGGCATTCATCCCCCGGCTGACGCATGTGACTTCGCGCGCTTTTGCTCTCAGCTCGATTTTTACGCGCTCACTGACCACGCGGAGGCGCTCACCCCGCGCACGTGGCGGATGGTCAAGGACTCGGTCCGACAGTGCAATGCGGTCGGCGAAAGGATCACTCCGGACCTCGTTGCATTTACTGGGTTCGAATGGTCGCAGACGGGTTTGACTCCCGAAACCCACTTCGGGCACAAGAACGTCATCTACAGGCACACGGATGAGGATCGGCTGCCAGCCCGACAGATCGGTGCACCCGGCTTGGTCGACCGCAACTTCCGAAACTGGCGCACCCTGCTGATCAACATCCAGCTTCCGTTTTTCGCGTATCCGGATCAACAGCCTTACAACGACGTCATCTATCACGTGCGCGAAGGGATGTCGGTTCCGGAATGCCCGACCGGCGTCGCATCCCCTGAGATTCCCGCGGACTGCCGCGAGGTGGCCGAAACGCCTCGCGATCTATTTCAAAAGCTCGATGAGTGGGGACACGAGGCGCTGGTCATTCCGCACGGTACGACCTGGGGCTTCTACACGCCGCGCGAATACCTGTGGGATAAGCAGCTAGCCGCAGACCAAGACGACCCGAGGCGGCAGCGCCTGATCGAGGTGTTTTCCGGCCACGGCAACGCAGAGGAATACCGTCCGTACCGCCCGCTTACTCGAACCGCGGAGGGGCTCGAGTGCCCCGCGCCGACCGAGGCGTTCGAGCCCTGCTGCTGGCGCGCCGGCGAGATCGTCCGAAGCCGCTGTGATGATCCCGACTCGATGCAATGCGCGCAGGACGTGCAGGCCGCCCGTACCAATTACCTCGATGCGGGCACCGCTGGACACGCAACGCTGCCCGGTACGGCGCTCGCCGAATGGGGCAACTGCGGTCAGTGCACCGATTGCTTCAACCCTGCGTTTCTCCACAGGCCGGGGGGCTCCGTCCAGTACATGCTCGCCAGAGGCCATTTCGGCGCGGCCGAGACGCCGCGTCACGTGACGCTCGGCTTCATGAGCTCGAGCGACAACCACGCGTCGCGACCGGGCACGGGGTACAAGGAGCTCGCGCGTCACCGAATGACGGAGGCGCGCGGTGCCATCAACGAAGAGTGGCAGCGCCGCACCTTCGGCCTGCCAGAAAAGACCCAGGCTTCGGTGAAGCTGGGCCCAGAGGACGTCGCCGCGATGCCGCCGTTTCGCACCATCTGGGTCGAGCGGCAGGCCTCCTTTTTCATGACCGGCGGGCTCGTGGCCGTGCACGCGCCCGAGCGAACGCGAGAGGCGATTTGGGATAGCCTCATGAGGCGCGAGGTCTACGGAACCTCGGGGGACCGAATCCTTCTCTGGTTCGACTTGCTCAATGCCGGCGCAGCGCCCGTTCCGATGGGCAGCGAGCTCAGCTTCGCATCGACGCCGAAGTTTCGGGTCAAGGCGGCGGGCTCGTTCGAGCAAAAGCCGGGTTGCCCCGACAGTGTCGTCGACGCCCTCGGCGCAGAGCGCGTCGAAAACGTCTGTGCCAGCGAGTGTTACTACCCAAGCGACGAGCGCCGCGCCATATCCCGAATCGAGGTCGTTCGGATCGCGCGGCAGATGCAGGACTCCGAATCGATCGACGAGCTCATCGACGATCCGTGGCTCACTTTTCCGTGTCCGCCGGGCGCCGCCGTCTGCGAAGTCGAGTTCGAAGATTCCGCTTTCCTCGAGTCGTCACGCGAGCTCCTTTACTACGTGCGTGCGGTCCAAGAGCCCACGCCCGCCGTCAACGCCGGCGGGCTTCGCTGCGACGACGACGGGAAGTGCGAGCCTTGCTATGGCGGTTACCGAACGGACTGGGACGACGACTGTCTCTCGATGAACGAAGAGCGTGCCTGGTCCTCGCCGATCTACCTCACACCCGTGGCGCGAGCAGAGGCGCGCTAGCGAAAGGCTGAATCATGGCAAGCGCAAGCAAGCAACAGAGGATTCTCATCGTCGGAAGCGGCGCGGCTGGGACGGCGGCGGCCTGCTCGCTCGCGAGACACCCCGAGTTCTCGGTCGAGGTTTGGGAGGCTGCAGCGCAGGCCGGAGGCGTCGCGACCAGCGAGGTCCTTTCCGCGAACGGCTCGCCAGGCACCTGGCTCAACGACGGAGTGCAGGGCGGCAGCCCGACGTATCGCAACACGCTGTGGCTTCACGAGGAGGCAGGAATCAGCCCTAGGCCCGTCGACTTCCGCGTGTCCTTCGGGCGAGACGGCACGGCGTGGAACAACACGGCTTCGACGCCACTCGTCGACCGCCTTCGGCCCGACATTCAGCGCTTTGGAAAGCTGCTCGAGTGGATCGACCGGGCCGAGCCGTTATCCGCTCTCGTTCCGATCGGGCTCGTCCTGAGAGCGGGTCGGTTCTCGAAGGATTTCCGCGACCACATGCTGTATCCGCTGGTGGCCCTCTTCTTCGGGACAGGGAATCAGACGCGTCGCGTGTCGGCTGCCCTAATATCGCGGGTGTTCCGAGACGAGAAGCTGCGCCTCTTCGACTTCGATCCCGAGCGTCTGCTCTCCCAGCGCCCCCCCATGTTCGCATTCGACAGGCTCTCCGAGATCTACGAGAAGATGGTCGAGATGACGGAGCGGACAGGGCGCGGCGTCTTTCATTTCGATCGCCCGGTCGAGCGAATCGAGCGCAGCTCCGACGGGGTCCATGCGACCGACGCACGCGGCGCTGTCGAACATTTCGACGCCGTGGTGTTTGCATGTCCGGCAAACGTCGCGCTGCGCGCTCTCTCTAAGCCTAGCCTTCGAGAACGGGCCGTGCTCGGCTCGGTTCAATACTTCGACGACATCACGGTCACCCACACCGATCGCGCGTACATGGAGCGGTACTACGAGCTCGACGACGAGCGTGGAGATCAGTACTTCGTCCGCACGTACCCCGACACCAGCGATCGAATCGAGATGTCCTTCGACCTTTCCCACTACCAGCCGCAGCTCGAGTCTTCGATTTACCAAACCATCTTCCTCGATCGAGCATCCGACGAGAGCCGATGGACGATTGATGAGATAGACCCCGGGCAGATCCTGTTCTCGAAGCCATGGACTCAGTTTTCGCACACGTGGCAGCACTACGTGCGGGTCGTTCCGTGGCTCCGATTTCTTCAAGGGCGCCAACGCACGTATTACGCTGGTTCTTGGACGCTCGCCAACACGCACGAAGTCGCTACGATTTCCGGCTTTGCGGCTGCATATCGTCTCGGAGCTGCCTATCCCATCGAAAAAGACGAGCTCGCACTGGCTCAGTTCGAGACGTACCTCGGCGTCGTTCACGGCATCGCGTTCGAGCGAGCTTCCTCCGTCTTGAGCGGCGATGAGCTGAGCGAGGGTGGGGCGTCTACGTTGCGGGCGTAGAGAGCGATGACGCTGTGCTGGACAGGTTTACGAGTCGAATACGAATCGGACCTTTCGCGGTGGTTGGATCGACCCGCCTTCCCCCCTGCAAGACCTCGGCTTTCCCTGCTGCGACCAGGCGTCGCGCCGCCTGCCTAGCGGGCTCGATGAGAGCTCGCCAGCGCTTCTGATCGACGCGCCGAGCGGCTTCACTCGGGCAGATCGTCTTGCCTCGACGCTCCATCAGAAGCGAGACAATCGAATCTTCGAGCGCCTGATCGAGCGCCGTCACACGGTCCCGTCGGCACCGTGCGCTGCAGAATCGGACTTGGTCCCAGCACTTCGACCACTTGGCGCGCCAGGTAAACCGCCGCCCACACTTCGCGCAGATTTTCGTCGGTGTTGACGCCATCCCCCACCTCTCTAGGAACTGTCAGGAGGATCGTCGAGCAGATGCATGTGGTCTGGTTCAAGCGCGACTTGCGGATTCGCGACCATCGACCTCTTGCCGAGGCGGCTGCACGAGGCAGGGTTTTATGCCTTTACGTCTACGAGCCGGAGCTCTTTGCTACGCCCGAGCTCGGCGCCCTTCAGCTCGGTTTCATCAACGAGTCGATCCTCGAGCTACGAGAGAGTCTTCGCGAGCTCGGAGGCGAATTGACTCTGCGCGTTGGCAGGATGCCCGAGGTGCTCGAGGAGCTTCACCGCGAGCATCCAATCAGCGCGATTCATAGTCACCGAGAAACCGGCAATCGCGTCACATTCGACCGCGACCTTCGCGTTGCGGACTGGGCCAGGCACCACGGCATTCAGTGGCACGAGTGGAACCAGTTCGGAGTGATTCGAAAGCTGGGAACGCGAGATGGATGGGCGGCTCGTTGGGCTCGCTTCATGTCGAAGCCGACGATCAAAACTCCAGGCGTCATCGCTGCACCCACCGGCATTCGAGCTGGCGAGCCCCGTGGCTTCGCGGAGCTCGGGCTCACGCCGGCATCGCAGCACGAGGTGCAGCATGGTGGAGAGACTCGTGCCCACGAAACGCTCGGATCGTTCCTCCGCGAGCGCGGCGCCGGCTACCGGCACGAGATGTCGAGCCCTGTTCACGCGTGGCAGTCCTGCAGTCGGCTCAGCCCTCACCTCGCCTGGGGCAACATCTCTCTCAAGACGATCTTCCAAGAGACCAAAGCGCGCTCGGTGGAGGTCAAGGCCTTGCGAAAGGCGAAAGCGGACATCGATCGGCGCTGGCTTCAGTCGCTCAGCTCGTTTCAGTCTCGGCTTCGGTGGCACTGTCATTTCATGCAGAAGCTCGAAGACGAGCCCGAGCTCGAGTTCCATGCGCTCAACCGTGCGCTGGACGGCTTGCGCGCCGACGACTTCCGCGAGGACTACTTCGAAGCGTGGGCAACCGGGCGCACGGGCTACCCGCTGGTCGATGCGTGCATGCGCGGACTTCTCGAAACCGGTTGGATGAACTTCCGAATGCGCGCCATGCTCATGTCTTTTGCGAGCTACCATCTGTGGTTGCCCTGGAGGCCAACGGCGCTTCACCTGGCGGCGAATTTTCTCGACTTCGAGCCAGGGATTCATTTCAGCCAGGCACAGATGCAGTCCGGCGTGACCGGCATCAACGCCGTGCGAATCTACTCGCCGATTAAGCAGGTCGCCGATCAAGATCCAGAAGGCGCTTTCATCAAGCGATTCGTGCCCGAGCTGGAGGCTGTCCCGCCCGAGCACATTGCGGAGCCCCACCGAATGCCACGCTCTGTTCAGCAGGAGCTGGGATGCGTGATCGGGAAGCACTATCCCGCGCCTATCGTCGAGCACGGGCCCGCTTACTCCCAGGCTCGTGCCCGCATCTACGCGGCCCGTCGAAGCCCAGAGGTTCGCGCCGCCTCCGAGCAGGTCTACGCCAAGCATGGGAGCCGCAGGCGGCCCAACCGCCGCCCTAACTAGCCTGAGTCCGCTTCCCTGCGCAACGACTCGGCGTCCCAGCCCAGGTCCTTGAAGTCGTCTGGTCGAGTCAGGTCCTGCTGCATCGTCTCTTCCAGGAATCGAATGTGTTCCCGCGCGGCGCTGAGGTACTGGCCGCGATCGTGTCGAAGCGCAGCGAGCTCCCGGAGCGATACCTCGTCGTGGCGCCGAAACTTCTGCGCGGCTCGGTGAGCGTGATGCGCGCGGACGCCGAGCGCTCGCAGTGCGGCCACCCCCATCTGAAGAGAGGTCTCGAAGGTCTCGCGATAGACGTGTGGGACTCCAGCCTCCAAGAGCTCGTAGGCCTCTACCCGTCCCCTGGCTCTTGCAAGAATCGTCAGGTGCGGAAAGTGCTTCTGGATGGTTTCGATGAGGCTGAGGGCGCGCGCATGGTCGTCGATCGCGACGAGGATCACCTCGGCTTTGTCGGCGCCGGCCGAGCGGAGCAGATCCAGCCGCGAAGCGTCGCCGTAGTAGACCTCGAGCCCCAAGTTGCGGAGCAGATCGACGTGATCGGAGTCGAACTCGAGGACGGTGGTTCCGATTCCGTTGGCCCGAAGCAATCGTCCAACGATGCCTCCTACGCGACCGAACCCTGCGATGATGACGGGCTTGGACTCTTCCATCGCGTCCGGCTCTCGCTCACGCTGCTCCCGCGTTCCGAACCGAGGCTGAAGGAGCTTGTCGTTCAAGAGCATCAGGACCGGGGTTGCGGCCATCGAGACGGCTACGGCGGCGACCAGCGTTTGCGTCGTCTCCGAATCGATCACCCCTTGTTGGGCGGCAAACGAAAAGAGTACGAACGCGAACTCCCCGCCCTGCGCGAGCGAAAAGGCAAACAGGAGGTTTTGATCGAAACTCATGCCGTAGAACCGTCCGAGAGCGACGAGCACTGCGAACTTGATGACGATCAGCGCACCAACCAGAGCGACGACGCGGGCCGGGTCGCTGAGGATCAGCCCGAAGTCGACCGAAGCCCCTACCGCGATGAAAAACACGCCGAGGAGCAACGCCTTGAAGGGAGCAACGTCGGCTTCCAGCTCATGCCTATACTCGCTGTCCGCGAGCACGACGCCAGCGAGGAAGGTGCCGAGCGCGGGGCTCAGTCCCACCTGCGCCATCAGCAGCGCGATCCCGATCACGAGCAGTAGAGCGGCCGCCGTGAAGATCTCGCTCTGCCTCGTCCTGGCGATGAATCGAAACACGGGGCGCATCAGATATCGGCCCCCGACGAAAATGCCCGCGACCGCGCCCAAGACCGCGAGGGTCTGCCCCCAGGCCGGGAGGCCGTCCACCCACGACGAGGAGTGGTCTGCCTGCTCGCCGAGCTGTGAGCCCGCCTCCGGGCCAAGCGCGAGCAGGGGAAGGATCGCCAGCATGGGGATCACGGCAATGTCTTGAAACAAGAGTACGGAAAACGCGCTCTGACCGCCGTCCGAATTGACCAGGCCTTTCTCGGCGAGTGTTTGAAGCACGATCGCGGTCGACGAGAGCGCGAGGATCATCCCGATCGCAAGCGCCGTGTTCCAAGTGTAGCCCGCGGCCATGGAGAGCGCAGTGAGGAGCGCGGCGGTGACTCCCAGCTGCAAGCCACCCAGTCCAACGATGGGCCCGCGCATGCGCCACAGCAAAGACGGCCGGAGCTCGAGGCCAATGAGAAAAAGCATCATCACGACGCCGAACTCGGCGAAGTGCATCACGTCCTTGCCCTCGGCGCCGATGAGACCCAGCCCAAACGGACCGATCGCCATGCCGGCTAGGAGGTACCCTAGAACTGAGCCCAGTCCGAGCCGCTTCGCGATCGGCACGGCAACGACCGCTGCGCCGAGATAGACGAACGCTTGAAAGAAGAAACCTTGCCCGTGCATCGGTTGAGCTCAACCCTTCATGACGTCGTCGACCGCGCTTTCGGGGCCCAGTTGCTGGTGTGAGGAGAGAGGGTCTAGCGCACCATCTCGGACTGTCTCGATTCTGCGGCGATAACTCACCGCATGCGCACGTATAGCCTCCGCATGCATGTCGAGGGTTCCGTAGACGACGAAGGGGGACAGATAGTCCATTCCGCACAGCCTTGCCGTCTGCTCGATCGGGCGGAGGAGTTGGGAGACGGTGAAGCGGTTGTGTCCGCCAGGCTGGTACGCGCTTTTGCCGCCGCCGGTGGTGATCGCGCTCATCATCCACTTGCCATGGAGCGCATCGCCTCCACTGCCGTAGGCCCATCCATGCGTGAGAACGAGATCTTCCCACTGCTTGATGAGCGCCGGTGTGCTGTACCAGTAAAACGGATGGTGCAAGACGATGACATCGTGCTCGAGGAGGAGCTGCTGCTCCGTTGCGACGTCAATGTCGAAGTCCGGATACTCCTCATACAGGTCGTGGACGGTGACGCCGTCAATTCCCTCGAGGCCGCGAATCAAGACACGGTTGACACGAGAGGTCTCGAGAGCCGGGTGCGCGAAGAGTACGAGGACACGGCGACGGCCACCCATGGACTCTAAACCTGACACTCTGCGACGTTAATCCGGATGTCGCGTCGGGTCCATCGCGCCGGCCCTAGTCCAGGATCAGCTTGATCAGCGCGTTGAGGGTCTGATGACCTTCCACGGCGTGGCGAAGGGGAAGGGCGCCGTTGACCTCGTACGTGTTGCGGCGCCCTTCGCGTGTGCGCGAGACGTATCCGGCGGCCTCGAGCTCGGAGACGATGCGCTGCACGGCGCGCTCGGTGATTCCAACCTTCTCGGCGACGTCGCGCATGCGTGCCTCGGGGTCTTGAACCAAGCAGAGCAGGACATGCGAGTGGTTCGTCAGAAATGTCCACGCGGCCTCGGGCGCCCGATCCTTGGTTTTCGTCTTCGCCACTCGGAAACCCTTCATTCGGACGATACACGATCGTGATTTCCTGAGTCAAATCGCGTGCTAATCGTCGGTCCGCGAAAAAAATCTCACAAAAGGACTTGCGTAGGGCTGAATTGACGATAAATGATACGCGAAATCCACTTCATGAATAAAGAAGCGCATGATGAGTCCTTCCACCAACAAACCCCTTGAACCAGCTCAGGTCGCCGTGATCATGGGGAGCAAAAGCGATTGGCCGACGATGAAGCACGCCGCGGAGGTTTTGGAGCAGCTCCAAATCCCGCACGAAAGCAAGGTGGTCTCGGCGCACAGGACGCCCGACCTCCTCTTTCGTTTCTGCGAGCAAGCCGAGGAGCGGGGTATCGAGGTGATCATTGCGGGAGCGGGGGGAGCGGCGCACCTGCCGGGCATGGCGGCATCCAAGACCTTGCTCCCGGTTCTGGGCGTTCCGGTTCGGAGCAGCTCGCTCAACGGAATCGATTCCCTTCTGTCCATCGTTCAGATGCCCAAAGGGGTGCCCGTGGGGACCCTTGCCATCGGCGACGCGGGCGCTGCGAACGCCGCACTGCTCGCAGCGGCGATGCTTGCACGCGGCGATGACGCACTTCGGATCCGGCTCGACGCGTTTCGGTCGGCGCAGGTTGCAAAAGTTTTGGAGGCAGAGCTATGAGCACGCATCACCTACCCGGGGCTACCGTTGGAATCATCGGTGGCGGTCAACTCGCACGCATGATGGCTCTCGAGGCGAGACGAATGGGCTACCGGGTGAGCGTCCTGGCTCCGCGGGCCGACGACCCCGCGGTCCCGCTCGCAGACCTCTGGATTCCGGGTCAACTCGACGACGTCGAGGCGGCGCAACGGCTCGCAGAGTCGGCTGACGTGGTGACGGTCGACTCCGAGCACGTTCCTGCGTCGCTGCTCTCCGACATCGAGCGCCTGCGACCGGTTCGCCCGTCGGCCGCGGTCCTCCGCACGATTCAAGATCGGGGCGAGCAGAGACGCTTCCTCGAGCGTATCAGCGCGCCGCAGCCTCGCTGTGTCGCCGTAGACTCCGTTGCGGAGCTTGCAGAAGCCGCGAACACGGTCGGTTTCCCCTGTGTGCTCAAGAGCCGTCACGCCGGCTACGACGGGAAAGGCCAGGCTGTCATCCGAAGCGCCGATCAGCTGGAAGCGAGCTGGGAGAAGGTGGGTCGCGCTCCGTCCATGCTCGAGGAATTCGTCCCATTCGACGCGGAAATCTCGGTGCTGCTCGCCCGAGCCCCAAACGGGGAAATGCGTTTCTACCCGGCCGCGTACAACGTTCATCGCCGTCACGTCCTCCACGCGACGATGGCCCCTGCACCCATTGAGCGGTCCGTCGAGCAGGACGCGAGGGAGATCGCGCGGTCGATCGCGGAGGAGCTCGACCATGTAGGCATGTTGGCGGTCGAGATGTTTCTCGTGGGCTCGAAGCTCCTCGTCAACGAGGTTGCGCCACGGCCGCACAACAGCGGCCACTACACCTTCGGAGCCTGCGCGACCTCGCAGTTCGAGCAGCACGTTCGAGCCGTGCTCGGCCTCCCGCTCGGCGACCCCTCTCTCTCGCGCCCGGCCGTCATGCTCAACTTGTTTGGCGACCTCTGGCGCGACGGTAACCCCGATTGGATGCCGGTCCTTTCACGGCCGGAAGCACGGCTTCACCTTTACGGGAAGACCGAGCCGCGGCCGGGCCGAAAGATGGGTCACGTGCTCCTGCTCGACGATGACCCGCATCGTGCGCTTCAGAACGGCGAAGCCATGTTGGATTCGCTGGCGGCAGACCGGTCGAGAAACCAATGGAGCTCGCCGACGGGCTCGAAGCGAGCCGCAGGCACTCGGCTTTCGCCGATCTGCATAGCGCTCAAGATCGGGGCTTTCTCGCGGCCTGCCACGAGAAAAGCGGCTCGACGGCAGCTCTCGAGCACTGGGTAGGTCATTGTGATGCGAACCTCGGGCCGACCGTGGGGCACCGCAACGACCCAGCGCTCGCGCTCCTCCAGGGCGGGCTGGTCAGGCAACAGGGATGCGATGTGACCGTCCGCCCCGAGGCCGAGCAGGTTGATGTCGAACAGGGGCTTTGCGGGGTGCAACACCGATCCGCCATAGGCTTCCTGCAGCGTCCTCTCGTAGCGCAACGCAGCTTCCTCTGGAGCTCCGTCGACCGGAACCGGAAACACATTCTGTGCTGGCACCGGAGCTTTTGCCAGCATCGCCTCGACGGTCATTCGGTAGTTGCTGTCCGGGTCGTCGTGGGGGACGAAGCGTTCATCGCCCCAGTACCAAAAGACGCGGTTCCATGGGAAACGAGGTCGGAGCTCGGAGGACGCCAGAAGCCCGTAGAGCGTTTTGGGCGTTGAACCGCCGGAGAGTGCGACCCGAAATGGACCCTCCGACGCAAGCGCCAGGTTCGTCATCCACTCGGCGACGTGGCGTGCCAGGGCTCGACGATCATCTAGGATTTCAACTCGTCCCTTTAGTCCGCTCACTTCGCCGGCTTTTCGAGATGCCCGCCGAACTGGTGCCGCATGGCGGAAAGAATCTTGTCCGCAAAATCCGCTTCGCCACGGGAGCTGAACCGCTCATACAGGGCCGAGGACAGCACGTGTGCCGGCACCGCTTCATCGATGGCGGCTTTGATCGTCCACCGCCCCTCGCCGGAGTCGGAAACGCGCCCTTCGAACGCGGAGAGCGAAGGATCTTCGATCAGCGCGGCCGCCGTGAGATCGAGGAGCCATGAGGCGATGACACTGCCGCGTCGCCATAGCTCGGCGATGTCGGGAAGATCGAAGTCGTATTGATAGTGCTCGGGGTCGCGGAGGGGGGTGGTTTCGGCGTCGACGGCTCCCGTCTTCTTGCCGATGTCGGCCGCTTTGAGCACCGCCATCCCTTCGGCATATGCGGCCATCACGCCGTACTCGATTCCGTTGTGCACCATCTTGACGAAGTGGCCGGCGCCGCTCGGCCCGCAGTGCAAATAGCCCTGCTCGCTCGTGCCTTGGGACCCGTCCCGTCCCGGGGTGCGCGGGATGTCGCCGCGGCCCGGAGCCAGCGTGGTGAAGATCGGATCCAAATGCTCCACCGTCTTCCTCTCACCGCCGATCATCATGCAGTAGCCCCGCTCGAGCCCCCAGACGCCACCGCTGGTGCCGACATCCACGTAGTGAATGCGGCGGGGACCGAGCTCTTTTGCCCGGCGGATGTCATCGATGTAATAGCTGTTGCCGCCGTCGATGATGATATCGCCTTGCTCCAGATGAGGAACCAGAGCGGCAATCGTCTCGTCGACCACGCCAGCCGGAACCATCAACCAGACCGACCTCGGTTTCGTCAGCTTCTTCGCAAGATCTTCCAGGGACGAAGCGCCGATAGCGCTCTCAGTGACCAGCTCTGCAACCGCCTCCACGGAGACGTCGTAGGCCACGCACTCATGACCGCCCCTCAGCAGACGACGCACCATGTTCGCTCCCATACGGCCAAGGCCGATCATTCCGAGTTGCATGCGCAAGTGCTCCCTCCTGGAGGCAAGATACCGCCGGACCCGAGCGTTAGTCGAGCGCCGACCTTTCGCGATCGAGCAGTTGGCGTTTTCTCTCTATTCCCCATCGGTAGCCGCTCAGCTCACCGTCGCTGCGGAGCACGCGGTGGCAGGGGATGATGACCGCGACGGGGTTGGCCGCGCAGGCGCCGGCGACGGCTCTTGCGGAATTGGGCTGCCCGATGCGCACCGCGATCTCTTTGTACGATGCGGTCTGTCCAGCCGGCAAGCCACGCACGGTCTGCCACACCAGCTCCTGAAACGCGGTGCCTCGGACATCCAGCGGAAGCGCGAAAAGCTCGGAACCCGCGTCCACATAATCCACGGTCTGCTCCACCCAGCGTTCGAAGTCCGAGCCGAGCTCTGCCAATGCGAACGCCGCCTTAGGAAATCGACGTTTCAGATCCTCGATGAGCGCGTCGCGCGTCGCACCGAATAGCACTGCGCAAATACCACGGTCGGTTGCTGCGACCACCACGAGGCCCAGAGAGGAATCGCCGAACGCGTATCGAATCTCGACGTCCTGCCCACCTTTTCGTAGACGGGTCGCCGTCATCCCGTGCCTGCCCTTGCTCGCTTCGTAGAACCGGCTGGATGTGCCGTACCCCGAATCGTAGATCGCCGCTGTGACGTCCTTGCTCGTTTCCAAGTTCACCGCGGCCACCCTGGCCCGGTGGGCCATTGCATATTGCTTCGGGGTGACTCCGACGATTCGCTTGAACACCCTGCTGAAGTGGAAGGGGCTCGAGCCGACGGCCTTTGCCAACTCACCGAGCGTTGGCTCCTTTTCCGCACCTTCGATCAGCCGGCACGCCTCGACGATCCGCTCCCGCTGCCGCTCATGCGGCGGCGTCGACTCGGGCGCGCAGCGCTTGCAGGCCCGGAAGCCAGCTCGCCTGGCGTCCGCGGGTGATTCGTAGAATGAGACGTTCTTTCGTAGAGGAGTCCGTGCGCCGCAGGAGGGCCGGCAGAAGACCCCAGTCGTGCAAACCGCGTATACGAAGGCGCCGTCCTCGCGGGCAGTCCGTTCCGACACCGCTTGCCAGCGGTAGTCGTCGAGGTCTACGGTCGATCGTGTCGATGGACGGGGCACCGGGTCGAAGTGTCGCACGAGAGGCCTTCCTGCTGCTGAGGCATTCCCAGTAAACGTTCCTGGGAGCGAGGTCATCCCGATTCTTGCGGCCGAAATCGAAGGAGGCGGCCAATGCGTCCACCGCCCATGTGTTCGGAATCGAGTTGCAGTGCTCGGGAACTTGGCCCAGCACTTGACGGTCCGTCGTATGAAAGGGAAACCTCCTCCAGCCCTCCACGGTTTCGCAATCGTGGAGCCTTTCCTCTCGAGCAAGAGACCATGAACACCTCCAAGTTTGAATCACCGGAGCAGAGAGTCGCGCGCCAGATCGGGCGGGACTCATTTCTCGAGGGCTACGGTTCCGTCATCGAGCGGCGCATCCGGGCCGCAGATGCGACCCGCCTTCGGATCACAGAGGGCCGAATGGACCTAGCCGAGTTGGCCTCGGGGCACGAGTACTTCGGTTTGCACTTCCAGGACGGCCGCTGGGTGCTTCGCGAGTGGGCCCCTAACGCGGTGTCGATTCATTTGAAGGGGCCATTCTCGGATTGGCAGCCGGATCCTCGCTATGCATTCGTGCGTCAAGGAGGCGAGGGTGTGTGGCAGGTAGAGCTTCCCGAGGCGACTCTCTCTCACGGGGACCCGTATCGGCTCGAGGTTCGTTGGCCGGGCGGCGTCGGCGATCGCCTGCCCGCGTGGACCCGGCGGGTGGTGCGTGACGAGAAGTCGAACAGCTTCAACGCCGAGGTTTGGCGCCCGTCGAGCCCTTACACCTGGCGTCATGCGCGGCCGGCACGCCCGTCTGGTCCGCTGCTCGTCTACGAAGCCCACGTCGGGATGGCGCAAGCCGAGCCCAAAGTGGGCAGCTATGAAGAGTTCCGCACGGACGTCTTGCCGCGAATTCGTGATGCCGGCTACGAGGCAGTGCAGATCATGGCGCTTGCCGAGCATCCCTACTACGCCTCGTTCGGGTACCAGGTCTCGAGTTATTTTGCCTGTTCGTCGCGCTACGGGACGCCAGAAGAGCTCAAGGCCCTGGTCGACGAGGCGCACGGAATGGGGCTCCGGGTCTTCATGGATCTCGTCCATTCCCACGCCGTTCGAAACGAGGTCGAGGGGATCTCTTCGCAGGACGGCTCTCCGAGCCTGTATTTCCACGAAGGCCCGCGCGGCGAGCATCCCGCCTGGAACTCCCGCTGCTTCGACTACGCCAAGCCCCAGGTCCTCCACTTTCTGCTTTCCAACTGCCGTTTTTGGATGGACGAGTTCCGCATGGACGGCTTTCGATTCGACGGCGTCACGAGCATGCTCTACCTGGACCACGGCCTACAGCGGGCCTTCACAGGCTATGACGACTACTTCGGCCCGAATCTAGACGAAGACGCGCTGACGTACTTGACCCTCGCCAACGAGCTCATCCACGATATCTGGCCGGACGCGGTCACCATCGCCGAGGACGTGTCCGGATACCCGGGGCTGGCCTTGCCTCTCTCGGAGGGAGGCGCGGGCTTCGACTACCGCTTTGCGATGGGCGTCGCTGACACCTGGATCGAGCTCACCAAAGATGTGCCTGACGAGGAATGGCCGATTGGCAAGCTCTGGCATGAGCTGACCAACCGCCGGCGCGACGAAGGGACCATCAGCTACGCGGAGTCCCACGACCAGGCCTTGGTCGGGGATCAGACGCTCATCTTTCGCCTCATCGGCGCGCATATGTACGACAGCATGTCGACCCAGACCGAGAACCTTTCGGTCGAGCGCGGCGTCGCCTTACACAAAATGATTCGTCTCGCGACCTTGGGGACCGCGGGCCAAGGGTACCTCAACTTCATGGGCAACGAGTTCGGGCACCCGGAGTGGATCGACTTCCCCCGTGAGGGAAACCAATGGTCCTACAGTTACGCCCGTAGGCAATGGGGGCTTGCTGAAGATGAAAACCTACGCTTCCACCATCTTGCTGCATTTGATCGCGACTTGATCGCCGTGGCACGCGCGTACGGCATTCCGGACGGCCTGGACGAGTTCCTGCTCCACAGCGACGAAGACAGCAAGGTCTTGGCCTGGCTGCGTGGCGGGCTCGTCTTTGCGATGAACTTCCATCCGAGTAGCTCGTTCACCGACTACAGGATCCCCGCTGCGCCGGGCACTTACCGCACGGTCCTCGATACCGACCGGTCCGAATACGGAGGGTTCAGCCGGCAGGCCGCCGAGATCTCCCATCATTCGATGCCCGATCGAATCGAGCGCCACTTCCTGAGCCTGTACTTGCCATCGCGGACCGCGCTGGTGCTCGCGCCGGTGGCCGGGACCGCGCCGTGAGCGACCGTGGTCACGACTGGAAGCCGGAGCAGGCCCGCAAGTCCTTGCGCCGTTTGCTTCCGGAGCTCGAAGCCGCGTTTGCTCCCGAGCTCGAGCCGCTGGCCTTCGACTGGCACCGTTTCAAGAATCGGCTTCATCGCGAATGGGAGCGCCTGTTCTCGTATCTGCACGAGCTCTACGGCTGGCAGTACGATTTTCACTACACCCTGGAGCGCGTTCTTCGCTCACTGATCCAGTCCTGGCTCGAGCGCCCCGAAGCCTTGCGCCGCCTCGATGAGAAGCGTGAGGCGGACACCAACTGGTTCCAGTCCCAGGAAATGGTGGGCATCGTCCTCTACGTCGATCTCTTCAGCGACCACTTGGCGAAGCTCAAAGACCACATCCCGTACTTCAAGAAGCTGGGGCTCACCTATCTCCACCTCATGCCTCTCTTCGTCTCTCCCCATGGAGAAAACGACGGCGGGTACGCGGTAAGCGACTACCGCTCCATCAACCCCGACCTCGGAAGCATCGACGACCTCGAAGAAGTCACTTCGGCGCTGCGGGAGGAGGGCATCAGCGTGGTGCTGGACCTGGTGTTCAATCATACCTCCGACGAGCACCAGTGGGCCATGAAGGCCAAGTCCGGCGATCCGGACTTCATGGCCTTCTACTTCACCTTCCCCGATCGCGAGTTACCCGATCAATTCCAGCGCTATCTTCGCGACATCTTCCCCGAGGCGCGTGCCGGCAGCTTTACGTGGAACGAGGAGCTGGGGCGCTGGGTATGGACCACGTTCAACAGCTATCAGTGGGACTTGAACTACGCCAACGCGGAGGTCTTTCGTGCCATGTCGGAAGAGATGCTCTTCCTCGCGAATCGAGGCGTAGAGGTTCTGCGATTGGACGCCGTTGCGTTTCTGTGGAAGCGGCTCGGCACCGACTGCGAGAATCAGCCCGAGGCGCACACGATCATCCGCGCATTCAACGCCATGGCGCGGATTGCCGCGCCGGCATTGCTCTTCAAGTCGGAGGCGATCGTCCATCCAAACGAGGTGATTCGATACGTCCACCCCGACGAGTGCCAGCTTTCGTACAACCCGCTGCTGATGGCGCTTCTTTGGGAGGCCCTCGCGACCCAGGACGCGCGGCTTCTCGGGCACTCGATGCGCACTCGGTATCGTCTGCCCGCAGGTTGCGCCTGGGTGAATTACCTGCGCTGCCACGATGACATTGGATGGACTTTCGACGACGATGACGCGCGCAGCATCGGGATCGACCCGTCCGCGCATCGACGGTTTCTGAGCCGGTTCTACACCGGCGAATTCCCGGGCTCCTACGCGCGAGGAACGAAGTTCCAGCAAAACGCACTCACGGGAGACGTCCGCGTTGCGGGGACGCTTTCGTCGCTGGCGGGTCTCGAGGATGCACTCGAACGCAACGACAGCGAGCTCATTGAACGCGCGGTCCGGCGTATCACCTTGCTGATGGGCATTCAGGTCAGCATCGGCGGGCTGCCGCTTCTGTATGCGGGCGACGAGTACGGAATGATCAACGACTACACGTATCTGAGCGATCCGCGAAAGGTAAACGACAGCCGCTGGGTGCACCGCTGCCGAAAGCGCTGGAAGGCGCAAGAGGATCTCGCTGACATCGACACGATCGAGTGGCGCTTCTTCCGTGAGACCTCGAAGCTATTCAAGCTTCGAAAACAGCTTCGAGCGCTGTACGACGGAGGCATGGAGGTGGTCGAGACGGGCAACCCCCATCTGTTTGCCTACCTTCGGTCGCACGCCGATCAGCGAGTGCTGGTAGTCGCGAATTTCTCCGAAACGACCCAAGCTGCCGACGCTCGCTGCCTCGTTTCCTGGGTTCCCAAAGGTGAGGCGCTCGACCACTTGAGTGGGCAGCGCGTCACGCTCGTCGACGGGCTCGTCCTCGAACACCATCGCTCGGTCTGGCTGGAGGTCTGAGGGCGCTACGCACCCGGTAGCGCGAGCTTGGAGCTGGGCAACTACGCATTCGCAATCGCCTCCGCGGTTCGTACGCCGCCCAGCGCGACGGCTAGTGTGCTCTGGCCGAGCAGGACCGAGTCGCCCACGAGATAGAGGCCGGGCGCAGCCTGCCGTGGCCAAAGCGCCCGAGGTCGGTAGTGCTTCCATCCAACACGTCTTGGCACCCCGCCCACGTAACCCAAATGCCGTCCAGTGAATCGAGCGAACGTCCGAGGGCTTGCCGTCATTTGGAATCTCGCATGGTCGAGAAGCTCGGGCGCGCGCCGTCTGATCGTCTCTCGCATTCGGTCTTGAATGTCCGCGATGTAGGTGCCCTGTTCCTCCGCACCGAGGGCGCGGAGCCTTTTCATCGGAACGTGCGTGGAAACCGTTGCGGTTCGCTGTCCTGCCGGAGCCCGCTCGTGCTCGTCGGCTGCGCTGATCGAACAAAATACGTGGTTGCCTTCGAGGAACGGCGCGTTCTCGTCATCGACGAGCTGCAAATGGTGCGCCGATGGTCCACTCAGGGCGTCGGAGTCGACGGCGAGGTAGAGCATGGCCGCTCCCCATCCAGACTCCACGGCCGCCTCGACATCCTGAGTCGCGCCGTTCATCTCTGGTCCGGCCATTGTCGACAGCGATTGCGGCAGGACATTGGCGACGACGGTTTGCGCTCGGAGCTCCCCGCTTCGGGTGTCGACGCGCCAGGTTCCGGCTTCGCGTCTAAGGCCGCGGACCCGGTTGGCGAGCGACACTCTGCCGCCCGCGCGGTCGATCGCCGCGGTCAGCGCCCAGGCCAGGCTCCCAATGCCTCCGTGCACGTGGCCGGTGCCGCGAAAGAAGTAGTCGACCGCGGCCATCGCAAAAGGCGCTTCGGCCTCGGTCGAGCTCGCCTGCACGGTGATTTGGCTGACTGCGTCCAAGTAGACGCGGAGTGGGGCCCAGTCTCTCAGGCCATGACTCGACACGACTTCGGAAAGCGGTCGCCCCATCCACTGAACGACAGGCGCGTACGACAACGACCGGCCGAGATGCCGCAAGACGGCCGTGGCGCTCAGGGGCGGAAGGAGGGCAGGGTCCTCGAAGAGCTTCCATAGCGCGTTCGCAACGCCGCGCTGAGTCGCGAAGAACGAACGCAGCGCTTCTGGATTCGCGCCTGGGAGCTCCGCGAACCGCCGAACGAACGCGTCGGGGTCTGGCGGAACGGCGAGCGACCATTGCCCGGTTCGAAGCTCGACGAGCGGGTCGAGCGTCTCGAAGCGTACGCCCAGGTCCCACTTGTCATTCCAGTTCGAGAAAAGCTGACCGTCACCGAGTCCCGAAAACAACGTGGCCCCCGCTTCGAATTGATAGCCGCTTCGCGTAAAGGTACTCGCGCAGCCACCGGGATAGCGAAGCGTTTCGCACAAGACGACGTCGGCGCCGAGCTCGGCCAAGCGCAGAGCAGCTGCGAGGCCACCGAACCCAGCCCCAACCACGACGACGTCGGCCTTTTCCATCCGAACTCGCTCTAAGGCCGAATGCGGAAAACGTCAGCGATCATTCGCCGATGTGTTAGTTTCGCAAGCAAATGCTGCGAAATCGACGCGCTTTCGGAGGCTGGCTCACGGCCGCCATCGTTTTTTCTCTCCTCCCCGTGCCAGCTCTTGCGCAAGAAACCGAAGGTCAGAAGTCGATCTACGATATGCCGCCGGTCGAGGAGAGCCACATCGCAGCCAAGTACAAGGCCACGCTCGAGAAGCCGCCGAACGTCGAGTGGTTCCTCGGAGCCGAGCTCGGCTTCCTCGCCGTCGCCAGCCACATCGTCCAGCTCGGCAACGACGGGACGCGGTTCAACTACCGCGATCAGGGCGGCCAGGACGTCCTCTTTCCCTTCTTCCGTCTCAGCACCGAGCTCAAGTTCAAGGGCCGACATACGATTGTGTTCCTCTACCAGCCGCTGAAGCTGAGCGGGGAAACCGTATTGAGTCAGGAGACGACCTTCGATGACGTGGTCTTCCCAGCGGGAACTCCTCTGAATTCGACCTACAGTTTCCCGTTTTGGCGAATCAGCTACTTGTACGACTTCCTGCGGCGCTCGGGCGACGAGGTCTCGATCGGCTTTTCGCTCCAAATCAGAAATTCGACGATCACGTTCACCTCGGCGGACGGCACGCTGCGCGCCGATCGCCGCAACATTGGGCCGGTGCCTGCGCTGAAATTTCGAGGTCGCTGGGCCTTTGACAGCGGGGTCTGGTGGGGGACCGAAATCGACGGGATCTACGCGCCGATCAGCGGGATCAACGGAAGTAGTAACGAAGTCACGGGGGCCTTGCTCGATGCGAGCCTTCGCGTGGGCTACGACTTCTCGGATCGGGTCGCCGGCTTTTTCAACGTGCGCTACCTGGCGGGTGGCGCCGTCGGAACCGACAGCACTCCGGACCCGGGGAGCGACGGCTACACCAAGAACTGGCTCAACTTCATCACGTTTAGCCTCGGCGTCGAGTTCCGAGCCATCCAGCGCTAGACGCCCAAGCCCGTGCCTGCGTCGAGTGTCCGGTACAGCCAATAGGTCACCAGGCCGGCTCTCGCCGACCAGGCAAGCGTCCTGAGCCAGTTGGTGCGGACGAGCATTCGCCAGGTTCCCTCGTCGAACCCCGACCCGAGCTGGCTGTGAGCGGGGACCTGCAGAAGAAAGGTCGAGGCCCAGATAAATGCGATCAGCCCGATGCCGAGCCAGATCTGCGCTGGAGTCTGGACTCGAAGCGGCGCCCAGAGAAAAGCCACGCTGGAAATCGCCTCAGCGATCATCAGGGGCGCGACGATGATCGAGATCGAGCTCGAATGGTGCGCATGAAACGCAGGAAAGGACGCGGTGTCCATCCGAGCGAACCCCGGATACTGGACCAGCTGCACGAACCAGATGATGCCCGTCATCGCCCAGGTGGTCGCGACTTGGATGAGAAGCGTCATTCGAACATCTCAGGACCGGACCACCCGCACGAGCTCGCCGACCGAGTGTTCGGACTCGATGGGGTGGCGAAGCGGAATTCCTTCGTTGACTTCGTAATGGGTGCGGCGTCCCTGACGGGTTCGAACGATCACACCGGCCTCTTCCAGCTCTCTCAAGATGCGCTGCACAGCGCGCTCGGTGACCCCCACGGCCTGCGCAATCTCCCGCACGCGCACGTTCGCGTCGCGTGCGATGCAGACCAGCACATGCCCGTGATTACTGAGAAAAGTCCACGCCGCGGGGGATTCTGAGCTACCATTTCTCTTCATATGACTTCTTTTACATAAAACACAATACAGGTATTGACAAGCCTGTATTTTATATCATGTTTCGAAAATCATGAATGAAAGGCCTGCAGCGACCCAGGGTGCCCGTCCGTCTCCGCTTCGCCGCGCGCGCCAGCTGCTCGCGCTCGACGGGCAGGACATCGGCGTCATCGTCGTGTACGGCGTGGCCCTCGGCCTTCTTTCGCTCGCGGTGCCAGTCGCGGTCCAATCGCTCGTCAACACCGTCGCCTTCGGGTCGCTGATTCAGCCCCTCGTCGTCCTGACGGCCCTCCTCGCGGTCGCCCTCATAGGCGCCGCCATCCTACGCGCGCTTCAAGTGCGCGTGGCGGAGATGCTGCAGCGCAGGCTGTTTGTCCGCATCGTGACGGAAATCGGCGCTCGTCTTCCGCGCGTGAGCGGCACGGCGCTTCGGGATGCGAACGGGCCCGAGCTGCTGAACCGTTTCTTCGACGTGTTCACTACCCAAAAGAGCGTGGCTTCCTTGCTCCTCGGCGGCGTTGACGCCGTCCTCATCGCGCTGGTCGGGTTGATCGTCCTCGCGTTCTATCATCCAGCGCTCCTCGCCTTCGACATCGTGCTGATCATTGGTGCGGTGTTGGTTCTGATTCCGCTCGGGCGCGGGGGCACGCGCACGAGCGTCGCCGAGTCCAAAGCCAAGTATGCCGTGGCCGGATGGCTCGAGGAGATGGCGAGGCATCCGCTGTCGTTCAAGCTTGCGGGAGGCGAGGAGCTCGCGCGAACCCAAGTGGAGACGCTGGCGAAGTCGTATCTCGACAAGCGGGATCGCCACTTCCGAGTCGTGTTTCGCCAACTGGTGGGTGCCTTCACCATCGAAGTCGTGGCTAGCGTCGCCTTGCTCGCCGTGGGCGGTTTGCTCGTCATCGAGCGCCAGCTGTCCATTGGTCAGCTCGTCGCCGCTGAGCTCATCGTGACCGCCGTCGTTGCGTCGATCGCAAAGCTGGGTGGCAAAGTCGAGATCTTTTACGATCTGGTCGCCGCCGTCGACAAGCTTGGAGAAATTCTCGACCTGCCCTTGGAGCGCCCTGATGGCGAAATCTTGCCGCCCGGGGGTGGGCCTCGCATTGGGCTCGTCGTCGACGAGGTGGAAATCGAGTCAGAGCCAGGTGTGGCGCCGGTTCGAGTCTCATTCAAGGTCGCGCCCGGCGAGCGCTTGGCGCTAGATGGGGCGGAGCGCGATACCAACGCCGCAATCGACGCGATCTTTGGACTGCGCGCGCCTTCCGCAGGTGTGATCGAAATGGACGGGCATGACGCGCGAGACCTTTCTCTGCGCGAGCTCCGCCGGCGCGTCGCGCTCGTCCGCGGCACGGAAATTTTTCCGGGCTGCATTCTCGACAACCTGCGCGCTGCAAACGCCGACCTCACGGCGGAGGAAGCATGGGACGCTCTGAGTCAGGTCGGCCTGGCGGACGCGGTGAAGTCTCTTCCCGAGGGCCTGCAAACGCCAATCCTTCGAGATGGGTCGCCGCTGTCCCGCACCCAAGCGATTACGCTCACCATCGCTAGAGCCGTTGCAGGTAAGCCCTCGCTGCTGATTCTCGACCGAACCCTGGATCGGATCGACTCGGAGGCTGGCATCCGCGTTGCAGACCGCTTGTCGGCGAATCGCGAGAGCGCGCTTCTGGTCGTTGCGGCGGACCCCGCCGTTCGAGGACGCATGGATCGCTTCATTCAGATTTCGGGCACCGTTCTGCACGAAGGAGAGGCAGCATGAGGGAGTCATCGGTCAACTCCGAACGCTGGTCGGGCTTCGAACGCCACACGCTTCCCGAGTCGCTGGGCGTGCCGGCGCCGCGACGAACCATCGTCGTAGCTAAGACACTGGTTGCGGTCTTCCTGCTGTTCACCGTTGCTGCGCTTCTTGCGCCCTGGACCCAGAACATCCGAGGGCGTGGGCGGGTGTTCGCATATGCGCCCGAACAGCGACAGCAGCCCATCGAGGCGACCATCTCCGGGCGCGTCGAGAAGTGGTTCGTCCAAGAGGGCACCCAGGTCAAGAAGGGCGATCCCATCGTGAAGCTGACCGACAACGATGAGTCGATTCTCGACCGTCTCGGGGCGGAGCGAGAAGCGATCGAGCTCCGTCGGATGGCGCAGTCGCAGCGCGTCGGGTCGCTGAGCAACCGGATCGAGTCGATTCGTCGCTCGCAGCGCGCGGAGATTTCGGCCGCCGAATCGAACGTTCAAATCGCTCAGCGCGGCGTCGACGCAGCCGTGCAGGATGTTGGCGCAGCGACCGCCGAGGTCGAAACCAACGAGCTCAACCTTCGCCGCCAGCGCGGCCTCTTCGACGACGGCCTCGCCTCCCAACGCGAGTTCGAGCTTGCGGAGCTTGCCGCGCGGCAGAGCAGGGCCAAGCTCGCATCGGCGAACGCGAAGCTCGCAGCTTCAAAAAACAGGCTCGCGCAAAGCCGCGCCGCGCTACGACGGGTCATTGCGTCCACCGAGGCGGAAGTCGAAAACGCCGAGGCGAGCTGGCGGAGTGCAGAGACGGAGGTCGCATCCACCAACGCGGCGCTGGCACGCCTCGACGTGGGCATTTCACGTCAACAGGCCCAGACGATTACGGCGCCCCTCGACGGGACGATTCTTCGCGTCGTCGGGCGTCTAGGAGGAGAGCAGGTCAGCCAAGGCGAGGTCCTGGCTGTGCTCGTGCCTCTGACCGAAGATCGCGCGGTCGAGCTCTACGTCGATGGCAACGATGCCGCCCTGATCAAACCCGGCAGCCCAGTCCGTCTTCAGTTCGAAGGTTGGCCGGCGGTGCAGTTCTCCGGCTGGCCGTCGGTCGCGGTCGGGACGTTTGGCGGGCGGGTTGCGTTCGTGGATGCAAGCGACGACGGGCGCGGAGACTTCCGCATCGTCGTCGTGCCCGACGCGGCGGACAGCCCCTGGCCCGCGGCGAGCTATCTGCGTCAAGGCGTCCTGGCCAAGGGCTGGGTTCTGCTCAAGCGGGTCTCGCTCGGCTTTGAGATCTGGCGGCAGTTCAATGGCTTTCCGCCCACGACGGACCCACCCCCGATGGCCACGACTGGCAAGGAGGCCAAGTGAGCGCTGCCGCGCGCTTGGGCGTTCTTGTCTTAGGAGCGCTTACGCCAGCCCTTGCATTCGCGAACGAGGAGCCGGGAGGGCCGCTTCATTTCGAGGAGGTTCTGCAATCGGTCAAGGCGCACGATCCGCGAATACGGCAAGCGGTTGCGCAGCTTCGCAAGGCCGAGTCCAAAACGATGGAGGCCCGTGGCGCGTTTGATCCAAGGATCGACGGCGACGGGAAGATCCTCACCGGCGCGTACTACGACACGCGCAGTGCCGACGTGGAGCTTCGGCAGCCGACGACGCTGTGGGGCTCGGAGATATTCGTGGGCTATCGCGTCGGGCTTGGCATCAATGAGCGCTGGCCGACGTATCGGGACGATCAGACGCTCTCCAGCGGCGAGGTCCGAGCGGGAATCGAGGTGCCAATCTGGCGGGGTGGGCTCACCGACCCCGACCGTGCCGAGCGTGCCCGCGCGATTCAACTCGAAGAAGCTGCTGGTCAAGGCCTGTCGGCCGCACAGCTCAACCTCGAGCTCGCGGCCGCGCGGACGTACTGGAGCTGGGTAGGCACGGGGCGGAACCGAGAGGTTGCCAGATCCTTACTCGACCTGGCCGAGCAGCGAGACGCTCAGCTCCGCCGTCGTCTCAAGGCCGGTTCAATCGCTTCCTTCGATGTATTGGACAACGAGCGAATCCTGCTCGAGCGAAAGGCGTTCCTCGTCGCGGCCGAGCGCGCCTTCCAGAAAGCGACCTTCGACCTGTCGCTCTTCTTCCGCGACTCGGAGGGGCTTCCTATCGTTGCTGACGCTCAGCGCCTTCCCGAGACGCTGTCCGTCGAGCCGCTCGAAGGGCTTTCGGTAGAGCGTGCGGTGGACGAAGTCCTCGCATGCCACCCCGAGCTCGAGCGAGCGCGTGCCGAGCTCGAAGCCGCCGAGGTCGATCAAAGGCTCGCCCGCAACGAGCTTGGGCCCGAGCTCAGGGCGCGATTCGTATACTCGCGCGATCTCGGCGCTCTAACCGACACCGATCTCGATTTCACGCTTCCGGGCAACGTGTACGAGGCGGGACTGGCTCTTTCGATGCCCTTGATTTTTCGCGAGGAGCGCGGCAGGGCCGGGCTCGCTCGAGCGGAGGTTGCCGAGAAGCAGGCGCGGGTGCGCTTGGTCTCGGACCAGCTCCGCGCGAGAACGCTCGACGCGGCGTCGGCCGTAGAGGCCGCTCAGCAAAGAGCCAAGCTGACCGACGCGGTGGTCGATACGGCCGCAGAGCTCGCCGAGGGCGAGCGACGCCGATTCGAGGTCGGGTCGAGCAACCTCATCTTCGTCAATCTGCGCGAGCAGCAGGCGGCCATGGCGCAGATGCGCTTCATCGAGGCCCTTGCGCTCGCCGAGATTGAGCGCACGCGCTGGGAGACGACCACGCGCGTCCAGTGCGGCGACGTCGCTCGCTGAAGCAACGCAGCGCTCATCCGGTGACAAGGGGCTTGCAGAAGTCACTAGAAGGCCTAACAGATACTCCTGAAGGGAAATCGCCATGGAGCTCAACACCGGTATCTCATCCGACCACCGCGAAAAGTTGGCAGCCGAGCTTTCGAGGCTCTTGGCTGACAGCTACACCCTCTATCTCAAGACCCACAACTTCCACTGGAACGTGACTGGGCCGATGTTCCAAACTCTCCACTCGATGTTCGAGCTACACTACACCGAGCTCGCGATGGCGGTCGACACCATCGCCGAGCGCATTCGGGCCCTCGGTGTTCTCGCGCCCGGAAGCTACGCGGCCTTTGGAAGGCTAGCGAGCGTCCCAGACACCGACGCGGCTCCAAACGCGCTCGAGATGATCAGGCTGCTCGTCGAAGCGCACGAGACGGTGATTCGCACCGCGCGCGAGGTGGTGCGTGCCGCAGAAGATGCCGGCGATCAGGCGACGGCCGACCTCGGGACGCAGCGCCTCCAGCTTCACGAAAAGACGGCTTGGATGCTTCGGAGTCTGCTCGAGGACTGAGTCGTCCGTTCCGGAGCGATTTGGCAAACCGCTCCGCAGGCCCTAAGGAGGGTCGATGGCTAAAGGGGTTCGCGACGTGATACGGCGCGCTGCACGTGGCAGCTCGTGGTCACACTTCATGGACTATGCGTCGCCCGCCTTGTTCGAAGTCATGCCCATGCGAGCGCTTCTCGCTCAGGGAAAGGAATTTGTCTCCAATGGGTCAGACGGGCATCGCTACGCCAAAGTGCGAGAAGGGATCGCGTCGTCACTTCGCGCGCGCGGCCTCGATGTCGAGCTGGGGCCTCAGGAAAACAAGGCGAGGGGCCTCGTTCCGGCTGAGCTCTCCGAAGACGCCAGGCGGCAGACGGGCGATCGCATCCTCGAAATCTACTTCACGCAGATCTTTGCGGGCGATGAAACGATTCTCGACCTGCGCGGCGATTCTTTCTCGACATCCGAAGGGGCCAGTCTTCAGTGGCGCCCGAAGGCGTTTTACGTGCAATGGCAATCCGACTTCCTGCAAGGGCTTCGAGACCTCTACGCCGGATTTTACCTCGACGAGGAGGCACGCTTCGAAGCGGGCTTGCACCGGCTCGGCCTTCAGAATTCCGGCGATGCGCTCGTGAGCCATCTCGGCAGCGGCGATCAGCGCAGTGTCCGGTTCGAGACCAGCGCGTTTCACACGAGCTTTCACGACACCTTTTTGGCCTGCCGCGACCGAGGCGTGGCGCTTCATCGGAACTTCCTCGCGCTCGGCATCTATTTGGTGTGCCTCTACGACGTGCTCGAGTCGCTCGAGCTAGAGTTTGATGTGCGCGGCGCGTTTGAGAGATCGTGCGTGAGCTGTTAGCAGCCGATGAGCCTACCACCGCCAAAATCTCGAAAACTGCTTCTCACTGGCGCGACCGGTTTCGTCGGCCGGCATCTCGATGCGGCACTTACCGAGACGAGCTGGCAGGTCATTCGTGCGACCAGAAATCCAAAGACGGCTTCGCAGCCCGGCTGGGTCTACCTCGACGTCTCCGACCCGAGCTCGATCGACCCGGCTATCGCGGGCTGCGACGCTGCCGTCTACCTGATCCACTCGATCGACGACTCCGAGGATTATCCGGAACGCGAAGCGCTCGGAGCCAAAGCGTTTCTCGCGGCGGCCGAGCGGGCTGGCGTGCGACGCATCGTCTACCTCGGCGGCGTTGCGCCAAGGGAAAAACCGTCGAGGCATCTTCTGAGCCGATTGAACACGGGCGAGATTCTGCGGTCGGGGGCGGTCTCGACCGTCGAGCTTCGATGCGGGCTCATCATTGGTGCGGGAGGCAGCTCGTGGATGATGGTCCGCGATCTTGCCGCGAGACTCCCCGCGATGCTTTTGCCTCGCTGGCTTCAGTTCTCGTCGTGGCCCGTGTGGATCGAAGACGTCGTTCTCGCGATCGCGCGCGCGCTCGATCTGCCAGGCCAACAGAGCGTGTGGTACGACGTGCCGGGGCGAGAGCGAATGACCCATGCCAACTTCCTTTCGCGCATCGCCAAGAGCATGGGCAAAGACCCAAGGCTCATCGGCGTGCCGGTGATCACGCCGAGGCTCTCGAGCTACTGGATCGCGCTCGTGACCCGGGCGGATTTGGCGCTCGCGCAGGAGCTCGTCCAAGGGCTCCAAAGCGACTTGGATCCGAGCGGCGAAACGATCTGGGAGCGCCTCGGTGACGAGCGCCCAACGGAGTTCCAGACTTCTGTGTACCAGGCGCTCGAAGACGAGACAGCCGCCAGTGTCCCGACGCCGAAATTGGTGCGACGAATGCGTGACCGATTGAAGGGCGACGCCTAGGTGGAGCGGCTCGAGCGAGTCGAGGCCGTCGCGCTCGCCGCTTCAGTGGCAGCGTTTTGCGTGGCGATGGGTCTGCGCGAAGTCCTCAACATCTGGATCGGAACCGGCGCCGCCGCGCTGACCGCCTTGCTTGCGCTGTGGTTCGGCGCGCGTCCTGTGCTTCGATCCAACTTTCGGTCGCCCGCTGCGAAGAATCTGCTCGTCGGGCTTTCCGTCGGGGTACTGATGTCGATCGCGACCTGGTGGCTGTATCCCATCAGCGTGTCACTATTCCCGCCGATTCAAACCGAGGTCGAGACGCTCTACGCCCTGCTTCGTCAAGCTCCGGGGCCGGTTCGTGCCTTCCCCGTGCTCCTCTTGGTGGTTGCGGCGGAAGAGCTCGTCTGGCGCGGCGTTGCGATCGATCTCTTCTCGAAATCGCTCGGCCCCTGGCGCGCGATGGTGGTCTCGGCTCTTCTGTATGTTCTTCCGCAGGTCGCGCTGCGGTCGCCCTTGCTCATCATCGTCGCTCTGTGCTGCGGCCTCCTGTGGGGAGCTTTGCGGGTACAAACCAAGGGCCTCGCCGCGCCGTTGGTTGCTCACCTGGTCTGGAACAATCTGGTGTTCGTCTGGCACCCCGTGGCCTGAGAGGCGCGGCAGCGGTTCCTAGGTGATTGTGAATGACGGCTCTTCTCCGCGGAGGATACGGGTCAGGTCGCCCCGAACCACTCGATTTCCAACCTCCGAGACAAGCTGGCTTGCACCGGGTACGCGGCGGCGAATCCATTCGAATGGCGCGACCGCTGCGCGAATCGGATAGACCGAGTACTGCCAGAGATCGTTGGGGATGCCGAGGTCGTCTGCGATCTCTGGGCCGTTGAATGCGCGCGCGAGCCCGTTGTGGATCCGACTCACCGCAAGCGCGACGACGGGGGGTGCCTTCCCGTTCGCGTTCTGCCCCGGCACCTTCAGAAGCTGCTCGGTCAAGGCGCGCGAATCGTCGTCGGGCCCGGGCTGTACCAGCCGAAGAAGATCGGCGAGGCGCCGAGTCTTCCCTTCGCTTCCGAGCTGCTCGAGCAGCCACGGGTCGACGCCGCTCAAGTGTCCACAGTATCGCCACAACGCGAGAATGGCTTCTCGCTCCTCCGCAGTGAGGTAAAAACCGAGACGCTGCGCACCGTCCATCATGAGGAGCGAAAACTCCAACAGAGTCCCAAACATGTCGGCCTGGTTGATCGGCAGTCCCCACAGATCGGTGCGCCACCTGCCCGAGTCCAAGCAAGCGCGCCGCACGTGTGAATGGATCAAACTCACGCGCAGTGAGATCTCCCTGCCCGGGCGTCCAGGTCGAAGACCGTCGACCTGCGTGGCCTCACTAACGAAGCGCGCCGTCTCGGCGAGCCGCCGCTGAGGGCGGCCGATGAGCTCCCCGGTAAACGCCAGCGGTTTGACGGCTGCGCTCGAGTGATACCCGTTGATGAGAGACCACGCGCTGAGGACGATCATGCCGAGGACTCCGAATCGCTGGTAGGCAAGCGCTCCGCTGCGGATCTGATCAAAGTCGACCCAGGCTGGAAGCGCATCGGCGCGCTCGAAGAATGCTCTGAGCTCTAATGAAGCTTCCGGAACCGCTGAAATGCCGTCGCGAAGAGCGCGTTCGAACTGGGACTGGGCCCACTCGCCGTGGCGTTCGATCCATCGAACGAGCGCATCGGACAGCGGGTCTCCAGCGAGGTAAAAGCCTGCGTAGCGATCGGAATCGTCTCCGAAGCGCCGCCGGGCTTCCTCCCTGTTTTGATACCGATTTGGGTAGTCGGACTCGTTCATGGGCACGGTCAACCTAAGGCTCGGAGAGACATGCGGCCAGGTCCGGGCCGGCAGGCTCATTGCCGAGGTGGGCGGGGAATCAGCACCGGCGTCTGGTCCTTGTACCGGCGATAGCCTTCTTCATCGCCCCATCGTTCATCGGACCGCTTCTCGAGGAGCGGAATGCCGCTTACGCGTGTGAGCAACACGATCACGAAGATTGGAGAGATCATCGTGGCCCATTGCCAGCCAACGAGCGTCGAGGCTGCGATCAGAGCCACTCCAAACCAAAGGACGATTTCGCCGAAATAGTTCGGGTGCCGTGACCAGGCCCAGAGCCCGGTGTCAACGTACCGCCCCGGGTTCGCCGCGCGAAACTCGCTTTTCTGAAGGTCGGCGATGACTTCAATCGCAAAGCCGGTCGCCCAGACCACAAGGCCGATTGCGTCGAGCAGGCCGAACGGTGACGGCTTCACCGTCGTGATCGCGGCAAGCGCCGCGCAAAGCGTCAAAAACACCCAAAAGCCTTGAAGGGTCCAGGCGATCAGAAACCGCGAGGCGCTCGGCTTGATTTCGTCGAAGCGGGGATCGGAGCCCGCATTTTGGATGCGCCGGAATAGAAAGCTACCGAGGCGCGAGGCCCAAATGAAAACCAAAAGCGCGAGGAGGATGGAGCGGCCATCGTTCGGGCGGGAAGCGAAGAGAGCAAAACCCGTGACCAGCATGTACGTCAGGCTGCCCACGAGATCGTAGTAGTGCTCGGTCTGTTTCAAGTAAGCCGGCACAAATGCAAGCCACTGCACGCCGAACGCGATCGCAGCGCACGAGAAGAGGATCGAGATACCGCCCGTTTGTGCGCCGCCATGCCCCCCGGCCCAGGCTACGACGGCAGCGACCGTCACCGCGCCCGAGATCACCCCCGCTGCAAGCGCAACTCGTTGAAATCCCATGAGTCCTTGGGCCATAGCAGCAGAGGGTGCCGTTTGTCGAACGTCCCCCGAGACGGGCAGGGGACACTCTGGTGGGCGCCCGCGTCCGTCGCGGTTACCGCATCCGGAAGGGGCACACGGGAAGCTGACGGCGAGCATGGAGTCGGCTACGATCCTCGCAGCAGGCGGGTATTCGAGCTTTCGCAAAGAAATGCAGCGGTTCATGGAGTCCAGGAGTCGAAAATGGCGAGACGCACAGTTCAGACATTCGTTTTCGCGCTGGTAGCCGTCGCATGGACCGTACCCGCGACCGCCGACGAAGAAACGGCGAGTCCTCCTGCGGTCCTAACGGTCGACGTTACGAACATACCAAACGAAAAAGGACAGATCGGCTGCTCGCTGTACTCGAAGGAAGACGGTTTTCCCTCCAAGCCCGACAAAGCCGATGCCAAGGTGTTCGTCAAGTCCAAGGCCGGGAAGGCGAGCTGCGTCTTCAAAGGACTCGAGCCAGGGAAGTACGCGGTCTCCGTCATGCACGACGAGGACAAGAACGGAGAGCTCAAAACCAGCATGGTTGGGCGCCCAAAGGAATGGTGGGGCGTCTCGAACAACGTCCCGCCGGAGCGCTTCGGCCCTCCGAAGTACGAGGCTGCCCTGTTTTCGTACACTGGCAATCCCAAGACGATTAAGGTTAGGCTCCGGATCTAGCCGCGGGTCTTCCGCGCCCCGGACCCCTCAGTGATGACCTACGATCGGCGATACTTAGCGGACGACGTCCGCGCAGGCATCGTGGTGTTTCTCGTGGCCTTGCCTCTTTGCCTCGGGATCGCACTCGCGTCCGGCGCGCCCCTTTTCAGCGGCCTCATCGCGGGGATTGCGGGCGGGCTCGTGGTCACGGTCGTCAGTAAATCGAGACACGGGGTGAGCGGGCCGGCGGCGGGTCTCGCGGTGATGGTAGCCGCGGGCATCGAAACGCTCGGGTTCGAGGCCTATCTGCTGGCGGTGATCATCTGTGGGGTAGTCCAGCTCGTCGCCGCCTTTCTCAAGGCCGGCGTCATCGCGCACTACTTCCCCTCGAGCGTCATCAAGGGGATGCTGGCCGGCATCGGGATCATCCTCATCCTGAAGCAGATCCCGCACGCGTTCGGATACGACCAGTCTTGGGAGGGCGAGCTCGAGTTCTTTCAAAGCGACGGCCGCAACACGTTCAGCGAAATCGGCTATGCGCTGCGGGCGCTGAGCCCGGGCGCCATCATCGTGACCGCGTTGTCGCTGGGCGTTCTGCTTCTCTGGCAGGGTCCAAGATTCAAGCGCACCCGCCTTGCAAAGGCGATCCCCGCACCGCTCCTCGTCGTGCTGCTTGGCGTAGGGCTCAATCGCGCCTTCGGTGCGTTCCGGCCCGACCTATCCATTTCCGCCGAGCACCTCGTCCGCGTTCCGCTCTCAGCCTCACTCGGGGAGTTCTTCTCGAATTTCGTACGGCCCGACTTCTCGCAGATCACGAACCCCGAGATCTACGTCGTGGGACTGACCCTGGCGCTCATCGCGAGCATCGAGACTCTGCTGTCGGTCGAGGCCACCGACAATCTCGACCCAGAGAAGCGCGTCACCCCCACCAACCAAGAGCTCAAAGCGCAGGGTCTTGGCAACATCGTCTCTGGCCTACTCGGCGGCATTCCGGTTACCCAGGTCATCGTGCGAAGCACGGCAAACATCGAATCTGGCGGCAAGACGCGCCTCGCTTCGTTCATTCACGGCGTTCTGCTTCTGATCTGCGTAGCTACGATTCCAAATCTACTCAATGAAATCCCGCTCGCGAGTCTGGCCGCCATTCTGTTGGTGATCGGGTACAAGCTCGCCCGCGTGTCCCTGTTCAAGGCGATGTGGAAAGAGGGGTTCTGGCAGTTCGTCCCCTTTGTTGTGACGGTCGTAGGGCTGGTCTTCACGGACTTGCTCACAGGCATCATGCTCGGCATGGCCGTCGCGTTTTTCGAGATCCTGATCTACAACTATCAGCTCAGCTTTTACCGGGAGGAGACGAGCGAGGGGTGCTTCACGATTCGTCTCACCGAGCACATGACTTTCCTCAACAAAGCGTCGCTCAAGCGTCTCCTTCGGGAAGTTCCGCCGGACTCTGCCGTGACCATCGACATGTCGACGACCCGGATTCTCGATCACGACGTGCGCGAGGTCATCGAGGACTTCGCGACGCACGCGGAGGCTGACGGGATCGACGTCACCGTGCTCGGCTCGACGCGGCCGACGATCGCGCTCACCGACAGCTCCTGACCCCGATCCTACGCCGCGTCCGCGCGGACCTCTTCGACCGCTTCGCCCAAGGCCTCCCGGAGCGGCGTGTATTGCATCCCCAGCTCACGTTTGGCGCGGGTCCCATCGAAGATCAGCGAGCCTGCGGCCGTTGTCTTGAGGATGTCGACAGGGATCGCGGGACGCGTCTTCGTCCAGCGTGCCCATTGCTCGAGCAGCCGCGCGATGGGGATGAGCAAGCGTTCGGGAAGATTGATTCGAGGCACCGGCACGTTGGCGAGGTCGCCTATGATCGAGAAGTAGTCTCTCGTAGTGGCGCGCTCGGTGCCGATCAGGTAGCGCCGCCCGGTGCTGTCCGGGCTCAGAAGCGCGCGGACGATGGCTTCCGCGGCGTCGCCGACATGAAGATACGTATAGGTCGTGTCGGCCCCGACGAGCACGGGAAGCCTGCGTTCAACGGCGCGGCGCACCTCCATGGTCGGCCGTGGGTCGCCGGCTCCGATCACGGCCGCCAAGTGAACGACAGTAAGCGGAAGACCTCGTTCGGCGTGCATGCGCCAGCCGATTTGATCGGCGTGGTGCTTGCTTCTGGCGTAGTGCGACGGATGCGGTCCCGGAGCGGTCTCCTCGTCGAAGGGGATATCTGCCGGTATGCCGAACGCGAGTGGAGTGCTCACTTGAACCACTTTGTGCGCTTGGGCGCGCAGCGCGGCTCGAAACACGTTCTGGGCCCCCTGGGTGTTTAGCTCGTCGTACAGCTCGGGGCGCAGGCTCCAGAAGTCCCGATACCCTGCGAGATTGATGATACCCCAGGCCCCCTTCACCAGCGGAGTCAGCGACGCAGGCTCGCAGATGTCGCCTCGCACACAGCTCACCCGCTCGTCCAAGGCGCCGAGCTCGCTTGCGTCCTTCTCCGAGCGCACGAGGCATCGAAGCACGAGGTCTGGCTCCTCGAGCAAACGCTCCAGGACGTACCCTCCGACGAAGCCAGTTGCGCCGGTGACCGCGATGGTTCGGATCGAGGCTTCCACCACCTGAGTCTAGAGTCTCGGAAAAAATCGCCAAGCCGAGGCTTGCTCGCCTGGACGATCGCTCTAACGTTGGCACGTCAATGGAGCTGAAAGCGTCTACGAGAGGTCCAAGCGCGAAAAGCCTATCGACGATCGGGATCGCCCTGCGTATGGCAGAGGCGGGCTTGTTTCCAGAGCTGGTCCTCCGAGCCGGCACACGCCATCTGCTCCAGAGGCGACTTCGGGAGAGCGTCAGCGGTTCGGTCGAGGCGCGAGAGCGGGAGCAGACCGCGCTCATGGATAGCTTAGCCGGCGGTCCTATCGCGATTGATGTCGCAGCGGCGAACGAGCAGCACTACGAGGTCCCTGCACCTTTCTTCGAGCTCGTTCTCGGCCCACGGCTCAAATACAGCTGTTGCCATTGGGACAACCGCACGCCAAACCTCGCCGCCGCGGAAGACGCCATGCTGGAGCTCACCGCACGGCGCGCGAAAATCCAAGACGGTATGCGGATACTCGACCTCGGCTGCGGCTGGGGGTCGTTCACGCTCTGGGCAGCGGAGAAGTTTCCGAACTCCAACATTTTGGCGGTGTCGAACTCCCACATCCAGCGCGCATTCATCGAAGGGCGTGCCACCGAGCGGGCGCTCACCAACGTTCGCGTGGAGACCACAGACATCAACGATTTTCAACCGGACGAACCGTTCGACAGAGTCGTGTCGATCGAGATGATGGAGCATGTGCGTAACCATCGTGCGCTCTTCGAGCGAATCGCAGCCTGGCTTGCCGATGACGGCCTGGCCTTTTCTCACATCTTCTGCCATCGGTCGCACGCGTATACCTACGAGCACCGCGACCCGAGCGACTGGATGGCCAAGAACTTCTTCACGGGCGGGATGATGCCCTCGGAGGGAATGTTTCAGCGGTACCAGGACGATCTAGTCTTGCGCGAGCAGTGGCGAGTGAATGGAAGGCACTACCACCGCACCTGTGACGCCTGGCTCGAACGCCTCGACCAGAATCGAGACACCGCTCTGCGGATTCTTGCCGACGGATACGGCTCGGATGCCTCGCGCTGGTTCCACCGCTGGAGGTTGTTTTTCATCGCCTGTTCGGAGCTTTTCGAGTACCGGAATGGTGCGGAATGGTTCGTGTCGCACTATTTATGGGAAAAGCGTTGAGCTCACGGCGTGATCTCTTTTCCGCGGAAATCGAAGATCTTGCCGCTGTCGTCGGGCTCGAGTGAATCGATCACTCGGAGAAGCGCGGCGACGGATTTGCTCGGGGGCAGCAGCTGCGTCTCAGGTACGTTTCGTTGGAACGGCTTCGAAAGGCCGGTGTCTACGGTGCCAGGATGAAGCCCGACGACGATTGCATGCGGGGCGACTCTCGCGAGCTCGATCGAAATGTTTTTGGTGAACATGTTCTGAGCGGCTTTCGAACCGCGATACGCGTACCATCCTCCCAGGCGGTTGTCCGAAATGCTTCCGACGCGCGCGGAGAGGCTCGCGAAAACCGACCGCTTGCGGTGTCGAAGGAAGTCGTGGAAGTGCTTTGCAATCAGCAGGGGACCAAAAGCGTTGACCTCGAACGCGTGACGCAGCGGCTCGGGTTCAACCTGGGCAAGCTTCTTTTCCGGGCCGAAGCCCGGTCCATGAAGGATGCCTGCAACGTTGAGGATCAGCTCCAACTGCTCTGTCTCGCCCGCTACGGCTTCCGCCGCGGCAGCGATGGACGTCTCCTCTCGAACGTCGAGCGCGATCGCCCGAAGACGTCCGGGATGCTGAGCTGCGAGCTCCTGAAGCTCAGCGGCGTCGTCCGGTCGCCGGCATGTCGCGATGACGCGACCGCCGGGCTGCCTCTCCAGCAGCTGTCGAACGAGCTCCAAGCCGATACCGCGGCTCGCTCCTTGGACCAACGAGGTGCCACCGAGCTGCATCACTCGCCGCATTGTTCGATACGGGCGCGGCTCTGCCAAGACGCGACGCCCCTGTCGGGCGGCTCAAAGACGCAGCGCAGCGATTTGAGTCCAAGGCCCCGCAAAGGGAAGAAATTCCGACTGTCCATCATTTGTCCACCACTTTGCTTGACATAACTTAGACAGATCCTAAAAGCGTGACTGGAGGTATCACATGAACCAGTCATCCACGGGGTCAGCCCAGAAGGTCAGTTTCCGCAGCGCGCTCGCCGTCCTCGGCTCCGCCAAGCTGCTCTTCTTTCTCGCCGCAGGCCTCTCCTACCTTTTGTCGATCTGGCTCTGGTTTTCAGGCGATCGCGAGCGCGGCCTCTTCGTTGGGCTCTGGGTTCCGTCGATTCTGTCAGCCGGTGCCCTCCTGCTGAGCCGGGGTCACCATGAATGATCTCGACCTTCTGATCGCTGGTGCGATGGTCTCGTTTCTCTCGGTGGCCGGCGCCTACATCGCGGTCCGTCACCGCGCGAACGAAGAGCCCGTGCGCTCGTTCGCGCCGCCCGCCGAGGGCCCTTCTTCCTCCTCGGTGCACGCTCAAGATCGTCCAACGCCAAGGTAGCTCGATGTCCGCGTATGAGATGCACGTGGCGAAGCTCTTCCGAGGCGCCCCCCAGCCCAGAAGCGAGTGGAGCGGCGTACTCGACCTAGTGACCCCGGGCCTCGACCTTCTCGCGCCGCAGGAGCTGTTTCAGCAGTCGCTCGAGCTCGTCAGCAATGCTGCGAATACACGCCGCTACGCCTCGGTGCGCGACACAGCACAGGCCACGCTTCGAAGCGCCCGGGTTGACATTCTCGTGGAGGAGCAGCGAAGGAAGATCCGACTCGTCCCTTCGTCGGATTTGAAACGCACGCAGCGCCGTTGGCTGGGACAGCTCGTTCTGCAGCTCTATTTCACGCAGCTCTTCCAAGGCGACACCGCCGTGATCGACCTCTGGCCGAGCCGACTCGGCATCAACGCCGCAGGGGATGCGATTTGGAACCCTCGACCGTTGTATGTTCGCTGGGACGCAGAATTCATTGGCGCCGTCCGAGACGTGTACGCGGGGTTTTTCATAGACGACCAAGCGCAGTTCCAGGCTGGCTTGCGCAAGCTTGGCGTAGAGGCCGCGGGTGGCCTCGCGCTGCGCCACTTAGGGGAGGGGACCCAGAGGGGCGTTCGCTTCAGCACCGCCCACCTGGGCGCCACGCTGCGTGAGATCTCCGACCTGAACCTGAACCTGAGCCGTGCCGGTACACTCAGCCGAAACTTCGTCGCCTTTGGTCTCTACCTACTCTCGCTCCACGAGTTGCTCGAATCGCTCGACTGCTCGTTTGACGTACGCAGCGCCTTCATGCGCAGCTATCGAAGATTTTGACATGCGCTGGGCTGGAGCGGGCCTCGGGTTGATTCTTTTGCTGGCCGCACTCGGGGCCATCGTGCTCGGAGGTGGGACAGTGGCGTACGAAAGCCCGACATACTCGGTCAGCCAAACTCTGGGCAACGTCGAAATCCGTGAGTATCGCCCTTACTTGGTCGCCGAAACGGTAGTCGGCGGCACTCCAGACACCGCCGGGAATGAGGGCTTTCGGATTCTCGCGAAGTACATCTTCGGCAGCAACCGCGGTACGCGCAAGATCGCAATGACGGCCCCCGTTAGCCAAAAGAAGGTCGGGGGGACGAAAATCGCCATGACCTCGCCGGTCACACAGGAGAAAGTGGGCGATGAGTTCGTGGTTCAGTTCATGATGCCCTCCGAATACACAATCGAAGAGCTGCCCGAGCCCGACGACACGCGGATCAGTTTCCGACAAGTCCCGGCCCGCACCTTTGCGGCGGTTAAATATTCAGGCTCGTGGTCGCAGGGGAACTATCAGAAACACCTGGCACTGCTGCTCGATGAGTTGCGATCGGCAGGGTACGAGGCGATCGGCGAACCGATCTGGGCGCGCTACGATGCGCCGTTCAAACCTTGGTTCTTGAGGCGGAACGAAATCCTCACTGCATTTGAGGCGCCGCCCGGGGAGCGCTGAGCGGTTTGGGCCGAAGCAAGCCGCGCGGTGCGACCGTGAAGATCGTCTCCTCGCGCAGACCGAGCTCCCGGAAAACAGCGTTGGCACAAAGCAGCCCAGATACAAAGGCGGCTTCCATGTGGGTCATCGGGTAGGGCAGACGCACCCAATCGCCGGCCATGAGCAAGCCTTGAATGGGCGACTCCGCCGTGGGCCGGAGCGCATGTTGTCCCGGAGCAAACGCTGGGAAATCGCGGCGGACCTGCAGGACTTCATTCGAAATGCACAGACCCTGTAGCTCGGGAAAGTAGTGATAAAGCTCTTCCAGGAAAACCGCGCGAAGTTCCTCGTCCCCATCGATGTCGCGCGGCAGCGCGTAGCTATGAAGCTCCAAGACGGCGCCGCCGTTTACTTCGACCCAGGCCGACGCTTCGTCGGTGACGCGGTGGTAGAGCGTCACCGAGTCCAGCACGCGCTTGCGATCCACGTTGATGAAGGTGGGCAGGCCGGACCGAACGTCTCGATTGACCCAAATTCGCCAAACCGCGTAACCGTGCGAAGTGCGCAGCGCTAGCATCTTGCCAACGAAATCGGGGTCCGCCTCCTGCAGCCATTCGGAGCCTTCGATAATTGCCTGCATCCCCGGAATGTCCGCGGCCAGCACGACCCAGTCGTATTCCTCGTGTCCAATCTGAAAACGTTTGCTCTCGCCCGTTTCGATGCGGGACACGGGGGAGCCCATTCGAAGGTCGACCCCGTGCTCCTCGAGATGCGCGCGAATCGGAGCCAGGAGCGTCGTTTCGTAGTCGCCGGCCGGGTAGTCGTAGATGAGGCCGTGATCATGGCTGAGATAGTAGAAGTGAAATGCGCGAAGCACGTCTGCCGTCGAGAGGTCAGCCTCGTCGGAAAAGAAGGCGCGGGCAAACGTTCGAAACGAAAGCCGTAGCTCCGGCGGGAGATCGGCCTCGTCGCAGTATCGGCCGAAGGGAATCGAATCGAATGCTTCATAGGTGCGTTCCATGTCGAAGCGAACGAACGAATCGAGCCGCTCGCGCGTCTGCTTGCGAATGACATCGCGCCAGCGATAAAAGCCGCGGCGACCGAGGTCTACGATGTTGAGCGCAGGGACCGTGTCTACGTCTCCGTAGCTCTGCGGATGAAGGTCGGAATGAAGGATCAGGTAGTCTTCAATTGCGCTGAAATCTTTGCGGATGCCCAGGCGGTCCAGGAACTCGTTCAAGTTGTAGTACTGCCGAAAGAACGCGTGAAACCCATGCTCGACAGTCTGCTCGGTGTCCCCCACCGGGACCGTCCAGGCGCCAATCTTTCCGCCGAGATACGCGTTGCGCTCGAAAAGAGTCACTTCGACGCCGCGCTCGGCAAGCGAGGAAGCGGCCCCGATGCCAGCGAGTCCGCCTCCAAGAACGGCCACCCTCGGCGTGCCGCCGCGGAGATCCTTCGGCAATGCCCGATCGCTCGGCTCGACTTCGTGGCGATATCCGCCCAGCTTGCGCTCGACGAGTCGACCGAGGGCTCGCTTCGGCCGACCACCCCGCATGGCGAGCCAAATCAACAGGGCCACGAGGGCTGCCGCCCACCACCAAATGCTCACTTCGACACCCTCTTTTCCTGTACCATGCAAGCAATTCGGAGCAATGCATGGGCCTTCGCTGTCTAGATGGTGTCAAGGTCTTGTCAGGTCCAGGGGAAGGCCATATAGGCCTAAAATGGCCGGGGAGCGATGACCAACCTGCACGATCTCGCCGTGCTGGGGAGCGGGCCGGCTGCGCTGGCGGTCGCGTCGGCCTGCGTTCAACGAGGGGCGTCGGTCCTTCTCATCGCCCCCGAGCCGCACGCGGCTTGGCTTCCAAACTACTGCCTTTGGGCCGACGAAGTGCCCGTCGCGCTTCAAGATCTGACCGAGCAGTTCTGGCCCCGAGCAGCCGTGGCCACCACGCTTGCTCGTCGGAGCCTCGACCGTTCGTACGTCAAGCTCGACACCTTCGCGCTCCAGCAGCATTTCTGGGACGCGTTCCGCGGGGGGTCCGTCGGCGTGGTACCGAAGCGCGCGGTGCGTTTGGAGCACCAGCCCAGCTCCACCACGGTTCACACGGAGGACGGAACCGAGCACCGGGTCCGGGTGGTGATCGACGCATCGGGAGCAGGCACGCCCTTCGTGCGACGCGTTCACGCTCGGCCGCCGGCCTACCAAACCGCGTACGGCCTTCTCTTGGACGCGCCGCAGCACCGTTTCGATTCCTCGCAGTTGGTGCTCATGGATTTCCGACCCGGACCGACCGCCAGCCTGGAGCCGCCGTCCTTTTTGTACGTGCTCCCACTCGACGATGGTCGATTGTTCCTCGAGGAGACCTCGCTCGCGCGCCGACCAGCGATGTCGATGGGCACGCTGCGTGAGCGCCTGGAAACGCGCTTGACGTCGCTCGGCCTTGCTCGGAGCAGGCGTATCGGGCAAGAGCGATGCTCGATCGCGATGGGGCTAGGCTTGCCTGCACCTGTGCAATCTCTGGTCCCCTTCGGGGCTGCAGCGGGGATGGTGCATCCTGCGTCCGGCTACCTGATGGCCCATGTCCTGCGCAAGGCGGCGCCGCTCGCGGAGTCGATCCTAGATGGCCTCGATTCGGGCGGGGTGGACGATGCATTGGCGGCTGGCAACGCGACCCTGTGGCCGCGTGCGCAGCGCCGGATTTGGGAGATCTACGGGTTCGGCCTAGAGGCCCTCGTCGGGATGAATGCTTCGGAGGTCAACCGATTTTTCGATTCGTTTTTCCAGCTATCGGTGGACGAATGGTCGGGGTTTTTGGGAGGCAATCTCTCCCCGTCTCGGCTCGGCGCGGTCATGACCAACCTGTTTCGCGGCCTGCCGCCCTCGGTGCGGTGGCATTTGGTCAGAACGGGCCTCCTTGCAGGCGTAGCTCCGCTTGCCAGATCGGTTCTTCAACCAGGTGTGGGATGAACATGGCAACACCGACCTCGAAAACCGCATCCCCCGCACTCGTGAAAGGAGCTCATCTTGAGTAAGCAGGCCATCGTCATCGGGGCAGGCTTTGGCGGGTTGGCCGCTGCGGCGCGACTCCGCGCAAGAGGTCATCAAGTCACCATCCTAGAGGCGGGAGGGCAAGCAGGAGGTCGCGCCCGCGCATTCGAAAGCGAAGGGTTTCATTTCGACGCGGGCCCTACCGTCATCACGGCCCCGTATCTCTTCGACGAGCTTTTCGAGCTCTTCGGCAAAGACCGCAGAGACTATTTCCAGCTCGTGCCGGTCGATCCTTTCTACCGCGTCGTGTTTCCCGACGGAAGAAGCTTCGACTACGTCGGCGACGATGAGCGCCTCTTCGCGCAGATCGCGAAATTCAATCCGGCCGACGTCGATGGGTACAAGAGGCTGGTTGAGCACTCGCGGCGCATCTTCGACGTTGGATACACCGAGCTCGTGGACGCAGACTTCTCGAAGTTTGGGGACATGATGCGAATCGTTCCCGACTTGGTTCGGCTTCGAGCCTACAAGAGCCTGTACGGACTGGTGGCGCGCTACATCAAAGACGACGCGCTTCGACAGGTGTTCACGTTTCAGCCCTTGCTCATCGGCGGCAACCCGTTCCGCGTTCCCGGCATCTACCTGCTCATCCACTGGCTCGAGCGCAAATGGGGAGTTCATTTCGCGATGGGTGGCACGACAGCCATCGTCCAGGGCCTGACTCGCCTGCTCGGCGAAGTGGGGGTCGACCTTCGACTCGAGGCGCCGGTAGAGCGCATCGAGGTGCAGAACGGTCGGGCCAAAGGAGTCTTGCTCGCGGATGGGACGTTCCTCGAATCCGAAATCATCGTGTCGAACGCGGACCCGGCGATGGTCTACACCAAGCTGATCGACGCGGCGGCTCGGCGGAAGCATTCCGATGCCTCGATTGCGCGCAAGCGCTATTCGATGAGCCTATTCGTGGGCTATTTCGGAACCAAGAAGACCTATCCAGACCTCGCACACCACTCGATCCTCCTCGGTCCGCGCTATCGGGGGCTGCTCACCGACATCTTCGACAGAAAGACGCTCTCGGAGGATTTCTCACTGTATCTCCATGCGCCCACGCGGACCGACCCGAGCCTGGCGCCACCCGGCGGCGAGAGCTTCTATGTCCTCTCGCCTGTCCCCAATCAGGCGAGCGGGATCGACTGGTCGGTGGAGGGTCCCCGCTACATGGATCGAATCTTGGACGCACTCGACGCGGAGCACCTGCCGGGCCTTCGGGACAATCTCGTCACCGATTTCCACGTCGATCCGACTTATTTCGAAGGAGAGCTTCGATCGTACCAGGGAGCGGCGTTCGGTTTGGAGCCGACCTTGCGTCAGTCCGCGTATTTCCGCTTCCACAACGCCTCCGAAGACGTTGCGGGCCTTTACTTCGTTGGAGCCGGCGTCCACCCCGGCGCCGGTCTTCCGGGGGTGCTCTCGTCCGCGAAAGTGCTCGACAGGGTCGTGCCCGCGCCCGCCACGAAGGGGCGCGTGCTCTCGTTGCCCGAGGCGGTGAGCGCATGAGCGCCGCCGAGGCGAAGGCACGAGAAGCTGCGCATTGGAGCGTGCTCGCGATGCGTGCGCGTTCTTTTCGCTGGGCCTCGGCGTTTCTCAGCGCCACGCAGCGACGCCGTGTTGCCGATCTCTACGCCTTCTGCCGAGCAGTCGATGACCTGGCCGACGCCCAGGGCGTGACCCCGGAAGCTCAGCAGGACCTCGAGCGGCTACAGACGGCGCTTGCCTCCGAACCGGACGGACGCTCGCTATGGCCTCGGGAGTACCTCTGGTTTCGCGAGCTGTGCGTCGATTGCAACATCGATTTCAAGGTCGTCCAGGAGCTCATCGACGGCATGATCTCGGATTTGAGCGTTGTCCGCATGCCTTCGGACACCGAGCTCATCAGGTACTGCTATCAAGCGGCCGGCACGGTCGGGCTGATGATGTGCTCGATACTCGGCGTTCGCGATCCCCGCGCGCTCGGACACGCCGTCGACCTCGGAATTGCCATGCAGCTGACCAACATCTCACGCGACGTCCTCGAAGACGCGCAGTCATCGAGGGTCTATCTGCCTGCCGACCGCCTCCGGGCCGTCGGTGTGGAGCCCGAGCAGCTCATCGAAGGAAGCGCCAATCCGCGCGGAGTGAGCTTGGTCGTGGACGATCTCCTCACCTTGGCAGAGGTTTACTATCGCAGCGCAGACGAAGGGATGAGCTTTCTTCCGGCGCGTGCGCGCTGGGCGGTCCTCGTTGCAAGCCGTTTGTATCGCGGCATCGGGCGTCGCCTTCGGCGCAAGCGTCGGAGCAACCCGCTGCTGGGCCGCGTCGTGCTTCCCTGGTTCGTGAAGCTGGCCCTGTTTGTTCCCGCAAGCGCGTCCTGGTTCCGACTTTCGCTGAGGCGCTCGACGCGGCCGGCCTTGCGCAGCCCTTCGGCAAGCTCCGAGAGCGCCCTAGGCGGCTGAGCTCGCAGCGGCTACTCGAGCTCGCGCTTGTCGCGCCGGAGGGGATGCTCGGCAGGCACCTCGACGAAGATCAGCGTCAGACCGTCGGGGTCGCAGGCTCGGAGCTCGATGAGACCCCAAGGTTTTTCGGTTGCGCCTTCGAGCACAGAGACCCCGGCTGCGCGCAGGTCCCGTTCGGCCTGGCCCACGTCACGCACCTGCAGCCAAAGCTCCGTGGACGCCGCGGGCGGATCGGCCGGACCATTGGTGATTTCCAAGTAGCCGCCGCCCAAAAAGAATACGACACCACGAGATGCGCCCTCACCGAACTCCCGCATGGGGTGAAGGCCGAGTGTGTCGCGGTAAAAGGAAACGCTGCGGTCGAAGTCGCGCGGGTGAAGCATGAATCGGCCGGAAAGTATCTCCATCGAGCTCGCCGGCGGCAGCTTACATCGTTTGAAGCGGAACGTCTCGCCCCCGCCCGTCCTTGTCAAGCCGGAGCTACTCGGCGGTCACGACGTTTGCGCTGAGCAAAGTTTCGATCTCGTTTTCGGAGTAGCCGGCCTCGACTAGGATTTCCCGGCTGTGCTCACCGGCACGCGGTACGGGGAGACGCAGGCCGAACCGCTGTCCATTCATTTCCAGGGGCAGGGCAGGGAGCTTGGCTTCGTGGCCCGCGCGTGCGCCGTCCGTCACCGTGAAAGGCAGCAATCCCGGCCCGGCGTTGAGATGAGGGTCGTCGAACAGCTCGTCGGGACGCGTAATCGGGGCAAACGGCAACCCGTGCGCGTCGAGCTTGGCCATGAGCTCGGCCTTCGTGTAGCTCGCGAAGACCTGCTTTGCGATCGGCAGGAGTCGATCCTTGTTGGCTGCCCGGCCGTCGTTGGTATGGAGTGACGCGTCCGAGCCGAGGTCGTGCAGGTCAAACGCAGCGCAGAAAATCTCCCACTGCTTGTCGCTGACGATGCCGACGAAAACCAAGTCGTCATCCTTGGTCTCAAACACTTGATAGATCGCCCAAGCAGAGATGCGCGCGGGCATCGGCGCAGCGGCCTCGCCCGTGACCGCGTATTGAGCCATGTGCTGACCGACGAGAAAGACCGTGCTTTCGAACAGCGACGCGATGACTTGCTGGCCTTCGCCGGTCTCCTTGCGTTGCAGCAAGGCGCCAAGGATGCCGAGCGCACCGAACATGCCGCCCTGCACGTCGATGACGGAGGCGCCGGCGCGCAGAGGACGTCCGGGCGGCCCGGTCATGTACGCGAGCCCGCCCATCATCTGAGCGACCTCGTCCATCGCGGTTCGGTTTTCGTAGGGGCCCGCGAGAAAGCCCTTCTCGGAGCAGTAGATCAGGCCCTTGTTCCGCTGTCGGAGGGTGTCGTAGCCAAACCCCAAGCGCTCCATGGTGCCTGGGCGGAAGTTCTCGACCAGGACATCCGCGCCGTCGACGAGGCGAAACACCGCAGCTTTCCCCTGCGCGGACTTGAGGTCCACGCAAAGCGAGCGTTTGTTCCGGTTGTAGGCTGGAAAGTACCCCGCGCCAGAGCCAGGCAATCCACGGGTCTTGTCGCCGTGCAAGGGCTCCAGCTTGATCACATCGGCGCCCATGTCGGCCAAAATGAGACCCACGGCCGGGCCCATCACCATGTGCGTGAACTCGATCACCTTGACGCCCGCCA